>CAKSWS010000087.1 GCA_934512155.1 uncultured Eubacterium sp. | reverse complement strand
TGGGATTCGAACCCACGCGCCCTTTCGGACAAACGGTTTTCAAGACCGCCTCGTTATGACCACTTCGATACCTCTGCACAACTGCTCGATTATATTATCATACACAAATCGAATTGTCAAGCATTATTTTTTAAATAAATCAAAAAATAAGCCTCGGTCAAGCCGAGGCAAAATTTTATTCTTCTTTCATTTTTGCAAAGCATTCGCTGCAATAAACAGGTCTGTCTTCTCTCGGAACAAACGGAACTTTGCATGCGGCACCGCAGTTTGCGCATGTTGCGTCGTGCATTTCTCTCGGTGCTCTTGCAGCTGCTTTTCTTGCATCACGGCAGGCTTTACATCTTTGCGGTTCGTTTACAAAGCCTTTTTCCGCATAAAATTCCTGCTCGCCGGCTGTAAAAACAAATTCGTTTCCGCAATCCTTGCAAATTAATGTTTTGTCTTCATACATAATTTTTACCTCTTATAAATTATTTGTTGCTGGGCAACTTAAACTTTGTCTAGAAGGAAACTTCTTTAAGTTTCTTTCGGATTCGCTGTAAAGCATTATCAACAGCTTTCGGCGTTTTATTTAATTTTTCGCCGATTTCGTTGTAGCTGCAACCAAGCATATGCAGTCTTAAAACGTTGTTTTCAAACTTTGAAAGGCTGCTGTTTAATAAGTTGGTTAGTAAAGACACGCTTTCTTGTGCAAGGAAAGAATCTTCGGCACTGCTGTAAACAGAAGAATTACCCACATATTCTTCCTCAAGGGGAATAACACTGCTTTCGGGTATGTCTTTCTTTCTGCTGGTTTTTCTAAGTGCCGTTTGAACTGAATTGTTAATACATGAAAAGCAGTATGTGCTGAATTTGGCACCTTTTTGTGTGTCAAACGATTTTATTGCCGCCAGCAAACCAATCATACCCTCTTGAATAATATCATCTCTTTCAAAAGTGTTGCAGTCTGCTTTAGATGCAATGGCTTCAGCCATACTTCTGTATTTTTTGATAATAAAGTTCAGTGCTTCATTATCTCCTTCTTTTGCCCGTGAAAGAATTTCATTTTCTGTCAATTCACTTAACTTATTCATAAAATCCTCCACATGCTAATATAGTATAACAATTTTTTTATTAAGTCAAGAAAATTTTTGTGTAACATTAACAAAAATTACACATTGAATCTAAATTCTACTATATCTCCGTCTTTCATTACATATTCTTTTCCTTCACTTCTTACAAGTCCTTTTTCTTTACAGGCGGAAAGACTGCCGTTTGCAATCAAATCGTCAAATGCAACAACCTCTGCTCTTATAAATCCTCTTTCAAAGTCTGTGTGAATTTTGCCTGCTGCCTGCGGTGCCTTTGTGCCTTTCTTTATAGTCCATGCACGAACTTCTTTTTTACCTGCTGTTAAGAAAGAAATTAAGCCTAAAAGTGAGTAACTCTTTTTGATAAGTCTGTCAAGACCGCTTTTTTCAAGTCCCATATCTGCAAGAAAAATTTCTTTTTCGTCTTCGTCAAGCGTTGCTATTTCAGCTTCCATTTCAGCACAAATAGGCAATGTTTCCGCACCTTCTTCTGCGGCTATTTTTTTAACGATATTAAAGTTTTTGTTGCTGTCTATTCCGTTTGAAAAATCGTCTTCGCTCATATTGCAAGCATAAATAACAGGCTTAATTGTAAGCAGTGAAACCTCTTTTAAGTATTCGCTTTCATCTTCGCTTATTTCAATGGCTCTTGCCGTTTTGCCGTTTTCCA
>CAKSWS010000086.1 GCA_934512155.1 uncultured Eubacterium sp. | reverse complement strand
AAGCAAAAAGAGGATGAAATAAAGCAATTCAGTCTTGAAGTAAAAGCTGATTTTCAAGCAGAAAATTTTAACGGTTGCTTTAGAACAAGATTTGAAAAATATGAACATCTAATCAAGAAAGAAAATCTTACAAAAAGTGAACACGACTGGATTGCTGAATATAAATTAACCGACGAATACGAACAAATATATGGCGAAGAAGATAATAAGGAGGTATTTAATGCGTAAATTGTTTGTAAAAACCCATAACGTCAAAAACTTCGTAGAATTAATGAATAATCTTATTGATAAATCTAATGAAGTTCCAAAAATGGGATTAGTATATGGTGATCCCGGATTAGGTAAAACAAGAGTCGCTGTTTGGTGGGCAAATAGAAATGATGCGGTTTATGTGAGAGCCCAAAACAATATGACAAGTCACGGAATCTTAGAAAAAATAGTGGAAGAACTGGGCGAAGCACCGTCTAAAAAATCTACGGATTTAATGAAACAATGTATTGCACATTTAAGACTTAATCCGCAAGTTATCATTATTGACGAAGTTGACTATCTTATAGGTCGTTCAAAAACCATTGAAACCTTGAGAGATTTACACGATTTAACAGGAGCCCCAGTTGTATTAATTGGAATGCAAGAAGCAAAAACAAAACTCGGAAAATTTCGACATTTATACGACAGAATTTCTGAAATTGTAGAATTTAAAACATTCTCAAAAGACGATATGGATGTTATTGTCGAAGAATTATCCGAAATAAAAATAACAGATGAAGCCAAAGAAATATTTTTTGAAAAATCAAATCGTTTTCGTCAAGCAATTAAAGGGATTGCAACACTGGAAAACTTAGTAAAAACAAACGGATTAAACAAAATTGATGTAAAACAAGTAAAAGGACTAACAATTGAAAAATAGAGATTTAATTATAAAATCAGCAAGAAGATTAGATAAATTCACCATTGATGATATAATCTTGGTTTCAGAGCTTAAAGAACAAGAAGCTACAAATATTTTATCTGAATTACTAAATGAAAAAATTGTTGTAAAGAATGGTAATGCCTATTATTTTAATACCAAAGGGGTGAATAATAACGGAATTGATGAAGTTAAGCCAATAATAATTGAAAAAGAAGAAGGTTATGATTATTTTCTTACACTAAGCAAAGAAACCCAAGAACGAATAAGAAGTTATATTGCACTGCTAAACTTTGTAAATCAGGCAGGTGGTAAAAATTCAAAGCAACTGGTTGAATTATTTAATCAAACCTCGGGTTATAAAAATATTTCTCTTTGCACTTTAGGCAGGATACGAACGAATTATAAAAGGTATGGTTTTAAAGGTATTTTGCCATCATATAGTGCCGGTAATGTTGAAAGTTCAATACCTGACGAATTATTTAATTATTTTAAAAAATATTATTTAACAAATGAAAAATTATCAGCTACAGACGCAATATATAGAGCACAAAAGCAATTGCAAGATGAGCAAAAAATTGAACAGCCTTATGCTTATGCTTCAGCTGCGTTCTTGAGAAAATTAAAAACAGAATTTACATCTCAGCAAATTGAATATTTTAGAAATAACATAAAGCCGCAAAAAATAAAAATTAAGATTGAAAATAAAATTCAAGAGCCTTTAGAGATGTTGTTTAAAGATGCTGCAAAAATCTACTTTAACAGGCTAAAAACAGAAAACAAGCTTGAGAGAATAATGCATCAAAAAACAGATTATAAAAACCATTTGAAAGAATACTTTGGAG
>CAKSWS010000085.1 GCA_934512155.1 uncultured Eubacterium sp. | reverse complement strand
GAATGATTATTAAAGAAACAGTTTTACTGTAATCTTTAACAAATACACCTAAAAACAAAGCACAAAAAGATATACCCAAAATCTCAATCATAAGTCAAACAGCGCCTTTACTGTTGTAAACAACTCACTAATTTCAGGAATAAGCATCATTAAAACAACAATTACACCTGCCAACGTTGTTAACATTGCTTGGTCTTCTCTGCCACTTCTAACCAAAACAGTATTTAATACAGCCACGATAATTCCTATAGCCGCAATTTTAAAAATTAAATTAACATCCATAGCAACACCATAATTTAAGCCAATATAATTGAAACAGCTAAACCGCAAAAAACACCTACAGCAGCATACAGTTTGCTATGACTTACATAATATTCATAATATTTATTTTTGCTGTCCTCAAAAGCAATTTCAACTGAATCTATTACATCAATAACAGAATCTGCATCGGTATTACCAAGCACATTAAAAAGTGCATTTAATTTTTGATTTTCAAATTCACCTAAACCACAATCAATGTTTATGCAATTCAAATCAATATTTTTAAGAAAAGTTAAATGAGATAAACTGCTGTTTACAGCTAAATTTTTAATTATTAATTCAGTGCTGTTTATGTAATAACCCAATTCAATCTTCATTAAATTGCACATTTGAATTAATTCACACGAAATCAAATATTTAATTCTCAACTTATAAGCCATACTTATACCGGTCAGTATTGATACCGAATTTATCAAAATAATTCCCACAAATTTCACTTCTTATTTCACTTACTTCCGTAATATCAAAATCATTAGTGTAATTTTTTAACAACACAATATACTTAAAATTACCGGAACAAATTAACCGCTGCACTATAGGTTTATTAACAATATCCTGCAATGAAGATGCATGAACTGAAACAGCAAACCCAACACCGGATAAAAAACCTTGTTCAATTTGATATACTTCATTTAAAGATGTAATTTCATCACAAATTATATATTCGGGTGATAAACTTCGTATTGCAATTTCAATTCCTTTTGCTTTTGGAAATGCTGAAATAACATCGGAATTAACACCTACATCTGCAATTATTTTTCCTGAATTTTTGAAAGCAATCTCACATCTTTCATCAATAAAGGAAATTTTACGGTATTTACTGTTAAAACCTGAAGATAATAATCTGCCTAAATCACGCAAAAATGTTGTTTTTCCGCCTGCCGGAGGTGAAGCAACAATAATACTTGGCAATTCATTAACATACAAAATATTCATTATTTGGCGTGCACAGTTTTTAATTTCCTTTGCAATTCTTATATTAAATGAACTTACATCTTTAACCGAAAACACATTATTCTCTTTGATAACAGCAGTAGATGCAATTCCAACCCTATTTCCTCCGTTTAATGTTATAAAGCCGTTAACAATATCATCAATTACTGTGTGAACAGAATAATTGCTCAATCTTTTATACAACAAATCAAATTCTTCATCATATACAACATAACAATAATCAGATGCAAAATTCAATAATTTACCTGACTCGGTAACAAACAGCGACTGCCTGCCAAATACCAAAACAACAGGCAAGTTTCTTCTTAATCTTATTTCGGTCAATTGCCTTAATATCTCTTTAGGCAACGATAAAATTAAATTGCATATATCATCGGTTAAATACGGAGTAACTGTTTCTAAACTCAATTCCGTCACCTCACAGTAAGATATATGTTATCTTGTCCCTAAATATTACTCAAAAAATTCATCAATAAATGATTGATGAATTGATAATATTATGATATTATTTTATAAGATAATAAACAGGCAGGTTTATATATGGAAAACACAATTAAAACATTCAAAACAAAATCCAATAAACTGATTAACGGTGAAACGATTAACTACACTATTTCATTTTTACTTTCATTTGTTTCGGTAATATGTATTAAACAAATTTTTAAAACATTTTTTGGAGTTAACACTCAAATATCCGTTCTTATAGGCTTTATTGCAGGCGAAATAATA
>CAKSWS010000084.1 GCA_934512155.1 uncultured Eubacterium sp. | reverse complement strand
ATGTATAATCCGGAAATATCGGCAGAAGATTCGCCTTATTTTACTCTAATCAAAAATGAAGTAATTGAGTATTTAAATTTTGGTAAAGATTTAATTAATCAATTAAAAAAATTACTTGATAAAAGTGATGAACTTTATGATGGATATTTAAATAATTTAAATTCGGATATGTTGATTTTTGACGGTTTAATATCTGCTCTTGAATTATCTTGGGATAAAGCTGTTGAAATGTATAAAAACATTTCATTTATGAGAATTGCTTCAAAACGGGGTTATGAATCACCGATTAAAGAAGAAATTTCTTCTGCAAGAAATACATATAAAAAAATCATAACAAATGATTTATCAAAATATTTTTGTATTTCTTTGACAGATAATAAAGATGATTTAGAGGAATTGTATCCGATTTTAAATAAGCTATATGAAGTTGTTTGTGATTTTTCAAATGAGCTTTTTGAATTGAAACAAAATGAAAATGCTTTTACCTTTTCCGATATAGAGCATTTTACAGCGGATTTGTTGTATAATCTTGATAATAAAGGAAATGCGGAAATAACACCTTTTGCTAAAGATTTGCAAAAAGATTTTTATGAGATTTTAATTGATGAATATCAAGATACAAACAAAGCCCAAGATATGATTTTTTCTGCATTATCAAGTGGAAATAATAGATTTATGGTAGGGGATATTAAGCAAAGTATTTATCGTTTTCGTCTTGCTATGCCTGAAATATTTAATGAAAAGAAAAATACTTATTCTTTATATAATCCTTCGGATTCTAATTGTGATAATGTAAAAATCATTCTCGATAAGAATTTCCGTTCAAGAAAAGGTATTTGTGATTTTGTAAACTTTTTGTTTTCTGTTATTATGAAAAAAGAAGTGGGAGATATTGAATATAATAAAGATGAATTTTTAAATTATGGCGCAGATTACGGTGAAGAAAAATTTCCTCCGGTACAAATTAAAATTTTAGATAATGTTAAAAGCGAATACAGTATTGAAGAAGAGGCAACTTGCATTGCTAAAACAATATTAAGTAAGATTAATGCAAAAGAACAAATATGGGATTCCAAAAACAAGCAATTTAGAAACGTTGATTATGGTGATTTTGCAATTTTGCTTCGTTCAGCAAAAAAATATATAGGTCAATATAATGAAATTTTAACTTCTTTCGGAATTCCGGTTGTTTGTGATAATAAATCAAATTTACTTGAATGTAATGAAATTAAATTATTGCTTTCATATTTACAAATTATTGATAATCCTATGCAGGATGTTGCATTGCTTTCTGTCATGATGTCTGCTGTTTACGGATTCAGTGCAGATGAAATGGCGCAAATCAGAATTAATTCAAAAAAAGGCAGCCTGTATTCTGCCGTTCTCAAAAGCGATACTGACAAGGTTAAAGATTTTTTAAATGATTTGAAAATATTGCGCAAAAACGCTGTAACAATGTCTGTTTCATATTTCATTAAGTATTTGTGTGAATATAAAAATATATATTCCTTTGCTAAAGCAATGGGAAACAGTGAACAGCGTTGTCAAAATATTAATTCATTAATTGCATTTGCTGAAGATTTTGATGCATCAGACAGTGTTGGGCTTACTTCCTTTATGCGACTCATAACAAAAGTTCAGTCAACAGATGTGGGTATAGAAAATCAAATTCTGAATTCGGGAATGGAAAACGCAGTTTCTTTAATGAGCATTCATCATTCAAAAGGATTGGAATTTCCCATTGTTATTTTGGCAGGTGCGGCACGTCAATATAATACAAGAAGTTTAGGTGATAAGTTTTTGCTTTCACCTTCCGGAATCGGTGTTAAAAGACATAATGAAGAATATTTATATCAAACACCTACACTTCCGTATTACGCAGTTCAAAAAAGCAACAAAGAAGATTTAGCCGGCGAAAATTTACGTGTTTTGTATGTTGCCTTAACAAGAGCTAAAGAACAATTCATTGTTTTTGAAACTTGCGGTAAATCAATAGAAAGCAAAATTAATACTTTAGCATCAAAAATCAACTTTAATTCGATTAATTCGTATATTATTAAAA
>CAKSWS010000083.1 GCA_934512155.1 uncultured Eubacterium sp. | reverse complement strand
TATGTGTCCGTAGCTCAGTAGAACAGAGCGTGAGTTTCCGAAGCCTATATATTTATGCTCAAATCCTTATAATAACAATCCTTTTGAATAAAATTTAAAGATTTTTATATATCCTTGAAACTATTGATTTTACGTTGAATAAAATAAACGACTACACAAATATTACACAAAAATATCTTTCAAAAAGTTTTGATTTTTCTCTTATAATTTATTGGAGAAAATTACACAATTTTACACAAAGAAAAAGCCTATCGAATTTCGATAGACTTGAAATGAATAGCTGAAAATTAAAAAGAAGGTTTTAAACTTTATTCATATACCATTGGACTTTTTGTCTAATAAAATCACCAACTTTGTTAGCGGGTATATTCGGATATGGAGGAAGATAAATTATATCAATTTTTCCTTTACTTGTTGAATTTGGATTTCGCATACCAAATTCATAATGAGTAAATACCGTATATGGAGTAATTTGTATTCTATATTTTTTGCACAGTTTCGCAACTAATTTAAAACAAGTTTCAACTTGTTTTTTAGTCAAAGGGCAATTCCCTACATTATTACGATTTTTAAAACCAGCCATTCCACACATAGAAACCCCAATTGAACCAGTATTTCCACCGCCTGTATGTGCAGCATATTTACCATCATTACAATTTAGATTATCTTCTGGTTTATATTTTCCCTGAAATATCAAACCATCTTTATTAACTACATAATGATAATGATTATAATCCTCACTATTTGGCTGATATCCTCCAGCTGTCCAATGAATAACAATTCTATTCATGATGTATTCCCTCATAATTATCCATTCGATGATGAGCAGATTTGCAAGACTGCTCTACAACAACCATTCTTTCAATCAAGTTATTGTGTTTATCTTGTTTAGCTTCAAGTCTGTCAAAATGTTCCTTAAATTCCAGTCTAAGAAATTCCAGCATTTCCTTTTGATGAGTTTGATTTGCTTTTAATGTTCCAGAAAAAAAAGCAATCAAAACAATGTTGACAATAATTGTTACAAATAATGCGGCTCCAGCAATCAATAAATCGTAATTCATTAAGCCCCCCTGCCAATAAACGCATGCAACAACTCATCAGGCGTAATCTCTGCATTAACATCCTCAAATAGTCCTTGCTTTTGCAACTCTCTTAGGTGCATTTCAGAACAATGACAGTTCCACTTTGTTTCTCGCTTGTTGAATACGCTACGAATTGCGGACATATAAGGATAACCTCTGCCAACTTCACTTAATAGATTTGCAGAAAACATCTTCTCATCAAGTTCAAAATCTCTCAAAACTATTACAAAATCCTCATCAGTAAGCCATAAAAATTTCTCAAGACTTTGAACACTCGCACGTGGCGGTTTCATATCAAAGATTAAAACCTCTCCGTCTTTTTCAACAATAGACCCTGTGTGAGCTGGTCTGAATGCTGTCTTATCAGGACATCTCCAGCCCTCCGCCCACGCTACAATGTTTGCAGTAATGCTTTGTCCTTTGGTAAATACCGCACTACCTACTAGCCTTTGTCTATGTACATCTATCCATAATCGAATCTCTTCACGTGTTTTGTACTTAAAAAAATTCTTATAAAAAACTACCTGCATTTTCAAAATCTCCAATTTATATAAAAAACTATCCCTTGCCTATTTTCTATTTTGTAGGCTAGTATCAAAATCTTTAACCTTTCCGTTAATTTGGATAAGCAGAAACCCACCAGCCTTTTTTACCTTGATTACTTGAGTTTGTTTTTCATTTGTCGGTTGTTTTTGCAAAATTGCAACAGCTCCAGATTTTTCGATTTCGATTACTTGCGTAGGAGCTTCATTAAGCCCTGCTAAATCTTCGGCATAAGTATTCATACCTAATCCAATTAAAACGCTTAAAAATAAGCCTGCTAATAATACTTTTTTCATATTTTTTCCTTTCTTCTTTCGCAAACTGCTAAGGGTATAAATACCCCTAGCAAATTTGAACCCTACCATTTAGGCAAGGCGGTTGTAACTTTTTATTTCCTTAATAATTTGTTTGCCGTTATAATATCTAAGGTTTGATTTAATCAATTTGCCCATTACATCATATAGA
>CAKSWS010000082.1 GCA_934512155.1 uncultured Eubacterium sp. | reverse complement strand
CAAGGTCATATTTAGCATCATTTTCTTTTTTCTCGCTGATTTGCTTTTTAAGATCTTCTTTTACTTCATCAAGTGTATCAAATTCAGAAACATCCTTTGCAAATTCATCATCAAGTTCCGGTAATTCCTTTGATTTGATTTCATGAATTTTGCATTTAAATACTGCTTCTTTACCTGCAAGTTCTTCTGCATATTCTTCAGGGAAAGTTACATTAACATCAAATTCTTCATCTACCTTATGACCGGCAACTTGTTCTTCAAAACCCGGAATAAATGAACCTGAACCGAGTTCAAGAGGATAATTTTCACCTTTACCGCCGTCAAATGCAACACCGTCTGTAAAACCTTCAAAATCAATAGTTGCAGTATCGCCCATTTCTGCAGCTCTGTCGGTTACATCAATAAGGCGAGAATTTCTTTCCTGCATTTGCTTAAGTTCGTTTTCCACATCCTCATCTGTAGCTTCTGTTGAAAGTTTTGTAGCTTCTAATTCTTTGTATTTACCAAGCTTTACTTCAGGGTATGTAGTAACTTTCATTTTCATTTCCACGCCTTCGGCTTTGCTCATTACAGGAATTTCAAGATCAAACGGAGCATCAACAACTTTAAGTTCTGCTTCTTCAATAGCTGAAGAAACAGCATCGGGATATACAATATCAAGAGCTTCTTCAAAGAAAGCACCTTCACCGTACATTTTTTCAATCATTCCCTGAGTTGCTTTACCTTTGCGGAAGCCGGGAATTTGAATATCTTTTCTGCCTTTTAAATAAGCTTTTTTACAAGCATCATTGAAAGTTTCGCTGTCAACGGTTACTTCAATTTCATAAGTATTTGTGTCTACTTTATTAGATGATTTAAGTGCCATAATATGACCTCCTTAAAATTTTTTATTAATCACCGAATAGGCATTATAACATATACATATAACTTTTTCAAGTTAATATTTATTAATTAAATATGGTGTAAAATTCAATTTGTCGCATGAAATCAATTTAAAGTTAATTTCTTCAATATTTCCTTCTTTAACATATTTAGCCGCTTCTCCGTGAAGATGCCCAAAATAACATTTTTTTATACCGAATTCCTTTAATAAATCAATAATCTCTTTACAAATAGAATTGGTTGTAACAGGCGGATAGTGCAGGAAAACAATTTTTTCATTGCAAGTTGCCGATTCTAAACTCCTTTTTATTCTCATAACTTCACGATTTAAAACTTTTTCATTAAATTCGTCATTACATTCAAACATCCACCCTCTTGAGCCGCAAACAGATATGTTTCCTGCAACAAACGAATTATTATGTAAAAATTTAATTGTTTTATATTGATTGTTTGCTAAAAACCGATTCATTTTTGATAATGTATTCCACCAATAATCATGATTTCCTTTTAGTATAATTTTATTACCGTTTAATTTTTCAATAAAATCAAAATCAGATTTTAATTCTTCAAAATCCATGGCCCAACTTATGTCGCCGGCAATTATTACGTCATCATCCGAATCAACAACTTTATTCCAATTTTTTTTTAATTTTTCAGTATAATTTTGCCAACCCTCAAATGAATCCATCGGTTTATCTGTTCCGAATGATAAATGAGTGTCTGCTATAGCAAATAAAGACATATGATCACCAATTAGAAAAAATTTTACTTTGAATAAAAAATATCAATATGTTAATGATATAAAAGAAGGGAGTGAACAAAATGGACGAAATTAAAGGAATCTCTTGCGAAGTAAAGAATTGTGTTTACCATGATATGGCAAACTGCTGTACAGCCGGTCATATTACCGTAGGCAACAGTTCAGCAACAAAAACAGCAGAAACAAAGTGTGAAACATTTAAGTGCGACGAAAATTGCAGTTGTCAATAAAACAACAAAACGGCTCTGATACAACAGAGCCGTTTATTTTTATAAATCAAGCAAACTAAAAACCATTTTACTCATATCTTCTTTGTTGCAAACATTGTTGAATCTAACAGTTTTGTTTTTTAAATTTGCAAGCGGTTTCGGCACATCCGCACCTGTAACTTTATTAAGTTCATCTACTATATCAAACTCATCAAGTTCCGGCTCTTTTCCACCTAATACAGCTGTAAGAACACTTTTTGAAAATTTGTAAGGTGATGCTGTTGAATCAATAACTGTTGGTATAT
>CAKSWS010000081.1 GCA_934512155.1 uncultured Eubacterium sp. | reverse complement strand
CGGTGTCCCTCTCGCAAAGTGCTTGTTAATAATACCACCCATTCCCCAAATTGTCAACACTTTTTTTCAAGTTTTTTTAAACTTTTTTATCTTTCGTCTTTTTAACCAAAAATTTACGGTTGCATTTGTAAATTTTATTTGATATAATCATTAAACGCAATAAAACTTGCCTGATATAGTATAGTATTATATTTATATATTAAATATAATAGATAATACAAATTATATACCAATACATATAACATTATATTAAGGAGGTGGGCAAAATGCCAATTAGAATTGATGATGAATTGCCCGCAAAACAAAGTTTAGAATTAGAAAACGTTTTTGTAATGAGTAACAAACGTGCGGATACACAAGATATTCGACCGCTTGACATTATAGTTTTAAATTTAATGCCCACAAAAATTGAAACGGAAACTCAAATATTAAGATTACTTTCTAACAGTCCGTTACAGGTTAACGTTGATTTGCTGCAAGTTGCAACTCACAAAACCAAAAACACATCAAAAGAGCATATGCTTAAATTTTACAAAACTTTTGATGAGGTAAAAAATAACAAGTATGACGGAATGATAATAACCGGTGCTCCACTTGCAGACTTTAAATTTGAAGAAGTTGATTATTGGGAAGAACTTTGCACAATATTTGAATGGACAAAAACAAACGTTTACTCTACAATGCATTTGTGCTGGGGTGCTTTTGCAGGTCTTTATTACCATTACGGCATTAAACCGATTACTCTTAAAGAAAAATGCTTTGGTGTTTTTCCTCATTTCAGTTTAGACATTACTCACCCGTTAATGAGAGGACTTGACGATATATTTTATGTTCCCCATTCACGTGAATGGTCATTAAGCACAAGCGATATTGCAAAGATTAAAGATTTACAAATTATATCTTACAGTGAAGAAGCCGGTATACACATAATTTCTGACATGGAATGCCGTAATATTTTTATTACAGGACACAGCGAATACGACCGTGATACTTTAGCTAAGGAATATTTTAGAGATCTAGAAAAGGGATTGCCCATTAAAAAGCCGATTAACTATTTTCCTAACGATGACATTAACCTTGTACCGAAAATGAACTGGAAAAGTGCCGGCAATTTAATTTATACAAACTGGTTAAACTACTTTGTATATCAAAAAACACCTTACGACTTAAACACATTATAATACATCGCTACAAAAGCCTTTCTCGCAATTTAAGCAGAAGGGCTTTTTCTTTTCTTGAAACCTGAACTTGAGATATGCCCAAACATTTTGCTGTTTGCGATTGCGTTTTTCCTTTAAAATATCTGTAATCAACTATAAGTTTTTCTTGATTATTTAAGCACCCTACAGCTTGTGATACAGATAACTTATTAAACAACTGTTCCGAATCATCAACGGGAATATCAAAATCTTCCGCACCATCCTCACCAAACTGATTAATCGAAACCATTGGCATTATTACATTTAAAATCTCTGCAGTTTCGTTTACATCACATCCCAATAATTGAGATAACTCGGTAACGGTAGGTTCACGTTGTTCTTCATTTAAAAATTTTTCACGCACTGTTTGAGCTTTTAACGATTTTTCTTTTAAACTACGGCTTACTTTAATAGCTCCGCCGTCTCTGAAAACACGTTTTATTTCACCCATAATAACAGGAACGGCATAAGTTGAAAATTTATATCCTAATGATTCATCAAAATTATCAACGGCTTTAATTAATCCAATACAACCGCATTGAAATAAATCATCATATTCAACACCTCTGCCGCGAAATCGTTTTGCCACCGAATGAACCAAACCGATATTATTTTCAATAAGTTCTTCCCTTTTATCAGTTACCATTTGGACTTGCCTTCGATTTTTTTAATTAAAGTTACAGTTGTACCTTTTCCTACAGAAGAACGAACAGATACCTTATTGCAAAAGCTTTCCATTACTGTAAATCCTAATCCGGCACGTTCACCTTCACCGGTTGTAAACAAAGGAGTCATGGCCTGTTGAACATCATCTATGCCGCATCCTTTATCTTTTATAATAATCTTAACGGTATTGTCTTTAATTTTACCTGTTATGTAAATTTTGCCGAATTGTTCCTTATATCCGTGAACAATAGAATTTGTTACTGCTTCGGACACAGCGGTTTTTAAATCTGCAAGTTCTTCAATTGTCGGGTCAAGCGGTGTTAC
>CAKSWS010000080.1 GCA_934512155.1 uncultured Eubacterium sp. | reverse complement strand
GACTAAAGGTGTTTTGTTTTCTTTTGAATAAGAAAGTAAGCTGTCTAAAACAACAGGATTTGAGAAGTCGATTACCACATCACCAATTTCTTTTACTTTACTTATTGATGAATAAATAGGAAAGCTTTTTGATTCTGTATTAAGGTCAACACCTGCAACAATTTCACAATCATTTCTTGATGATACAACATCCTGAATAACTTTGCCCATTTTACCGTTAGCACCGGAAAGAATTATTTTAGTCATTTTAAAATTCCTTTAACTAAATAAATTATTTAATAAGTCCATATTCCATAAGAACATTTTTCATGTTTTCTTTGTTTTCGTCTGTCATGTCAACAAGTGGAAGTCTGCAATGACCGGCTTTAAAACCGATTAAATTACAAGCTTCTTTAACAGGAATTGGGTTAACATCGCAGAAAAGAGTTTTCGCAAGTTTCATATATTTATTCATCAATGATTTTGATGCGTCTTTATTTCCTGCAAGGTATTCTGCAACAATATTGTGTGTCTCTTGTGGGCACACGTTTGAAAGTACACTTATAACGCCCTTTCCGCCTCTTTCAAGAACATCATAAATTTGGTCGTCATTACCGCTCCAAATGTTAAGATTATCACCGCAAAGTTCGTGTACTTTTGCAATTTGGTTTAAATCGCCGCTTGCTTCTTTTATGCCATTAACTCTTGGTAATTTTGCAAGTTCTGCTGCAGTTTCAGGCAAAATATTTACGCCTGTTCTTGACGGAACGTTGTAAAGAATAATCGGTTTATCTGTTGCATCGTGAATTGCTGTGTAATGAGCAATAAGCCCTCTTTGGCTTGTTTTGTTATAATAAGGTGTTACAAGTAAAAGAGCGTCTGCACCTGCTTTGCAAGCTTCAGTACTTATTTCAATGGCACAAGCTGTAGAGTTTGAACCTGTACCGGCAATAACTTTACATCTGCCTGCAACGTACTCTACGCACCATTTAATGCAGTGATTATGTTCAACAACTCTTAAAGTAGAGCTTTCACCCGTTGTGCCGCAAATAACTATTGCGTCTGTTCCGTTTTCAATTTGCCAATCAATAAATTTAGCAAATTCATCATAATTAACTGAGCCGTCATCATTCATAGGTGTGATAATTGCAACTGCCGCACCGGTAAAAATAGGTTCTTTCATAACTAAAATCTCCTTATAATCAATCCATATATCCTTCAGCACACAAAAGTTCTGCAAGAAGCACACCGCCGCCTGCGGCACCTCTTAATGTGTTGTGTGAAAGGCAAACAAATTTGTATTGATATTGTGTATCTTCTCTTAATCGGCCTATTGAAATTGCCATGCCGTTTTCAAGCATTCTTTCACTTTTGATTTGAGGTCTGTCATCTTCAACAAAGTAGTTAAGGAATTGCTTTGGAGCAGACGGAAGTTCAAGTTCTTGTGCTCTGCCCTTAAAAGATTTCCAAACTTCAATCATTTCTTCCTTTGAAGGTTTATTTTCAAAATTAACAAAAACTGCACCTAAATGGCCGTTTGAAACAGGCACTCTGATACATTGTGCTGTAAAGTTCGGCTTGTCTGCAAGTTTAATTTCATTACCTTCGATTTTTCCCCAAAGTTTAAGTGGCTCTTTTTCGCTTTTTTCTTCTTCGCCGCCAATGTAAGGAATAACATTGTCTACCATTTCCGGCCAGGTATCAAATGTTTTACCTGCACCGCTGATTGCTTGGTAAGTGCAAACCAAAACATCTTTAACTCCGAATTTTTCATGAAGAGGGAAAAGAGCAGGAACATAAGATTGAAGTGAACAGTTTGATTTAACTGCAATAAATCCACGCTTTGTACCTAATCTTTCTCTTTGTTTAGGAATAATGTGAATGTGGTCTGCATTTAATTCCGGAACTACCATAGGCACATCCGGTGTAAAACGATTAGCGCTGTTGTTTGAAATAACAGGACATTCGTGTTTAGCATATTCTTCTTCAAGTTTCTTGATTTCATCTTTTTTCATATCTACTGCACAAAATACGAAATCAACCATTGAAGTAATTTTATCAATATCGGCTGTTGCATCCATAACAATTATATTTTTAACATTTTCAGGAATGTCAACATCCATGCACCATTTTTTGCCAACAGCCTCTGAATAAGGTTTGCCTGCTGATCTTGCTGAAGCCGCAAGACAAACAACGTTAAACCAAGGATGGTCTGCAAGAAGTGTTGCAA
>CAKSWS010000079.1 GCA_934512155.1 uncultured Eubacterium sp. | reverse complement strand
ATTTGGAGTTTATTAATTTATATGCATAAAAATATAACCGCAGGATGTTTTTTCATCCTGCGGCTTTTTTGTTAAAGACAAAATTATTTAAATGTTAAATGTTTTAATATTTCGTCTGATATTATTTTATGTCCTAAATTAGTTGGGTGAATTCCGTCAACGGCAAGTTTTTTTGGCTCAATTTCTTTTTGAACTTTGTAAAATAAACTTTGTAAATCAATAATTTCAGCATCGTTTTCAACAGCCCTTTGCTTCAGCACTTCCGTGTATTCGTCAAGTGTTTTGTGAAAAGACAGCATATCTGCTTGAGTATCAATCATAAAGGGCAGTAAGCATAAAATTTGTACATCGTCAAGTTCGGTTTTTATTCTTCTGTAAATTTCATCTAAATGGGGTTTTATCGGTCGTCGCAGGTCAGGGTATTCTTCCGGTACATATTGTTCCCATGCGTCATTAACACCTATAAGTAAAATTATTACGTTTGGTTTTAAATTAATGCAGTCTTTTGTCATTCTGTCATAAAGGTGGTAAACTCTGTTGCTGGCAATTCCTTTATAAAATATTTTTGCTTTTGGGCATCTTTTCTTTATTATACGGCTTAAATTAAGTGCATAAATTTTTTTGCCTTTAAGTTTGTAGTTATATCTGCGGTTAAATTTAATGTCTGTTATGCTGTCGCCGAAGAATAATATTCTGCTGTCGTTGTTGATTGTAATCATATCAAAACCTCAAATTTTGTTTTAATTATTTTATCATAATGGACGAAACAACACAATTAAATTTTTATTTTGCCATGTTTTTAAAAATTTAAAAACTAATACAAAAAGAAAAACCGTTTTTCAACATTGTTATGAAAAAGCTCCAAACGCTATAAAATCACAAAAAAAGACACTAAAAATTGTATCATTTTTAGTGTCCTATGGTGTCTTTGTACAGCATAGTTGATACAATGTGACCACCTGTCCAAAAATGTGACCCTGCACTTGAAAATGTGACCACACATAAATAAAACAATTTTTACGGATTACAAACAGCACAAGGTTCCCAACCTTTTCGTTCAGCTTCAGCCACAGTCATTTTAGCACCATTTGCATATCTACAACTTCCAAGATGATAATGATTACCGGTCCTTGAACCATAAACGATTTTTTTCGAACGAGAAGTTGTAGATTCTGTAGTTTCCTTAGTCGTCTTTTCCGTGGTTTCTTTTGTAGTAGTTTTGGTGGTGGTCGTAGTTGTAGTTACAGTCGTTGTCGCAGTTGTTTCTGTTGTATTTGCAGTAGTTGTTTCAGTGATTGGTTCATCAGTATTTGCGATGCTTGTTGTTTCAATAAATTCCGTTGTGGTTTGAGGTTCCGGATGTATTTTTTCATTTATTGAACCAACAGTTATAGTAATGACACACACTATAACAAATGCAACGATACCAGACAATAAAAGTAATTTGTTTCTTTTATCTGTTTCAGCTTCTTTTTGCTTTTCTAAACCCTTTATTTCTTTTTCAAGTTTTGAGATTTTAGCTTTAAGCAATTTCTTTTCTGCTTTTATTTCCTCATTAAAATTCGTTTTATTTTTGACATCATACCACTTGAAACTTGTACTGTCTTTTTCAAACTTGATTTCATCAAGCTGCTTTTTGCAAGTATCTATTTCTTGTTTTTTGGACAGTATTTCATTTTTTATATTGTCAACGCTTTTAAAAGAATCTTTAAAATAATCAATCGGATTTTTCATATTTTTATTTATCCTTTTTATCAAATCGTTACATAACTATAAAGTCATTATATCATTTTAAAATTGTTAATTCAATGTGTTTAATATTTTTTAATTTTCGCATCAAAATACAAAATTAGTTAATTATACTCTAAAAGCAAATATAAAAACAGCGTCTGCTGATGAAACAAAATCATCAACAAACGCTGAAAAGCCTTTATTTATAAGATTTTAGGCAAAAAAATAAGACACTAAAAATTGTATCATTTTTAGTGTCCTATGGTGTCTTTGTACCACATATTTGATACAATGTGACCACCTGTTCAAAAATGTGACCCTGCACTTGAAAATGTGACCACCTATTAAAATTTATAAATGCTACCTTTTTTTACATAAAATAAGATGCTATAATGTTATCAATAAAAACACTATTATAAAGAAAGTGAATTCAAACAATGGCAGGAAATGTAAAAAAGCAACATTATGTACCAAGAATGTACTTAAAAAGATTCTCCGGTGACAACAATAGACTTTGTGTATGGAATTTAAGTAATGATTCTATTA
>CAKSWS010000078.1 GCA_934512155.1 uncultured Eubacterium sp. | reverse complement strand
CACCTATTTCAAGAGCAGCTCTCATTTCTTGCTCTTCTTTTTGACGTTTTTTTTGCGGACGAATCATCATAAAATACATTACTACAAGAAGAACAACCATCAAAATAATCATTTGAGTTGAATTTCCTGCAGCACTTGATGATGCACCGGATGAAAGTTGAAGTAAATATGTCATTATTTATACCCTCCGAATAGATAATATAGATATTATATAGACAACTTACATAAAATGCAAGTTTTTTCTAAATTCTTGTGTCAAGTTTTACACAATATTCATTTTTGTAATCTTCAAAAGTATTATTTTCAATATTAGTTCTGATTTCACTCATCAAGTTATTATAAAAATAAAGGTTATGCATAACAGTTAAACGCATTCCAAGCATTTCATTTGCCTTCATTAAATGCCTTATATATGCTTTACTGTGATTTTTACATACCGGACAATTACAATTTTCATCAATAGGCGTGTCATCGGTTATATATTTAGCGTTGTTAATATTAATAATGCCGTTTGAAGTAAATAAATGACCGTGCCTTGCATTTCTGCTTGGCATAACGCAATCGAACAAATCAATTCCACGGCTCACACCTTCAAGTATATTACCGGGTGTACCAACGCCCATTAAATATCGTGGTTTGTTTTCAGGTGCATAAGGAAGAACGGAACTTAAAATTCTATACATATCTTCTTTCGGTTCACCGACAGCCAAACCGCCAACTGCATACCCGTCCAAATCCATTTTTGAAATTAACTTCATATGTTCAATTCTTAATTCATCAAAGGTGCAGCCTTGATTAATTCCAAACAATAATTGATTTTTATTTATTGTTTCGGGCAGCGAATTAAGCCTGTCCATCTCAATTTTACAGCGTTCAAGCCAACGTGTTGTTCTTTCACAGGCTTCTTTTGCATATTTATAGGTTGCCGGATTTGCAACACACTCATCAAATGCCATTGCAATCGTTGATGCTAAATGGCTTTGAATTTGCATTGACTCTTCAGGTCCCATAAATATTTTTCTGCCATCTATATGAGAGTTAAATGTAACACCGTCTTCCTTAATTTTATTAAGTTTTGCAAGTGAAAAAACCTGAAAACCACCGCTGTCAGTCAAAATAGGTTTATTCCAATTTGTAAATTTATGCAAACCACCCATTTTATAAACAACATCATCATTTGGTCTTACATGCAAATGATAAGTATTACAAAGCATTACTTGGGTGCCAATATTATTTAAATCTTCAGCAGAAAGTCCGCCTTTTATTGCTGCTGACGTTGCAACATTCATAAATGCAGGCGTTTGCACCGTTCCGTGAACAGTTTCAAACTCTCCCCTTCTTGCAAATCCTTCTTTATTTAAAATTTTAAAATTTGCCATAGATTATTCCTCAATAAACATAGAATCGCCAAAACTGAAAAATCTATATTTTTCAGTAACAGCAGTGTTATATGCTTTCATAACATTATCAAATCCTGCAAATGCCGAAACAAGCATAATAAGTGTACTTTCAGGTAAATGAAAATTTGTAATCAATGCATCCATACATTTAAATTCATAACCCGGATAAATAAATATTGAAGTATCGTCTTCATCCTTACAAATACAACCGTTTTTTGTTGCAACCGATTCAATCGTCCTGCAAGACGTTGTGCCTACAGCAATTACTCTACCACCGTTTTCCTTGGTTTTATTAATTAAATCAGCAGTTTCCTGCGGCATTATGTAATGCTCACTGTGCATATGGTGCTTAGTTACGTCATCAACTTTAACCGGTCTGAATGTTCCTAAACCAACATGCAGAGTTACATAACCGATTTTTACACCTTTTTTCTTAATATCATCTAACATTTCCGGAGTAAAGTGTAAACCTGCAGTAGGTGCTGCAGCAGATCCCAATTCTTTACTGTACACGGTTTGATAGCGTTCTTTGTCTTTCAATTTTTCTTTAATATACGGAGGAAGCGGCATTGAACCAATTTCATCAAGGACAGAATATATATTTCCGTTACAGGTAAATTTTACAAAACGATTTCCGTCTTCCTCATTAATATCAACAATTTCACCTTTTAACTTGCCCTCTCCGAAAGAGAAAACAGTTCCTATCTTAGCTCTTTTGCCGGGTTTGCAAAGACATTCCCAAACATCATTTTCCTTTTGGGCAACGAGTAAAAATTCAACAACTGCACCCGTTCCTTCTTTAACTCCGTAAATTCTTGCAGGAATTACACGTGTATCATTTAAAATTAAGCAATCTTTATCTGTTAAATAATCTATCAAATTATAAAAATGCTTATGCTCTAAAATTCCTGTTGATTTATGCAAAATCATTAATCGAGAAGCATTTCTCGGCTCTATGG
>CAKSWS010000077.1 GCA_934512155.1 uncultured Eubacterium sp. | reverse complement strand
ATTTATTCCAGTTGAGAGTTTTGAAGACGTTATTCCTGTTGCTCTTGAATACATACCAAAACCCATTAAAAGTCAAAAACATATAATAACCGATAAAAACAGTGAAAGCAGTGCAACGGTTACACAGTGAGGTTTATATGAATTTTAATAAAGCAGAATTTGATTCGTCATATGGTGTTTCAAAACAATTACCGGAATCAAATCAACCTGAAATTGCTTTTGCAGGCAGGTCAAATGTAGGTAAAAGTTCGTTATTGAATAAATTATTTAACAGAAAAAACTTAGCAAGAGTTAGCTCTGTTCCGGGAAAAACAGTTACAATTAACTTTTACAATGTTGATTCAAACAGATTTGTTGATTTACCCGGTTATGGATATGCCAAAATATCAAAACAAGAACGAGACAGATTCGGCGAACTTATGGAAGGATATTTTCAAAGCGGAAGGCAAATTAAACTGGTTGTTCAGCTAATAGATATGAGACATCCTCCTACTAAAGATGATTTTAATATGATTTCTTTTTTACAGCAAATGAACATTCCGTTTATTGTTGTTTTAACTAAGGCAGACAAATTAAAAAAGAAAGAATATGAAAATCGCAACAAGTTAATTTTTGAAGAACTTAATAATCCTGATTATCCTGTTATCCCTTTTTCTGCAATAACAGGGCAGGGTGTTGATGAAATTAAGAATATATTAGAAAATGTTTTCACAGGAGAATAACATAAGGAATAAAACACCTTTTTTAAGCAAAGAAAAAGCACAAGAAATTATTAAAGAATTTCCAACTCCTTTTCATATTTATGATGAAAAAGGAATTAGGGAAAATGCTCAAAGATTAAAAGATGCATTCGCATGGAATAAAGGTTTTAAGGAATATTTTGCCGTTAAAGCCACACCAAATCCATTTTTAATTAATATTCTTCGTGAATACGGTTGTGGATGCGACTGCTCATCAAAAACAGAACTTATGCTTTCAAAAGCAATAGGAGCTGTAGGTGATGATATTATGTTTTCATCTAACGACACTCCTATAGAGGAATTTAAATACTGCAATGATTTAGGAGGAATTATTAACCTTGATGATATTACTCATATTGAAGCAGTAGAAAAAGCTTGCGGCAAATTACCTAAAAAAATGAGCTGCCGTTATAATCCCGGCGGTGTAATTACTATGAGCAATGGAATTATGGACAACCCCGGTGATGCAAAATACGGTATGACCACAGAGCAAATTTTTGAAGCATTCAAAATTATGAAAGAAAAAGGTGTTGAAGAATTTGGAATTCATTCTTTCCTTTGTTCAAATACTGTTACAAATGAATATTATCCAATGCTTGCAAAGATTCTTTTTGAACTTGCAGTAGAGCTTAAAAACAAACTTGACGTAAATATTAAATTTATTAACTTGTCCGGCGGCGTAGGTATTCCCTACACACCTGACCAAGAACCTAATGATATAACAGTTATTGGTGAACTTGTTCATAAGGTTTATGATGAAGTTCTCGTGTCTGCCGGAATGAATGATATTGCCATTTATACTGAAATGGGCAGATTTATGATGGGACCATACGGTGCGCTTGTAACAACTGCAATTAACGAAAAGCACACACATAAAGAATATATCGGGGTAGACGCTTGCGCCGTTAACCTTATGCGTCCTGCAATTTACGGCGCATATCATCATATTACTGTTTTGGGTAAAGAAAATGTGATTTGCGACCATAAATATGACGTAACAGGCTCTCTTTGCGAAAATTGTGATAAATTTGCAGTTGACAGAATGCTTCCTGAAATTGAAAAAGGCGATATAATTTATATTCACGATACAGGTGCCCACGGATTTTCAATGGGTTATAACTATAACGGTAAACTTAAATCGGCAGAAATTCTTCTTTGTGAAGACGGAAGCGCAAAATTAATCAGAAGGGCAGAAACACCAAAAGATTATTTTGCAACATTTGATTGCTTTGACTTCTATAATAAAGTTCTTGAAGATTAATAATTAAATCCCCGAAAAATTCGGGGATTTTCTCTTTACTTTCAAACTTTAATGTGTTAAAATATTATTAAATTAAGGTTGGGGGTAAAATTATGCCTTTAAAAAGAGACGATAAAAATCTTGAATTTTTATTTAAAGCTGTATTAGAACTTGAAGATATTGAAGAATGCTATGACTTTTTTGAAGATTTATGCACTGTTCAAGAACTTAAATCATTAAGTCAGCGACTTGTTGTTGCAAAAATGCTTTCGGAAAAATGTGTTTACACCGATATTGTTAATGAAACGGGTGCTTCAACGGCAACAATCAGCAGAGTTAACAGAAGCTTGCAATATGGCTGCGACGGGTATGATAAAATATTTAAAAGATTAAAAGAAAATGATGAAGATGAAGTCTTATAATTTTTTTGCAAAAGTTTATGATGATTTAACAGATAATGTTAATTATAAAGTCAGAAGTGATTACATTTCTGACTTTTTTAATAAATATAATGTACATT
>CAKSWS010000076.1 GCA_934512155.1 uncultured Eubacterium sp. | reverse complement strand
GCATTAAAGATACCTTAAAGGCTTTTGGCGAAATATTGGCATTAAAACCTGCAAAATATTTTCTTTTCTTTGTTTTCTTCTTCCTTGCCACTTCTTCAATGATACAGGCGAATTTAACTTATATGGTTATTGATTGCATTGGTATGCAGTATGATAAGGGAATTATTTTTGTGATTTTATCTCTTGTAATTTCGATGGCAATCGTTGTTCCCATTGTTGAAAAGGTTGCAGAAAAGAAAGACAGGCGATTTGCCGCAATTTTATTTTTGTCAATAACTTTTGTTGGTGAAATTGTACTTAAAATAGTCGGTCTTGACTCTCAAATCGGCGGCTTTAGATATATGTGCATTGTAAGCCCTGTATTTTTGGGAATCGGAGCAGGTACATTCTGGACCGTGTTTTATTCCATGGGTTATGACCTTGTGGAACTTGATGAGTTTAAAACAGGTAAAAGAAGAGAATCGACAATCACAGCTCTTCCACAGCTTATTCAAAAGTTCGGTTCTGCTTTCGGAATTTTAATGGCAGGTCAGTTGCTTTCCGCTTACGGTTATGATTCATCTGCTGATGTTGCCGGTTCTGAAGCACTTATAAAAGTGGTAACAGACTCTAAAATCGTTAACGGCATGGAAAATATTTCAACCGTTATACCTGCGGCATTTTTGGCTGTTTCAATTATTGCCGTTATTATGTATCCTATGACGAAAACACGTTTTAATGCTCTTATGACAGAGCTTAAAAAGAAACGTGAGGGTAAAGAATATTCAACAAAAGGTTTGGAAAAACTTTTATAACAGTAAATTAACCCGAAGCATTAGCTTCGGGTTTTTATTTTTTTGCAAAAATTTATTTTATCATTGTTAAAAATTCTCCGGGCGTCATTCCGTATTCTTTTTTAAATAATGAAATAAAGTGGGATTGGCTTGAAAAATCAAGTAAATAGCAAATTTTTTCATTATCATATCCTTCAAACAGCAATGCCTGCGAAAGTTCCAATTTTTGATGGGTTATGTAATTACTTAAATTAACTCCCATTTCCGCTTTGAAAAGGTGTGAAAGGTAGTCGCTTGAAAGGTTGCAGTGTTCGGCAACGTCGGTAACGGTTATCTTTTTATCCAAGTTTTTGTTAATGTATGCCACGCATTTTCTTACATGGGGAGAATAGTTAAAGTTTTTTTGTCTTAAACTTACTTTATTTGTAAGTTCTATTGCTGTGTCAACTATAAGAGAGTTGATTTTTGCTTTGCTTTTGGCTGAGTCGATTTTTAATATAAATTCGTCAGAGTAATTATAAGCATCATTTTCTTCAACGCCGCCTTGTATTGCATAGCGTGTGGCTAAAGTTATAAAGCTAACTGCCATATACTTTTGTTGTTGTAATTCGTTTTTTGACATTTGACCCACTGTAATGTTTTGAACACCCAGTTGTTTCATTTCAAAAATCAGTTTTTTTAAATCACCTTGCTTTATGCAGGAAAACAAACGAATTTCATCTTTGTATGGGGTATGGTATAAATTGTTAATCAGTGCTTTTGGCTTCGATTTTGCAATATCTTTAGGTATAATTCTTATACTTAAAAGTTCATTGAAATCCATTTTACCACCTCGATTTAATATTACAAAATACTTAATTGCAAGTCAAATTTTTGGCTTAATTTATCTCGGTTATTTAATATTAAATATGAAATTTGATATACTTTGCCGTTTGTATGTGTTATATTTGCTTTAGAAAATGAATTTCATTTTATGCTTTTTTTACGAAAGGGGTAATGTAATGAAAAGTAAAACAAAATATCAGCTTGATTTTGAAACTGTAAAAAAATTGTTCTTTTCTGCAAAAATTGAAAATATTTCTGCTTTTTCTCCGCTGGGTTTGGGTATGTTTAATTCTGTTTATGAAGTAATGGGTGATACGGAATACGTTCTTAAAATTTCACCCAAAACAGATTTACCTGTTATGAAATATGAAAACGACATGCTTAAAACAGAACTCTATTGGTATGATGTTATAAGTGAAAATACCGATATATTTGTTCCTGAAATTTATTACAGCGATTTTACTCGAAAGTATGTAGATGCAAATTGGTTTATTATGGAAAAAATAGACGGTGTAACGAGAAATAAACTTGATTTACCACAGGATGAAAAATTAAAAAAATCTGTTGAAATCATTTCAAAACTTCATAATATGCAAGGCGAGAAATTCGGTTATGTGCAAAACGGTTTGCATAATAATTGGTATGAAGCATTAAGAAGTATGATTGTTAATTTACTTAGTGATGCCGATAAATTCGGAAAACCGAGTAAAAACGGTAAAAAATTGCTTAATTATTGTGATAAGTATAAAAATATTTTAGAAAAAGCACCGTGTACTGCCGTAAATTATGATTTATGGGATGCAAATTTAATTTGTAAAAATACAAAAAACGGCACTGTTTTTACATTAATAGATCCTGAACGCAGTTTTTGGGGCGACCCTGTTTTTGATTTTCTTTGTCTTGAAGAT
>CAKSWS010000075.1 GCA_934512155.1 uncultured Eubacterium sp. | reverse complement strand
ATCTTTAACTGACCCAATAAACGCAAGTTTGTCTCCTACTGACGGATCTTCAAATTTAGGCCACAAAACGCCTGGGGTATCTAAAAGTTCAATGCCGTTTCCTACATTAAACCATTGATTGCTTCTTGTTACCCCTGCCTTGTCTGCAACAACTGCTTTGTTTTTTCCCGCCATTCGATTTATAAACGATGATTTACCTGTGTTTGGTATTCCGACAACCATAAACCTTAACGATTTACCTGCCATTCCACGGGCTTCATTTTTGTCAATAACATCTTTTAAAGCTTTTTTGCAAGTGGGAATAAATTGATTTAATCCTTTGCCTGTTCTACAATCTACAGCAAGAGCATAAATTCCTTTTGATTTATAATAATTTATCCATATTTTGGTTGCGTTTTCATCTGCGATATCGCATTTATTTAAAAGAACAATCTTTGGTTTTTTCTTAATGATTTCGCTTAATTCCGGATTAGAGCTTGATTCCGGAATTCTGGCATCAACAATTTCAATAACGCCGTCAACTAAATTTAAGCTTTCCTTTATAAGGCGCTTTGTTTTTGCCATATGGCCCGGAAACCACTGAACATATTGCTTTTGAAAATCAGGCATAACCATACCTCCGCAATTTAATATTATTATAATAACAAAAAAACATAAAAAAAACAACCGTCTTAAAAAAGACGGTTGTAAATTCAAGTTAAATGTCTTCCTTAACTTTTGCTGCTTTACCAACTCTGTCTCTGAGGTAATAAAGTTTAGCACGACGAACTTTACCTTTACGGATAACCTTAACTGAATCAACATTAGCTGAATGCATTGGGAAAACTCTTTCAATACCAACGCCGTATGACAAACGACGAACAGTGAAAGTTTTTGAAATGCCGGAGCCTTTGATTGCAATTACTGTTCCTTCAAACATTTGAACTCTTTCGTTTTTACCTTCACGAATACGAACGCCGACTCTTACAGTATCACCTAATGAAAATTCCGGAAGTTCTTTTTTCATGCTGGATGCTTCGATAATCTTTAATGCGTCCATTAAAATTTCCTCCTTTTTAATTTATAGATGTTCATAACAAATAATTGAAAGAGGACCATCCACTTAAATGCATAATGCAATTCATTTAACTCGTTGCAAGGAAGCAACGGAACAAATGCTCAAATAATATATCACAAGTTGTAAATAAATGCAAGTGTTTTTTACATAAATTCCTTAAATTCTTTATCTAACAAAGAAATTTTTGAAATACTTTTCCATTCATAATCCATATCTATCAATTTTATTATTGTATCAAATAATAAGCATGGATTAAGATTTTTTTCAATACCTGCACAAAGCCTTAAATTAAGTACTATTTCATCGTTTCTTATTGATGCGTTACTGCTGTAAATTAACGGTTTTAAATTAACTTCTTTAAATACTTTTCTTTTACCTTTTTTAGCTTTTTTTATTGCAGTAATTTCATCGCCGTTAAGAACAGAAGTAATTTTTTCGAAAGCACTTTTATTATTAATAAATTGTATTTTTATAACGTAATCTGCGTAAGCAATATCTTTATCAGCTCTGAAATCATCATAAACATCTAAAATGCGAATTCCGGTTGGTAAAACATTATTCATTTTAGACTTAATTTCTTCATTTGAAATATCACCGGTAATTCGTATATCCATACTTTCATTTAAGCTTTCAACACCTAACGGAAGAGGCAAAGAAAAGCACATATATGGATGCGGATTAAATCCTTCTGTATACCATAATGGAATTTGAGCCCTTGTTAATGCACGAGACATACATCTGTTAATATCAAGATGACTTATATATTTACATCTGTCTGTTTTAGAAAATTTTAATCTAACCTCTCGCATCACAGTTACCTCCGTTAATCATATTGGCTCCGCAACCGGCACATTTTATACGGCAATGAGGCGTCGTTTTATTTTCGTGAGCTTTTTTATTTTCATTTTCAAGAAATTTTCTTGAAACGCCGTAATCAAGGTGATCCCAAGGTAATATTTCGTCAAAAGGTCTTTTTCTTTTAGTATAGAAAAATGGGTCGATGCCGTTTAACTCAAAAGCCTTTGTCCAAGCGTCAAAATCAAATCTGTCATCCCATGAGTCAAATTTACACCCTAATTTCCAAGCGTCGTAAATAACATTGTTAAGCCGTCTGTCGCCACGGGCAAGAACGCCTTCAAGTAAAGAAGTAGGTGTTTGATGATATGACACTTTAATTTTTTTTGTTGGAATTGATTCCAGCAAATGTGCTTGTTTAGCCTGAAGATTTTCCATTGAGTCTTCAGGTTCCCATTGAAATGGTGTAAAAGGTTTTGGAATAAATGACGCACAGCTTATTGAAACTTGTACACCGCTTCCTTTTTGTCTTTGCGGATTATTATAAAAAGCATGAATTACTTTCATTCCCAAGTCGGCAATGCCTTCAATATCCTCCATGGTTTCCGTAGGCAATCCCATCATAAAATAAAGTTTAACAGAAGTCCAACCGTTATCAAATGCTTTTGTGCAAGTGCGCAGAACTTCTTCTTCAGTTACATTTTTATTAATTACATCTCGCAAACGCTG
>CAKSWS010000074.1 GCA_934512155.1 uncultured Eubacterium sp. | reverse complement strand
AACCGGAAAACGCTCCTGAAAACGCCGGAACAATTTGTATGAAAGACTGTCCGCTTGTAGATACTTGTAATTATTCTACAAAACGACTTTATATCGACCACCCGGACAGATGGGCATTTTACGTTTGGGATGCACTTGAAGGTATAAAAAATCCAACTATTGAAGACAAAATTGAATTAATGAAAAGCGACAACCCATACGCAAGATGCATTTATAAATGCGACAATAATGTTGTTGACCACCAAAGCGTACTTGTAAACTTTGAAAGCGGTGCAACAGGTACCCACAATATGGTTGGCGGTTCTGCAGAACCAAGAAGGCAAATACACATTATAGGAACAAAAGGAGAACTGTTTGGTAATTTTGAAGAATCAAAATACACAATTTTAAAAATTGATCCATCACCGAATGCACACCACGAAGAATGCGATGTTGAAACAGTTGACCTTAATGTTAGCGGCGATATGGTTGGTGCATACGGCGGACACGGCGGCGGTGATGAAAGACTTGCTGCAGACTTTGTAAAGTTTATAAGAGATGAAAAACCAAGTCTGGCATGCACATCCATATTTGATTCCGTAGCCGGTCATCTTTCTGTATATTTAGCAGACAAATCACGAGAAGCAAACGGAATGCCAATGGATATTAAACTTTAATTTATTGACAACACACCTGCAATATGATAACATATGCAGGTGATTTGCGGATGTGGCGGAATTGGCAGACGCGCAGGTCTCAGACTCCTGTGGATATTGCTTCCTTGTGGGTTCAAGTCCCATCGTCCGCACCAAAAGCACCTTTACCAGAAAGGTGCTTTTTTACTTTTAAAGCAATGCAATAACAAATCAAGCATTGATAAAATTCTGCAGTGATGATATAATTCAGATATGAAGAAACACTTAATAATTACAATTTCCGTGATGTCTGTTTTACTGACAATTTGGATGTTACATTACGGAAATCCCGTTGAAAATTCCGGAGCGTTGTCAAAAATAGGATTAACACACCCGTTTATGTTTTCTTGCTGGGGTGTATTAACTTTTTTAGCTCTGTATGCAAACATAATATTTGGAATAAAAAAAGCCGGTAAATTAATTAAACCCGTTTACATTTTATCTTTTATTTCAGCTATTGGAATGATATTAACACTATCTTGTGATTTTAACTACAACAAAATTGTTCAATATTATTTTCATTGCGTAGGCTCAATGCTATTTTCAATAATTACAGGCACACTTGTTTTTATTCTTTTTGCAATTAACTTTAAAAAAAGCGTTTTACATAAAATCACAACAGTCATAATAGGAATTATTTTGCTGTCAGACTTCATTTCATTGCTTATATTTAAGGAAACAGGTTTAATTGAGGCAGTGCCTGTTATTTTCGGACTTATCGCTTTACCGATTTTTAATTTTTTAATTAGGGATAAAAACCATGCTACACAACGAACTTAAAAACAATAACAAATATCCGTTTCATATGCCGGGACATAAAAGAAATGATAAATTTAACATTTGCGGCTCTGATATTGATATTACGGAAATTGAAGGATTTGACAATTTACACAACCCAACAGGCTATATAAAAGAAATTGAATTTGAACTTGAAAAATTGTACAATTCAAATAAGTCTTTTTTGCTGGTTAACGGAAGCACATTGGGAATTCTTTGTGCTGTTCTTGCTGTTACAAACAAAAACGATAAAATTGCGGTTGCCAGAAACTGCCATCAAAGCGTATTTAACGCCTGTTTCTTAAATGAATTAAACATTGTTTATATTGAGCCTGAATACAACACTGAAAACGGATTCTACACAAGAATTTCACAGAAAGCCGTTGACAAATGTTTTAAAGAAAATCCTGATATAAAAGCCGTAGTTATTACAAATCCAACTTATGAAGGCTTTATCAGTAATATTATTAGCCCCGTTACTTTAATTGTTGACAGTGCACACGGAGCACATTTTGGATTCGGCAATTTCCCCAAATATCCTAAAGGCGATATTATTGTTTCAAGCCTGCACAAAACTTTGCCTGCATTAACGCAAACGGCAGTATTAAATGTGTATAATGAAGAATATATTAGTATGGTAAAAAAATACATTGATATTCTTGAAACCAGTTCGCCCAGTTATGTTTTAATGAGTTCTGTTTCTAAATGCATTGAAACACTAAAGAATGAACCCAGTTTATTTATTAATCTTGAAAATCGACTTAAACAATTTTACTCAATAAAATTAAATAATCTAAATCTGATAAAAAATGACGACAAAAGCAAAATAATTATTTCTGTTGCCAATACAAACATTAACGGCTATGAACTTTCCGATATATTAAGAAACAAATATTTAATAGAATGTGAAGCTCAAAGCATTAATTACATTACGCTTAAATCTTCTGTCGGAGACACGGAAGAAGGCTTTAAACGATTACGACTGTACAGTTATTGCAACAGGAGGACTTGGAAGAGTCATTGCCAGTGAAACAGATGAGATTGATGAATATGATCCGGATGTTGCCTATAAGGGTATCCGAATTTTATATGAATTAAATAAAGGAGTGAAATGATATGCGTATTTTTGACTTACATGCGGATGTGTCCGAAATCATGAAGATGTATCCGGAAAACGAAACAGCGGTTTTAAAGAAAGACTGGGTATCCAAATGGAACAAGGGAGAAATCCTGTACACAAGTGCAGCAAGTTTCTTTGCGGGAGATGAGTCC
>CAKSWS010000073.1 GCA_934512155.1 uncultured Eubacterium sp. | reverse complement strand
TTCGTGGGGAAATAGGGGAGAAACGGAAATGAGTGTTTATTTGCGTGTCTAAAATATTTAGAAGTAAAAATATGAATAAAACGATTATGACTGTTGTAATTTCTCTTTTAGTTGTTTTGGTTGTTGTTGTTGTTGTTATTATTGTTTATGCTGTAACCGGTTTTAAATTTGGTTATTATACAGGTCAGGTTTCTGCTACTGTTAATATGCCTGTGGCAAATATCAGTGTAACAGACGGAAGAAATGTAGTTAAAACAGATGAAAAAGGTTGTTTTGAGTTAAAAGGTTATAAGAAAACACATTTTATAACTATTACTGTTCCTGCCGGATATACAACTGAAAATTATTACATACCCGTTGAGAAAGATAAATATGATGGATATGATTTCGTTCTTGAAAAGTCAAATATAGAAGCAGGAGAAGCACACAGCTTTCTTCAAATATCAGATACCGAAATAGGTGAAGATGGTGTTGGCGATTGGATAAATTATTTAAAAGATACTGTTAAAAATGAAAATCCGGCTTTTTTGATTCATACCGGTGATATTTGCTATGAGCCCGGCTTAAAACGGCATAAACAGGATATGAATACAGAAAATATGGGCGTTCCCGTTCGTTATATTATCGGAAATCACGATTGTGTTGAAGTAAAGTTCGGAGAAGAGCTTTTTGAAAGTATTTATCGGTGCCCCGGTATTTTCTTCTGTTGCTTGCAACGGTTCAAATGTTGCAGTAGGCGATTTTACCTGTAGAGTTATTTATTTAAATCAAGTTTGAATTATTGCAAAAACAGATTGCTATAATGTTACGTAGTATGCTGGGGTGAATTGATGAAAAAAAGTTTGGATAATAAGTGGTACAGCGAAGACTTTTTAAAACAACTTAAAAATAATGCGTATATTGATTATGATGGTGATTTGCAATATATTGCCAAATATGCACCCGACGCAGTTTCTAAATTTGGAATTGACCCAAGAATGTTGGGCGGACCTATCGGAAAAATTGCAAAATCAATGCGCTTTGTTCCCGATTTTATTTTTAATATAATTAAGCCGTCTGTTAATGGAAAAAATCTTTCTTTTTTCAGAAAAAACTGCAGCAGGATTTCTTATGCAAATTGTCATATAAATAATGTTGATGTAAATGACAGAAGTGTTTGTTCGTCTGACGGATATGAAATACCTGTAAGAATTTATACTCGCAGAGAAAATAACACCGATGTTTGTTTGCTTTTTATTCACGGCGGTGCGTTTGTCGGCGGTACTCTTGAACCATATGATGAATGTTGGAAAATGTTTGCGTCAAAATTTGGTATAAAAGTTGTAAGCGTTGATTATCGTTTGCTGCCTGAAAATAAATATCCTACTCTTTATGATGATTGCTTTTGTGTGTTGAAACATATATATGATAACAGTGCTTTGTATGAAATAAATAAAAATAAAATTTTCGTTTGTGGCGACAGTGCCGGCGGAAATATTGCACAAGCCTGTACAACAAAGGTAAGCGGTACCGGTATGATAAAAGGGCAACTTTTGCTTTATCCTACGCTTAATTTATTTTCAGTTGAAGATAAATACTTTAAGAAAGGATTAAACGGTTTTAAATTAGAACCAACGCAAAAGGCACTTTCAAAGGGGGTTATCCGCCAAATGCAAATGCTTGTAAATTGTAATACTAAAAAAATAGGAATTATGCGTCCCGATGAATTAAATAATCCGTACTCTTTTGGTGTGAAATTTAATACACCTACGTTTATTACGGCAGGTGCACTTGATTATTTAAGTAAGGATGCATTTGCCTGGGCCCATAAATTAAAAGATGCAGGTGTAAATGTAAAAATGGTTGTTTATAATGGATTGGGACACGGTTACATAAATGCAACAGGTGTATTTCCTCAGGCGGAAGATGTTATAGACGAAATGGGCGATTTTATTTTAAATACTATTTGATTTTAATATATAAGGGTTGTAATTATGGAAACTATTAAAATTAACGGTTATTTCTTTTCAATATCCGAATTTCAAGATTATTGGCGAATTTATTATTATAAATCCGAGGAGAGGCATAGATTTTTAATACCAAAAACCAAATGTGTTACAAGGGAAGATGTTTTAAATCTTTTGCGCCATGTGCAACTGTAATAAAAACGCACAACTTTTGAAAATGGAGAGAGTCGATGTATTAATTAAACCAATAAAGCCAATAATTTCATTTTTTTGATCAATACATACATGGACTTCTGCATTTTTAATTGCTTTTTTACCGATATGTTTTTATTTTAAATTTATTATATTATTAACTTAAGTAATTGGTAAAGATCGTTATTTGCGTTATTAAATAAATATTTGGCTTTATGGTATTATTTATGAAAAATATATATTTTTCATAAATTTTTGAGCTTAAACTGCAGGTTGAATAGAATTTCAACTAATAGTGTAGTTGAACAACTAACAGATAATTGAATATACGGCGTTTTTAATGTTACGATTAACTTACCAAAGGAGGTAGTTAATATGTTTAACAAATTTAAAAACGAAAATAATATGGAGGTGGAAGCATTGAATATAGGCAATAATATTGCTTTTTTAAGAAAACAAAGGGGCATAACACAGGAAGAATTAGCAAATGAATTAGGTGTCTCTGCTCAAGCTGTATCTAAATGGGAAAATAACAGTTCTTGCCCGGATGTCTCATTACTCACAAGTATTGCCGATTATTTTGGCGTTACTGTTGACGCATTGCTTCGTGCTGAAGAAAATGCAATTATTGATGATGTTGTAAATGAAAACATTAAGTCTTGCAGGATAGATAAAAATAAAAAAATTAATATCAGGATTATTC
>CAKSWS010000072.1 GCA_934512155.1 uncultured Eubacterium sp. | reverse complement strand
TTATAGTAGTAAATCTAAATTCTTTTATTGTACTATCGGCATAGTCAAAATTCATAATATATTCAATATAATTTTCTGCATAATCTGCAATATCGGTAAAGCCTATATTGGCAAGTGTTTTTTCACAAGCCAAACATTCTTCCCGGTAACTGTTTCCGTAATTATACCACATACCGTAATGAGCGCATTCCGATTTATCATATGCACCGATATTAACTTTAATTGAAAAATACTCTTTACCGGAATCGCCGTCTTCGTCGTTATAAAGCAAAACACCTATATCATAACTATTACCTACCTGCCAGTCATTAACATCGGCATCAATAGACATTCCTAACTCTTCACCGTCTTCAGCATAAAAACTGCCGCCGAACCTTGATTCCTCTTTAAAGTAGAACTGCTTTTTAGTATTATCGGCATATGTAACTTCAATAACATCATTTGTTTCAAAAGGATAAATGTATACATAGTAAAGAAGCACATCATCCCCATCTTCTTCGTAATCATAAAAAAAGCCGTTCTTTTCACTGCCCCACTTAAGCGTTTTTGTACCCGGAGTTTTGGGAGTGTAAGAAGCACTTACAATTTTTTTAGACTCGGCAGCATACGCACAAACGCTTAAACCGGAAAACACAGAAATTGCCATAACAACAGCCAATAAAAGGCTGAATACTTTTTTTATACTTTTAACTTTCACAAAATCACCTTTGCCTTTCAAATAAAAATTTTAATAATTAATGAAAATTGCTTTTTACCCCTTTTCACCCCGTTTCATAAATTAAAATCGTTGAGTAAATTATAACATATAAACCAATAATAAATCAACACATTTGTGTTAACTGAATTAACTCTTTTGGGTTATTCATTAAAACTTTCAACGGCCAATATTTTTAAAGAAATTGAACAGGAAATAAAATAAACGGCACCTTGAAAACAAAATTTCAAGATGCCATGTTTTTACAAATTATTCCAATTTTTGTCTTTTTCACTTAAAATAATTTTCATTCCCCGGGGAATATTCCAATTAACACCGATTTTAGGGTCATTGTACGGTATACCGTCTTCATCATTGGGATGATAAAAATCATCGCACTTATAGCAAAATTCGGCATAATCTGAAAGCACAAGAAAGCCGTGTGCAAAGCCTTTTGGAATCAAAAGCTGCTTTTTATTTTCTGCGGATAATTCTATCCCAAACCATTTGCCATAAGTTTTGCTGCCTGTACGCATATCAACGGCAACATCATATACCGAACCTGAAATACAACGAACAAGTTTTGTTTGCGGATATTTTTTTTGGCGATGTAATCCACGTAAAACACCTTTAACGGAAGCAGACTGATTATCCTGCACAAAGTCAATAAAAATACCTGCTTCTTCCATATCATTTTTATTATAGGTTTCTGTAAAATAACCCCTTGCATCGCCGTGAACGGCAGGTGTAATTACACAAAGCCCTTCTATTGAATTAACATTTTTTTCAACCTTAATTTGCATTAATTTCCCCTGTTTCAATCAAATATCTTTTAAGCGCATTTTGCCAATCGGGCAAAGGCTTAAATCCGTTTGCCAAAAGTTTTGACTTATCGAGCCTGCTGTTAAACGGTCTTTTAGCCGCCGTTTTAAATTGAGAAGACGGCACGGGATTTACAACAACATCATTTATTGAACCTTCTTTTAATATTTGCTTTGTAAAATCATACCAACTTATATATCCGCCCTCATTTGTTGCATGGTATATGCCGTATTTATCCGTTTCTGCCATATCAACCAAAAGGCGTGCCAAATCTGCTGTGTAAGTAGGTGTTCCGATTTGGTCGTTTACAAAGTTTAATTCATTATTACTTCTTGCAAGCTTTAAAACAGTTTTAACAAAATTTCTGCCGTTTTTGCCAAACACCCATGCAGTACGGACAACAAAAGATTTTTCGTAAGAAAGAACCGCTTGTTCACCGACATATTTTGAAGCACCGTAAACATTTAAAGGATTTACGGCGTCATCTGTTTTCCAAGGTACTGTGCCGTTACCGTCAAAAACATAATCGGTAGAAATATATATTAATTTCGCCCCTGCTTTTTTACATGCATTTACCACATTTTCCGTACCTGTTGCATTTACAAGAAAACACTCATCTATATTACTTTCAGCTGCATCAACCGCAGTCCAAGCTGCACAGTGAATAACAACATTTGGTTTTATATAGTTGAAAGTATCTTCAACAGCTGTAATACTTGTAACATCCATTTCTGCAGAATCAACGCCGACAGCAAAATAATTTCGTTTTTTCAGTTCTTTCATCACGTCACATCCAAGCTGACCGCCGACTCCCGTTACCAAAAACTTCATTTAATCAGACAACCTTTCGCCGTACATTTTATTAAAATAATTTTGGTATTCGCCTGATAAAATATTTTGCCACCACGATTTATTATTTAAATACCAGTCCACTGTATATTTAATACCGTCATCAAACTTAGTTTCCGGAAGCCAACCTAACTCAGAATGAATTTTTGTAGGGTCTATGGCATATCGCATATCATGCCCCGGTCGGTCGGTAACATAAGTAATTAAACTTTCAGGTTTACCGAGATAACTTAAAATTGATTTAACCACCTGAATGTTTGACTTTTCATTATGGCCGCCAACATTATAAATTTCCCCTGCCCTGCCGTTTCTTATAACCGCATCTATTGCACTGCAATGGTCTTTAACATACAGCCAATCACGCACATTTTCACCCTTTCCGTAAACAGGAATAGGTTGATTATCAAGAGCACGACTGATAACAAGAGGAATTAATTTTTCCGGAAAATGATACGGTCCGTAATTATTTGAACATCTTGTTACAGTTACAGGCAAACCAAATGTTCTGTAATATGCCAAAACAAGTAAATCCGCAC
>CAKSWS010000071.1 GCA_934512155.1 uncultured Eubacterium sp. | reverse complement strand
CTTTGCAATTATGGTTACAGACAAATCTTTTGAAGAAGTTGCTATGTTTGTTGCCAACAGATTAGCACCGCTTGACGGCGTAATTTCAACAGCAACTCACTTTGTCTTAAAAAAGTACAAGGAACAAGGTGTTCAATTTGCCGAATTAAATGGTGATGATAGGGGGAACATTTCCCTTTGATTAGTTACGATGATTTTTTAAACCAAAGATTGACAGAAGTTAAACCGAGCGGAATAAGAAAATTTTTTGCCATTGCCGAGGAAATGGACAATGTTATATCATTAGGCGTAGGCGAACCCGACTTTAAAACACCTTGGCATATCAGAGATAAAGCTATTGAATATCTTGAACAAGGCAAAACAAGATACACCGCTAATGCAGGATTAATTCAATTAAGAGATGCCATTTCTGAATTTTATAACAGAAAATATAAAGTAACTTATGACCCAAAAAGTGAAATTCTTGTAACTGTAGGCGGTTCAGAAGGCATTGATATGGCAATAAGAAGTTTAATAGAGCCGGGTGATGACGTTCTTATTGTAGAACCTTCATTTGTGTGCTACAGGCCTATTGTAGAAACCTGCGGCGGTAATGTAATTACAGTTACCACTAAAGAAGAAGATAATTTTAAGCTTACTCCGGAGGCATTGAATTCTGCAATTACGCCAAACACAAAATTACTTGTTTTTCCATATCCAAACAATCCTACAGGTGCAATTATGCGTAGGGAAGATATAGAAAAAATTACAGATATTATAATTAAAAATAATATTCTTGTTTTGTCAGACGAAATTTACAGTGAATTAACTTACGGCGATAAAAAGCATTACACAATAGCAGCTGCAGAAGGCATGAAAGAAAGAACTATAGTAATTAACGGTTTTTCTAAAACTTATTCAATGACAGGCTGGCGTTTAGGTTATGCATTAGCTCCTGCGCCCATTATTAAGCAAATGACTAAATTACATCAATTTGCAATTATGAGTGCTCCAACAAATTCACAATATGCCGCTATTGACGCCTTGGAAAAAGGCGATGCAGACATTCAAAAAATGCGTGATGACTATGATATGAGAAGACGTTTTACAGTAAAAGCATTTAATGATATCGGCTTAAAATGTTTCGAGCCCGAAGGTGCTTTTTACGTTTTTCCATGTATTAAACCAACCGGTCTTTCAAGCGAAGAATTTTGTGAAAAATTAATTATGTCAAAGCGTGTTGCAGTTGTTCCCGGAAATGCATTCGGTGAATGCGGTGAAGGTTATATAAGAGTTTCATACTGCTATTCTATAGATAATATAAGAAAGGCAATAGAGAAGATTAAAGAGTTCATTGATGAAATCAAGGAGTAATATGGAAGTAAAAGTAAACGGATACGCAAAAATAAATTTAATGCTTGATATTATAAATAAACGAACAGACGGTTATCATGATTTATTTATGATTATGCAAAGCATAAATCTGTATGATACCGTTACAGTTACAGAAAATAATTCTAAAAAGATTTCAATTACTTGTAATATAAAAGATATACCTTTAAACGAAAAAAATATTGCATGGAAAGCTGCAGAAGCGTTTTTTACTTACACACTTAAGAAAAACAAAGGTATAAACATAAACATTGAAAAAAGGATTCCGCACGCTGCAGGACTTGCAGGTGGAAGTGCAGACGGCGCCGCAGTTATTACTGCATTAAATAAAATTTATTCAACTGATTTAACAGATACTCAACTGTGTGAAATAGGTGTAAAAGTAGGTGCCGATTTGCCATTTTGCTTAACAGGAGGCACACTTCTTGCTCAAGGTATAGGTGATAAGCTTAGTAAAATAAAGCCGTTAAAGCAATGCTATATATTACTTATAAAACCCGAATACGATGTAAATACAGGATATGCATACAATCAATTTGATAATTTTGGAAAAACTCATACCCCTGATAAATTTGGCATGTTATGTGCAATGCAAAATAGAAATCTAATTGAAATAAGTTCAAAAATGGAAAATGTGTTTGAACAGTTTATCGAAGTTCCGGGAAGATATGAAATTAAAGACATAATGAAACAAAACGGAGCTCTTGGCGTTTGTATGAGCGGAAGCGGACCGTCTGTATTCGGAATTTATACTGATAAAAACAAAGCATATGTTACAAAAGAAAAGTTAAAACATTTTTCAAAAGATGTTTATCTCATCAAGCCCGTGTCATCCGGATGTAAAATAATTGAATAAAAATAAACAAACCTGCCCAAAATTTCATTGAAAGGCAGGTTTTATTTTATGTCAAAAATTATTAAATTGTTTATACCAATATTTTTAATAATGCTGATTATCAGCAGTTATGTTTCTCCGTTCATAAAAACAAGCGAAAATATAAGTAATCAAATTTTCAGGCTTCATATTTTGGCAAATTCGGACAGCATAGAAGATCAACAATTAAAATTGAAGGTAAGAGACAATATATTAGCAAACAGCGAAGAACTGTTTACTAATTGCCAAACTCTTGAAGAAATAATTAACGTATCCAAACAAAATATTAAATATTTTCAAAAAATTGCCGAAAACACAATTAAAGAAAACGGCTATACTTATCCTATTAAAGTTTATGTTGATAAAGAGTATTTTAATACAAGACATTATGATAAAATAACATTACCAAGCGGTATTTATAACGCTTTAAAAATTGAAATAGGCAAGGCTAAAGGTCATAATTGGTGGTGTGTTATGTTTCCGGCAATATGCTTACCTGCAGTTTCAGATGACGAAATCAATAAAATTTTAAGTGATGATGAAATAGAACTAATCAACAGCAACGACAAATATGAAATAAGATTTAAGATTGTTGAAATTTACGAAAAAATTAAAAGTAATATAAAATGTAAATAAAAAAGGTTGTGCATTGCACAACCTTTTTTGGTGCCGGCGGCGGGGGTCGAACCCGCACCCTGTTGCCAGGACTGGATTTTGAGTCCAGCACGTCTGCCA
>CAKSWS010000070.1 GCA_934512155.1 uncultured Eubacterium sp. | reverse complement strand
GATGATAGACTTACTATTGCCAATATGGCTATTGAATGCGGTGCTAAAAACGGAATTTTCCCTGTTGATGATGTAACTCTTGCTTATGTTGACGGCAGGTCTCTTCGTGATTATAAAGTATATGAGGCGGATGAAGACGCAGAGTATGAAAGCGTAATTAACGTTGATTTGTCAGCACTTCGCCCAACTGTTGCTTTTCCTCATCTTCCTGAAAATACAAAAATTATTGATGAAGTTCCTGAAATCAAAATTGACCAGGTTGTTATCGGCTCTTGCACAAACGGCAGAATGGAAGATATGCGCACAGCGGCTTCAATTATAAAAGGTCATAAAGTTGCCGACGGTGTTCGTGTTATTGTAATTCCGGCAACACAGCAAATTTATCTTGATTGTATTAATGAAGGTTTAACTCAAATCTTTATTGAAGCAGGCGCTATTGTTTCAACTCCTACCTGCGGCCCTTGCCTTGGCGGTCATATGGGCATTCTTGCAAAGGGTGAAAAGGCAGTTTCAACCTCAAACAGGAATTTTGTAGGCAGAATGGGTCATACAGAGTCAGAAATTTACCTTGCTTCACCGGCTGTTGCAGCAGCATCTGCTGTTAAAGGTTACATTGCAGACCCTGCGTCATTGGAGGATTAAGTTATGAAAGTAAAAGGTACAGTACATAAATTCGGCGATAATGTTGATACAGACGTTATTATTCCGGCACGTTATCTTAATAAAAGCGATGATGCTTGGCTTGCTTCCCATTGCATGGAAGATATAGATAAAGATTTTGTAAATAAAGTAAAACCCGGCGATATTATGGTGGCAGAGTCCAATTTTGGTTGTGGTTCTTCAAGAGAACATGCGCCTATCGCAATTAAAGCCAGCGGAATTTCCTGCGTAATTGCATCAACATTTGCAAGAATTTTTTACAGAAATGCAATTAATATCGGCCTTGCAATTCTTGAATGCGACGAAGCCGCAAGAGATATAAAAGAGGGCGATGAGGTCAGCGTAGATTTTGAAAGCGGCGTAATCACAAATTGCTCCACAGGCAAAACATATCAGGCTCAGCCTTTCCCTGAATTTATTCAAAACATTATTTCTAAAGGAGGACTTATGAAATCCATTGGCTGATTTCATAATGTTTATTTGATAATGAACTTGGTTATTAATGAGGATTTGCTTCGTAAATGCGGCGGCGGGTCAGATGAATATTGGTTTTCCTATAAAGATTATTCCGTAATGAATATCAGCGAGTTTGAAACAGATGACAGACCGGATGATATGGGTCAAACAACTTATTTTGTTTCTATAGGTATTATTCCTTTTGTTTCTGTTTCTAACGAGGAAATTATGCGCAGCTTTGTTAAAGCAAAAGGTTCTGCAAAGCTTAACACTATATTAGACAAAGTTACGGCAGATGACTTTATTGAAACATTTTGGAAGTATTTTAATGCTTATCCCGAATTGAAGGACGGGCTTGATGAGTTTGCTTCCGAATATACGCTAAATAAAGTTGTTGATTGGTGTAAGGAAAATAACGTAAATTATACTGTTGAATAATTTTAAGAGCGATTGGTTTTTGTAAACTGATCGCTCTTTTGTTTATTGCATATATGAATATGATATGTTATAATTAATTTTACTTATTAATTATAAAATACAGGCGGTGAAACATTGAAAAGCGAAGATTCTTTTAAAGACGGCGCTCATATTTTAACAGAAGTGCTTAATAAAACAGGTATGTACTGCGGTTTAACTACAGGTGTTTCAATGGAACCGCTTATTCATCATCAAAAAGATACAATAATAGTAAAAAAAACAGACGGCAGATTGAATAAATATGATATTCCTGTTTATGTTTTAAAAACGGGCAAGGTTGTTATGCACCGAATTGTAAAAGTTTATCCTGATTATTATGATGTTTACGGTGATAATACTTGTGTTTGTGAACGTGTTACAGATGATATGATTGTCGGCAAGCTTGTGGGCTTTTATAAAAACGGCAAAAAATATATTGACCTTGATAAGAATAAAATGTATAAGTTTTATTCTAAAATTTGGGTTGCTTTGGTTCCTTTAAGACCGTTTACAATGTTTTTAAACAGGGGAGTACGGTTTATAAAAAGAAAATTGCTTAAATAGGAGTTTATTTTGGCTGATAATATTAAAAAGAAAAAAATAACAAAATCCGATTTTGCCACCTTTAAGTGGTTAATGACAATTTGTAAAAGTCAAATCGGCAAAATCTGCGTTTTGGTTTTCACGAATGTTGTGGGTGCTTCGCTTTCAATTTTATATGCTAATTTTTCAAAGCATATTGTAGACGGAGCCGTAATAGAAAAAAATCTTAATTATGTACTTAAATATGCCGCTTTTTTGCTTTTGCTTATTACTGTTCAACTTGTTTTAAATCTTGTCGGTAACAGCTTTTCCGAACGTTCAAAAGGCAGAATGGAAATGATTTTAAAAAAGCATATGCTAACGGAAATTATGAAAAAGGATTATTCAAGAATTTCAGCTTATCACACCGGCGAGCTTCAAAACAGAATGTTTAACGATGTTGCGGTTGTAGCCGATGGGTTAACCACAATTATTCCCACATTTTTGTTTTTTATGGTTAAGCTTGTTTGTGCTTTTTCATATCTTGTTGTTATAGATAAAATCTTTGCAGTTGTTTTTTCTGTTTGCGGAATAATTGTTTTCTTTTGCGTACGTGGCTTTAGGTCCACAATGAAAAAGTTGCATAAACAGGTTCAGGCAACAGAAGGTGTAACAAGGTCGTTTATTCAGGAAGCCGTTATGAATCTTCTTGTTGTAAAATCTTTTGTTGTTGAAGATAAAATAGATAAAGAAGCAGACGAATTGCAGGAAGAAAATTACCGTGTAAAAATGAAACGCCGTCATTTTAACATTGTTGCAAATGGTGGTATTTCGGCTGTTTTCAGTTTTGCTTATGTTTTTGCACTTGGCTACGGTGCTTACAGACTGCTTTACGGTTCTATGACTTACGGCACATTAACAGCAATGCTTCAAC
>CAKSWS010000069.1 GCA_934512155.1 uncultured Eubacterium sp. | reverse complement strand
GTAAAGTCTTTCTAAAAATTCAACTTCGCCTGCAATGGTTTTGTCGCCTTTCATGGCTTTTTTTCTGCTGTCAATTCTTCTTGCCAATATGTCTAAATCCGATAAAATAAGTTCCAAATTAATGGTTTCAATATCACGTGCAGGGTCTATGCTTCCGTCAACGTGTGTAATATCGTCGTTTTCAAAGCATCTTACAACGTGAATAATTGAATCAACTTCTCTTATGTGGCTTAAAAATTTGTTTCCCAAGCCTTCGCCTTTTGATGCACCTTTAACAAGTCCTGCAATATCAACAAATTCAATGGTTGCCGGTGTAAATTTATCCGGCTCGTACATTTCTGCAAGCTTATCAAGCCTTTCATCTGGAACGCAAACCATACCTACATTAGGCTCTATTGTGCAAAATGGGTAGTTTGCACTTTGTGCGCCTGCATTTGTTATTGCGTTGAATAAAGTACTTTTTCCAACATTAGGAAGACCTACTATACCAAGTTTCATTATGAATTCTCCTTAAAATTTATCTGCAATTAAGTATATAACAACATAATTCATTTTACAAGAACAAAATAATATCTTGACTTTGCATTATTATGAGATTAAAATATATTTTATATATTTTGCAGATTTTTGAATTACAGCACGATTTTTGCAAAACAGAAGGAGAGGATTTTATGCAATTAAACGGTTCACAAATAGTTCTTGAAGTTCTTAAAGAACAGGGCGTTGACACTGTCTTCGGTTACCCGGGCGGAACTATTCTCAACATTTTTGATGAACTTTATAAATACGGAGATACGTTTAATCATGTCCTTACAGCTCATGAACAAGGTGCGTCTCATGCGGCAGACGGCTATGCAAGAGCAACAGGTAAGGTTGGCGTTTGCTTTGCAACATCTGGTCCCGGCTCTACAAATCTTGTTACCGGTATTGCCACTGCTCATATGGATTCAATTCCGCTTGTTGCCATTACTTGCAACGTAGGCACTTCAATGATTGGCAGGGATTCGTTCCAAGAGGTAGACATTAAGGGTATTACAATGCCTATTACAAAACATAATTTTATGGTTGGCAGTGTTGAAGAATTGGCAGATACTTTGCGCAGTGCTTTCAGAATTGCAATCAGCGGCAGAAAAGGTCCGGTTCTTGTTGATATTCCAAAGGATATTACTGCGGCTACATGCGAATATGTTCCTGCACCGAAGCAACAGCCAAATGAAACTCCAAAGCCTAAAAACAGTTGCATTACCCGTGCGGTTGAACTTCTTAAAAATTGTAAAAAACCGCTTATTTATTTGGGCGGCGGTGCAATTTCTTCCGATGCAAGCGAAGAAATTAAAACATTTGCAGAAAAAATAGACGCTCCTGTTGTTTCTTCATTAATGGGTCTGGGTGCTTTTAACAGCTCGCATCCTCTTTATGTTGGCTTAATTGGTATGCATGGCAGATATGAATCAAACCGTGCTGCTTCTCAGTGTGATGTTCTTATTACTTGCGGTGCAAGATTTTCAGACCGTGTTGCAGGTAACAGAACTAAATTTGCTCCAAAGGCAGAAGTTTTACATATTGATATTGATCCTGCGGAAATGGATAAAAACGTTCCTTCAAATTATCATTTAAAAGGTGATTTAAAAGAGGTATTGCCGATTTTAACAGAAGCGCTTGAGCCTCTTTCTCATACTGAATGGAAAGATGAAATAGACGGTTGGCGCCGACCATTCGTTCAAAATCAAATAGATGATTATGTAAATCCGCAAAAGGTAATTGAATCAGTAGATAAGTACACACCGGATGACACAATCGTTGTTACAGACGTTGGTCAGCATCAGCTTTGGGCTGCTCAGTTCTATAAGTTTAAACAGCCAAGGACTATTTTAACAAGCGGCGGTTTGGGCACAATGGGTTATTCAATGGGCGCCGCAATGGGTGCTGCATACGGTTGCCCGAGTAAGCGTGTTGTTATGTTTGTAGGCGACGGCGGATTTCATATGAATCTTAATGAGCTTGCTACCATGGCTTCATATAATATCCCTGTTGTTATGATTATTATGAATAATAAAGTGTTGGGTATGGTTCGTCAGTGGCAAAAGCTTTTCTATGGTAATCGTTTTGCCGATACAGACCCTAACAGAAAAACGGATTTTGTTAAAGTTGCCGAAGCTTTTGGCGTTAAGGGATTGAGAATTGAAAACAACAGTGAAATTGACTCTGTTATTAAAGAAGCAGTTGATTATATGGGACCTGTTGTTGTGGATTGCAGAATTTCACCCGATTCAAACGTTCTTCCTATGATTCCTCCGGGAGGCTCGGCAGACGATATTATTGAAACATTTTAAAGAATAGAGGGTTGAACTAAAATGAAACAAAGTATTATATTTTCCGTTCTTGTTGATAACCAAAGCGGTGCGTTGATGCGTGTATCAAGCCTTTTCAGCCGCCGTGGCTTTAATATTGAATCTTTAACCGTTAGTGAAACTGAAGACACCGCTTTTTCCCGTATGACTATTGAAACAAAGGCAGACGAGGATTTGGCAAGGCAAATTAAAATGCAGCTTTTAAAGTTGGAAATAGTTAAAAAAGTTGCTATTCTTGATTCTGAAAATTCCGTATCTTCCGAACTTCTTTTGGTAAAGGTTCGTGCAAAAGGTATTGAAACAAAAAATGCTCTTCTTGAGGTAAACAGAAAATTCGGCGCAAGAATTATTGATGTCAGTCTTGAGAGTTTTACTATGGAACTTACAGGCGTTGCTTCAAGTGTTGATGCATTTATAAACGCAGTTTCTGAATTCGGTATTATCGAACTTGCAAGAACGGGTGTAACATCACTTGCTCGTGGTGCAGATTCATTTTCCGAAGACGTTTAATTTTATACATTTATTTAGGAGAAAAACTATGGGAATGACAATGACTCAAAAAATCCTTGCTGCTCATGCAGGGCTTGACAGTGTTGTTGCCGGTCAGTTAATCGAAGCAAAGCTTGATATGGTTTTAGGCAACGATGTAACTTCACCGGTTGCAATTAACGAAATGGGTAAGTTCGGCAAGGATTCCGTATTTGATAAAACAAGAATTTCACTTGTTATGGACCATTTTACACCAAACAAGGATATTCAGTCTGCTCAAAACTGTAAGCAGGTAAGGGAATTTGCAAAAAAACACGGCATTCTTCATTATTACGATGTTGGTAAAATGGGTATTGAGCATGCGCTTCTTCCAGAACAAGGCATTGTTACTTGCGGTGATTGTATTATTGGTGCCGACAGCCATACTTGTACATACGGGGCTTTGGGTGCTTTTTCTACAGGTGTAGGCTCAACTGATATGGCAGCAGGTATGATTACAGGTAAAGCTTGGTTTAAAGTGCCGTCTGCAATTAAAGTTGTTGTAACAGGTTCTAAACCTAAATACATCAGCGGCAAAGATGTTATCCTTGATATTATTGGCAGAATAGGCGTTGACGGCGCTCTTTATAAAAGCCTTGAGTTTACAGGCGACGGTATTAAGAATCTTTCAAT
>CAKSWS010000068.1 GCA_934512155.1 uncultured Eubacterium sp. | reverse complement strand
CACTCTTTTTTACGGAGTGAGATTTTGTTCGTTTATTCGATTTTTCGCCCAAGACCATCTATTGACCATTTATGAATTTGCTACATTTCCGCCGAGTAAATTACCCATTGTGTTTGCAACATTTTCTTGCATGGAATTTGTTACATGCATGCTAAAATTTGTGTATTTCACTATATTGAATATAAATGGTTCTTTACACACTAACACGATTTCTGTATAATTAATTCTATAAAATACTTATTGATTTATAGAATTGTGATATTATTATGGAACATAAAAACCGAATTTTATGATTCTATAATACAGGAGAATTATATGTGGAATGAAATTGCAAATGAAAAAAATTTGAATATCTTTATGGATACTATGTGTGGCTTTCACGATAGTTGTATAAAAGAAATTAAATATATCAGCGGTGCATATGTTGACAAAAATTTAAATATGTTTCCGATTAATGATAAAAGAACTTTAAGTATAATTATTCAACGGCAATTTAAAAACCCGTCCGCAATAGAAATGCAGTTTGAAGGTTTAAAAAAGTTGCAGTTGACTCCTGAAAATGAAGATTATACTTGCGAAATTCTTGATGCAACAATGCTTTTCAAAAATGATTGCGTTTATTGGTGCGATTGTGGTGGGCTGTCAGAAGAAGATGTAGAAAAATATTCAGGAACTATGATATGCGCAACTAAAATTCGATGGAGAGCGGTTGACGAATATATCGGCTCAAAAGAAATTTATGTGAAGATTTAATTATTAAAATATTATTCAGTAACTACTATTAATTTGTAAATGATTTTGATATAAGATCGAACAACACTGTAATATTCTTTAATAAAGCAGAAATTTAGTTAGCTTTAATAAAGTTAATATGGAGCGATATTGATGAAAATAATAAAGTATGAAAGTAAATACAGAGATGATTTGATTTTTATGGTGTTAGAAGCAAAAAATGCGTTAAACAGAATCCCAACATTAAATGATGATTTATTGGATATTGATGGGCATTATTTTAACAAGGGAGATATGTTTTGGATAATGATTGACGATAATAATAGAATAATTGGTTCTGTTGGATGTAATTTATTGCAAAATGGCGAAGCTGTATTGCATAGGCTTTATGTTAAAGCAAATTTAAAGCGACAAGGATTAGGAACGAAATTATTAGAAACAGCGGAGGATTTTGCTCGAAAAAACGGTAAGAATGTTATGAAACTTCATTTAGGAGAAAAAACAACTTACTTTGAATCCAGATGTTTTTATCCAAAACATGGATATATTGAATATCGCCCCGATTATATGAAAAAATATTTATAGTTTATTAAAATAAGTATCAACAATTCACTTTTGATTTTAAAATTTTATTGTTCTGAATGATAACAAATGGTTAAATAAAAAACAGTCATTTCAATATATAAAAGAAATGGCTGTTTTTATTTTAATTTCTAAATTCTTTCATATCATCAAGGCGGAGGAGGACAGGCTCGGTTTTGCCGTCGGCGGCACCCATATCAATGTCAATCCAAGTTTTCGTCTTGATTATTTTATTGCAATATTGTTCGCCGTAATTCATTGTCGGTGTATGACCGAAAACGGTAATAATATCATTAAAATATTCATCATCAAGCTCCGGCCATGCCCACAGAATTTCATCAGGTGTATAGTCGGAGATTTTTTTGTTTTTACTGAAATTATCAAGTCCGCTGTGAAGCAACAGATAATCCTTACCACCTGCCGTAACTGCTTCATACAGTGGGCAATCATGCAGATAGTCAAGAATATTTGCAACGGTTTCCGGTGATTCTTTGTTAAGCTTTGAAAGTGATTTCAGCGTAATATCGCCGCCGTTGAACTGACAGTTTGTCAGCAACTCCATTTTATCACTGTCAAAACTTGCAACACTTTCATCTGTAATTTCATCAAACAAAAATTCACAAGATAGAAGCATTGCTTCGTGATTGCCGAGAATAAGCTGAGCGTTAGGTTGTGAAAGCAGCCACTGCAAAATCTCAACTCCGCCGTCGCCGTTTCGGTCAATTACATCACCGAGTATGTAAAGAAAATCATCTTCATCAAACTCAGCTTTTTTAAGCAACATTTTCAGTTTTTCAATAGGATAACCGTGCAGGTCGGAAATTACATAAATCATATTTTATTTGTATTCTCCTGATGTTTGTTAGAGATTATTTATTCCTAAATACAGTTATACTGTAATTGTTTGTTTTGGTTTGAATTTAATTATAAATTACAGAAAAATATTATTCAAGTTAAAAATTATATAGGCTTCAATATTATTTACGTGCATTGGTATGTTTTGTAATATACTTGCCCTTATTTATAGCAGAATTTATAAATAAATGGGTATATTTTTGTATTTTTGAATTTATTTGCAATGGTATAATATTATTAGAATTTACTGCCGAGGTAGCGAAAATGAAAGCACTAAAAGAAGAAACTATTATTCCAACATACCAAGCAGGGCAGACAAGCTGAAATAGAAGGCAGAATCCGGCGAGTATATGAAAAAACAAAAGGTAACGATTTTGTTTATTATAACGAAGTTATCAAACCTGCGTCGGTTGACCTTGCAGGTCTGTGTATAAGCGGAGGCATTGAATTTAACTGGCTTCAGTATCACAGACCGACTACTTTTTTCTGTTAATACGTCATAGTATCCTGAAAAACCGGGATCATCAATAAGATTTTCAAAATTTTCAACATCAAATCGTAAATATTGGCTTACTTTAAAACTTTCATTTGTTTTTTCACCTTTATAAACAAAAAGTTTTTTAATTTTTACCGGTTTAACACAGTCTGCAATTTCAATTCTTATTTTTGTTGTTGCAGTTTCTTTTGTGTAACACAAATGGTATGCCATAATTCTGTCTTGTTTATAAATAAGCTCCCATTCACCGTTATTATCTGCGTAAATATTAAATTCACGGCAATTATCTCCGCTTTCGTATAAACTTATAGTATCAAATTTAACTTCTTTTTGAAAATCAATGTCTATATATTCACCTTTGTTCAATTTAACGCTATGCTTCAGCGTGCTTGACGGTTCTTTTTCGTCTGTTGTATAGGCAATAGATTCTTTTGGCACCTTTGGCGTTATTTTTTTATTTGTACATCCCGTAAAAACGGCGGCAACTGTTGCTATTGCCAAAATCAGTGCAATAGCCGCTTTAATTTTTCTGTTCATATATAACCCTTTCTTAATGTGTTGTCTACTTATAATTATATATTAAATTTATTCAGTAAAAAATTTATAATACGGAACTTTAAATGCAAAAATCGGAAATCAATGCTGTTATCGGCATATTTATTGCAACTTATCTGTATTTGTTGTATACTTGCTTTATTAATCGGAAAGTCGGTATAAAAACAAATATTGATTATAATTTCGATTATAGTAATAATTCCTCTTGATAAACCTACTAAAACGGTAGTATAATATTTGCCTGAGTAATTTAGATATAAACTTTTGTGTTAAGAGGGATGTAAATGTTAAATCAATTTTCAAGAACAGAATTACTTTTGGGTAATGATTCTATGAAAACTCTTGCTCAATCACGTGTTGCCGTTTTCGGCATAGGCGGTGTAGGCGGCTATACTGTAGAGGCACTTGTTAGGTCGGGCGTGGGAATAATAGATATTATTGATGATGATAAGGTTTGCTTAACCAATATTAACAGGCAAATTTTTGCTACTCGTGCAACTGTCGGTAAATATAAAGTAGATGTAGCCGAGGAAAGAATAAAACAAATTAATCCCGATTGTATTGTAAATAAGCATCAAATGTTTTACAGCCCGGAAACTGCCGAAAAATTTGATTTTTCACAGTATAATTACGTTGTGGATGCAATAGATACCGTAACAGGCAAAATTGCACTTGTTATGCAGGCACAGGCAAGTAATACGCCTATAATCAGTTCAATGGGTGCTGGTAATAAAATGGAACCTTCTTTGTTTGAAGTTGCAGATATTTATAAAAC
>CAKSWS010000067.1 GCA_934512155.1 uncultured Eubacterium sp. | reverse complement strand
GTTGTCATTGATTCCTTATGCTTTCTATGATTTAGAAGGCGAAAAGTTAGACAATATTCATCGTGAAATTGCTGAACGACGTGAAGAAATAACAAAATCCGCTTCTGCGGAATAAATATATTATTGAATGTGTTGAAAGGTTTTATAATTATGGAAAACAGATGCCCTAAGTGCAATACAAAGTTAAGCGTATTTTATTTAAAGCCTGAGTGCCCTAATTGTGGCTGTAATATTATGAATTACAATATGGATGAAAGACTTGAGGCTGATGCCGAGAAAGCAGAAGCCGAATGGGCAAGGGCAGATGCCTTTTTAGCTAAATTTAAAAGAAAAAAAGGTGGTAAGAAAAATGAAAATGATTAAAAGATTTGCAGCAGTTTTAATTTCTGCTATACTTGTGCTTGCATCTTTTCCGATTACAATTTTTGCAAGCGAGGAAAATTTACAAATGTTAAAATTTAAGGATGGAAAATTTAAAATTCTGATTCTTGCAGATATTCAGGATACTAATACTCCGCAGCAAGAAACTATTGCTTTAATGACAAATGCAATAGATAAAACAAATCCTGATTTTATTGCTTTAACAGGTGATAATATTGCAGGCTGGTGGAAGCATGTTACTCCGGAAGAAACAAAAGAAGCTGTAGATATTGTTGCAAAAACAATTAACGACAGAAAAATTCCTTTTGCTCTTGTATTTGGTAATCATGATCACGAAGGGCTGTGCGATGATGAAATAGGTATGACGGAAGAGGACGCCAAAAAACAAATAATGGCTTGGTTTAATGAATATGAATATTGCATGGCTGTTGAAGGTGATGATTTAACAGGCGTTGGTAATTACAATTTAACCGTTAAGAATTCCGCCGGTGATAAAGATATCTTTAATATGTGGTTTATGGATTCAAATCCTTATACCGACGAATCCGAGGGCGGCGGCTACGGATATGTACATAAAGACCAAATCGAATGGTATGAAAAAACGTCAAATCAGCTTAAAGCCGCAAACGGCGGAACTTCGTTGCCGTCTGTTTTGTTCCAACACATTGCTGTTCCAGAAGTTTATGATATGCTTTCAGAAGTTTCGAAAGGAACAAAGGGAGCGATAAAAGGTAATGCAAATCATACAAGTCAATACTATATTGCGAATCCGGAATATATAACTTCAGGTCACGTTAATGAGGGACCCTGTCCGGCAAATACGGCAAACGACGGTCAGTTTGACAGTTGGCTTAATCAGGGTGATATTTTAGGCGCATTCTTCGGTCATGACCATGTTAATGATTATGATGGCGAATATAAAGGAATAAGGCTTATTGCTTCTCCTGCCGTTACTTTTTACAGTTACGGTAATTATAGGGGCGTCAGAACAATTACACTTGATGAAAATGACCTTACTGGTTTTGATACCGAAGTGTTAACTTATGATGATTTGGTAGGCAGCAAGGTTAAAAATATTTTCATTAAAGAACTGGGTTATATTAATTATAAAAATTATGTGGTCCCTGCTTTTTGGGGCATAGTAGGCGGTGTTGTTGTAATTACCGCAGGCGTTACAGCGGCAGTAAAAATCATAAAAAAACGCAAATTAAAATAGTTTATTTATAAATAAAAAAAGAGAAAATACACTGTATTTTCTCTTTAACTTTAATTTGTTTTTCTTTTGTGTTTTTTAATTATAGTACAAATGATTTTGTAAATTAGGTAACCTAAAACAACGCCCAGTGTGTTGTCAATTAAATCGTCTGTTTCAAATAGTCCTCTTTTAAATATAAGCTGCATAAATTCAATGGAAAATGTAATTAAAAATCCTATAATCAGCGTTGTCTTAAATTTGTCTTTTTTCAAATTAAACGGAAGCAAAATTCCAACCGGCATCAGCATTATTATGTTTCCTATAATTTCCATCGTCAATTTTTCTATACCTTTAATTGTTTGATAGTATGAATAAAAAGGAATTAAACTGTAGTTGTATGTGGGGTATGTTGCTCTTGAAAAAACAAGTGAAGAATAAACCGCAAATAAATATACAGGCAAAACGGTAAGAGTAAATAGTTTTACATTTTCCGTGTTATGTTTTTTCTTAAGATAAATTGAAACAACTGTTAAGGTAATAAATATTATTATACAAATAATTAAATAAACCGGTTTAACACTTGTTATGTATGATTTTAAAAAATTAGTAAACTTAAATTTCTGTAATTCCAATGTTATGGTTAAATTCATTCGCTTCATTCTTTCTTAAATAGTCAATAAAATTATAAGTCATTATTAGCATTGTGTCAATAAACAGTATTGACTATTAGGTAGATTAATGTTAATGTAGTGGTTATAAACAGGTAAGAGGAAATTTATTTTGAAATCGGATTTATTAAACGGAAAACCAATTAAAAGCATCATTATGTTCGCCTTGCCTTTAATGGCAAGTTCACTTTTACAGTATAATTATAATCTTGTAGATAATATCATTGTCGGCAGGTACGTTGGCACAGATGCTTTGGCTGCTGTGGGTAATGTTGGTTCAATAGGTGGCTTTATTGTCGGCACGGTATTCGGTCTTGCGGCAGGTTTTACAATCCCTGTTGCCCAAAACTTCGGTGCAGGTAATAAGCAAAAAATGAATAAGTTTGCAGGTTCGGGTATTTCTCTGGCTTTGATTTTAGGTGTTTTATGCACAATTATTGCACACGTTATTTCAACACCTCTTTTAAAGCTTATTAACACTCCTGAAAATATAATTGAATTGTCTGCAAGTTATGTTAATATTTTATATTTGGCAATTCCCGTTCAACTATTGCTGAATGTTTTTAATTCTCTTTCCAACGCAGTTGGTGAAAGTAAAAAGCCGCTTGTGTTTTTAACTGTAAGTGTTTTTGTTAATTTTGCCCTTGATTTGCTTTTTGTAGGTGTATTTAAGTGGGGCGTTGAAGGTGCTGCATGGGCAACCGCTGCCTCTGAAACGGTTGCGGCATTGCTTGCAGGTGTGTATATTTTAAAAATTAATAAAACATATAGTATTACCATTAAAGAGTTAAAATTTGATTTAAAAACAGTTTGGATGCAGCTTAAATTGGGTATTCCTATTTCTTTGCAATTTACTGTAACTTCTATAGGCTCGATGGTTTTGCAAACAGCAGTAAACGGGTTTGGTTCAAATGTTATTGCCGGTTTTACGGCAGCAGGCAGGGTAGAACAAATACTCAATATTCCTATGTCAGGTCTGGGCGTTGGCACAATGACATTTGTTTCTCAAAACTACGGTGCAAAAAATTATGAACGTATTGTACAAAGTGTAAAAAAGATTTTTGTGCTGGATATAGCGGTATCTGTTGCTTGCAGTTTGATTTTGGTTGCTGTGGGACCTTATGTAGTAACATTGTTTATGACCGATTATAACAGCGAAATTATGTTCGCAGCTAAGCATTATTTGTGGGCAATAGCAGAATGCTACAGCCTTGTGGCGGTATTGTTTGTCTTAAGAAATACATTGCAGGGATTAGGATTTACTTATTCAAATATGATTGCCGGTGCAGGCGAATTGCTTGGCAGGCTGGCGGTTGCGTTAATATTTACACCTCTTATCGGATTTAATGCCGTTTGCTACGCCGGACCTGTTGCGTGGCTTCTTGCGGATATTCCGCTTGTTATTATATATTTATCAAAACAAAAAAATTTTAAAAAATTAATCAGTAATTAAGATTTTCATTAGGGGGTAAATCTTTATGCCGTATTATTTCACTTTAGGTGCAGGTTTAATTGTTTCGGTTGCTTTTTTGTTCAGCCGTTCAAAAGGTGCAACTGTTAAAAACTTGTTCTTCAAAATGGCTTCAAGCCTTTGTTATCTTTTAACAACGGTTTTTGCCGTAATTTCAAATCCTGATAAGCCGGAATTCGGCTCACTCATAATAATGGGCGGTGCTTTAGGTCTTGCAGGCGATACTGCCCTTGATTTAAAATGCATTTATACAAAGGATGCAAACGATTATTTAAAGGCAGGATTTTTGTTTTTCCTTGTAGGTCATATTTTTTACAGTGGTGCACTTGTTTGGTACAATCATCTTAAATGGTGGTGGGTTCTTATTTGTGCGGCAATTTCTATTGCTGTTGCAGCTGCAACCATTCTTTCTGCAAATATTATGAAAGTTCATTACGGAAAATACAGAAGAGTTGTTTTTAATTATGTTGTATTTTTAA
>CAKSWS010000066.1 GCA_934512155.1 uncultured Eubacterium sp. | reverse complement strand
GCATTTGACTTAAACTTAAATATGTAATTAATTATAGGAAGTGTTGATATGGCAAACAAAATGAAAAAGAAAAGCACAATTCACTTTGGTATTCAACGTAAAATAGTTGCAAATATGACAACTGAAAGCTGGGTAAACATTCCCCATGTTACATATAATTATGAACCTGACGTAACAGAATTTATGATTGAATACAAAAGGCTTAACGAAAACTGCGAAAGCGAAGGTGCAAAAATAACACTTAACACAATTATGCTTAAAATAATTGTTGAAGGCTTAAAAGCAGACCCGATCATGAACTCATACATTGAGTTTGATAAAAAGCTTGTTCGTGGCACAATCCATACATTTGAAGACATAAACATTTCAATGCCTATGGTTTTACCTACCGGTGAAATGATGACGATTAATCTGCACAACTTTGAAAATAAAAGTTTGGATGAAATGGTTGATTACATTAACGATGTTAACAGACGTGTTAAAAACACAAATTTAAATGAAGTTATGTTTGATGTTTCTCTTGACAACACATTAACAGCCCTTAAAAAAGGTGAAATTAAGCAAACTTTTTACAGACTTATCGGCTCAAAAACCGGCAAGCACAAGGTTAAAACATTAAGCGGCAAGGAAAAAAGCGATTATTATAAAATTCCTGAGGAAGACAGACTTACAAAGCACGACATTGAGCAAGGCACAATTACCGTTTCAAACATAGGCTCCGTTTACAGGCAACAACGTGGTGAAACATGCCTTATTGAAATTGTTCCGCCGCAGGTTTGCGCAATAGCAGTAGGTGCAGTTCAGGATAAGCCTGTTGTTGTTACAAACGAAAACGGAGAAAAAGAAATAGCTGTAAGACAGGTTATGCCACTTTGCATTGTTTTTGACCACCGTGCACTTGATTTTGGAGAAATTGTTCCTTTCATTAAAAAATTAGACGATATATTTGAACATCCTGAGATTATTCACACCTGGAAAAAAGGCGGTACGGATAACTTGAATATAGAAGAAATTGTTAGCGAAAGAGAAGAAAGAGAAACAAAATACAAGGAAAGCAAAGAGCGTGAAAAAGCACGCAAGGAAGCTGAAAAGGCGGCAGAAAAAGCAAGAAAAGAAGCCGAAAAAGCCAAAAAAGACGCTGAAAAAGCACAAAAAGAAGCTGAAGAAGCAAAGCGAAAAATTGAAGAAAAGGCACGCAAGGAGCAGGAAAAGGCGGAAGAAAAAATTCGTAAAGAACAAGAAAAAGCTGATGAAAAAGCCCGTAAAGAACAGGAAAAAGCAATAAAAGAAGCCGAGGAAGCTAAAAAACGTGTCGAAAAGGAAGCCGAAGAAGAAAGAAAACGTGCAGAAAAGGAAGAAAAAGAAAGAATAAAGAAAGATGCAGAGGAAGCCAAAAAGGCAAAAGAAAAAGAAGAAAAGGCAAAAAAGGAAGCCGAAAAAGCCAAAAAAGCCGAAGAAAAGGCAGCTGAAAAAGCAAGAAAAGCAGAAGAAAAATTAAAAGAAGCCGAGGAAAAAGCAAATGCAGCAAAAAAGCACGATGAAAAAAGCGGCAGCGACAGTGAACAATAATACTTTAATTGTTGATTTTTTGTTAACATCGTGTTAAAGTAAAATTATAATTTTTTAAGGAGGTTGGTTATGGATTTAAAACACATTATCAACAAGAAGGATGAATATGCCAAGTATATGCTTGACGAAATTACCCACATTTGCAAGGATTTTGAAAAAAGAGACCCGGGTTCAAAAGGTGAATTACAGGCATGCGAATACATGGCTGATGTGCTGAAAAAAGACTGCGGTTGCGAAAGAGCCGATGTGGAAAGTTTTAAAGAAAATCCCGGTTCATTTTTTGGCTGGATTTACTTCACAATAACGATGGTGCTTTTGGGAATTGCAATTTTCTTCTTCTGTCCCCTTATTTCAATACTTTTGATTGTAGGCGGTCTTGTTATTGCATTTATGCAATTTGGTCTTTACAAAAAATTTGTTGACAGATTTTTCCCTGAAAAAACAGGACACAACGTTACGGCAATTAAAAAGTGTACAGGCGAAGTTAAACGCCGCATTCTTTTTAACGGACACCCTGACGCAGCATGGGAATGGCCGGTTAACTACAAATTAGGCGGCGTAGGATTTGAAGGCCACGCAATTATTTGCGGAATCGGCGCAGTTTACTATATTGTAATTTCAATTATGTACATTGCACAGTACGGCGTTCATTTCAGTGCAGTTGATTTTAGCTCAACGCCGGTAAAAATGGCACTGTGGGGATTTCTTTTTGTTCCGTTCCTTATTGGTCTTTACTGGATGTGGAATGAAGACAGAATTGTTGACGGCGCAAATGATAACCTTTCCGGTTGTTATATGGGCATTGCAGTTATGAAAGCACTTCAAGACGCAGGAATTACACTTGAAAACACAGAAGTAGGTGTTGTACTTTCCGGCTCTGAAGAAGCAGGACTGAGAGGTTCAAAAGCTTGGTGCGAAGCACACAAAGGTGAATTTGACGACGTGCCTACATTTATTTTCTCTTATGATACAATTCACGACCCTAAATATTTAATGACAAATTACCGTGATTTAAACGGTACTGTTAAAGCAGACAAAGACGTTTCTGACTTGTTTATGGAAGCGGCACAAGAACTTAACATTCCTTGTAAAAAAGGTTGGGTTCCTCCACTTGGCGGTGCAACAGACTCTGCAGCATTTGCACAGGCAGGCTTTAGAGCAACAGGTGTTACAGGACTTAACCACAAGCTTGAAGATTATTACCACACAAGAAGAGATACATACGATAATATGAATCTTGACGGACTTGCAGATTGCTTTGCAATCAGTGTTAAAGCACTTGAAATGTTTGACAACGGTGCAAAACAGTAAGCTTAATAAACGAAAAGAACCAATCAAAGATTGGTTCTTTTTTTTATTGTTTTGCAAAATAAAATAAAACACCCTGCAACTAAAAAAATTGCAGGGTGTTTTATTACCTAAAATATACACACAAATTTATTTAAATGATGCAGGAACTGCGTTTTTAACAGCAGCGCCTTTTACCATTACATACACAAAATCTTTGCCAATTTTTTCATAATCAACATTAAACAATTTTGAAGAAACGGTTTTGTTAAACACATTAATAAGAGGGCCCATGCAAAATGCAGTAATTATTGTGCCGATACCAACGTTGTGAATATGTGAAAAATCGCCTTTAAACAACGCTGTTAAGCCGCCGCTTACAACAAGACCGATAAGAACAACGCTTACATCTGTAATAACTCTGGCAAACTTATGCTCAATATGAATTCCACGGCAAAGCATAAAACCAAGTGCATCGTAAGGACCGACACCCACATTTGCCGTAAAAAACAACGAACAAGCAAAACAAAGCGTTACTATGCCTGCACTAAGCAAAGCAAGTCTGACCGGCATAATAAAATTATGAGTAACCATAGGCTGAATTAAGCCTTGGAAAAACTCGCACACATAACCGCAGGCAACCATATTAAACACTGTTCCTACGCCAACCAAACCCCTGTGAGCAACAACAATAACATAAAACAAAATAATTGCATTTATAATCATTTGATATGTTCCGAAGCCAACGCCGATTGCACTTGCAACATTCATATTCATTGAAGTAAAAGGGTCTACCCCAAAGCCGGAAACAGAAAAAAGTGAAATTCCGAAGCCCATAACAACAATACTTAAAAACGAAAAAACAACACGCTTTACCATATTGCTTTGTGTGAACATATCTTTTACATAACCTATAACTTGTGATTTCATTTTTTTCATAAACCTAAGACCTCTGCCGCATAATTTCCTCTCTTTGCACTGTATTATATAACTGTTTTTAGATTTTTCAAGGGCTTTTTTTATGTTTCTGCCTATGCAACATAATATACAAAACACAAGCGAAATTTTTGTGCAATATCGCCAAACGATTTTTAACAAAAAAGGCGTGGTCAAACGACCACGCCCGAGATTATTTAAAATTTAATAGTAAACAACCGTTCCGATTTCATAGCTCATACCAAAGCCATAAAGAATTTTAGTTGCATGAATTCTTAATGTTGAACCCTTTGGATTAAGGTAGCCTTGGGTTGTGCCTGTAATCATATCATTACTGTTTGCCCATTTCATAGCATCCATTGCCCAAGAACTTACATTTGAACAATCAGGATATTCGCCTAAATCAACATATTTTAAATCTGTTTTTTCAGTGTCTGAAATCCATTTTTCAACATCTGCAAACCTGTAAAGGAAACTTGCAGTTTCTTCTCTTGTAACAAGATCATTAGGTCTGAACTTATACTGATTAGTTATGCCGTTGATTTTTGCCCAACAAGCGGCATTGTAATAATAAGATGACTCGCTTACATCGGCAAACGGATTTTCAGTAAACGGATTTTTCTCACCATTATCGTAAGGAGCGCCTGCCATACGATAAATAATAGTAATAAGCATTGCCCTTGTTATACTTGTTCTTGGAGAAAACTGAGTATAATACGGAGGATTTGTACCTGCGATAAATTTGTTATGGTAAGAAGTGTATGCA
>CAKSWS010000065.1 GCA_934512155.1 uncultured Eubacterium sp. | reverse complement strand
GGTTCAGTCGCCTCTTGTCAGCCTTTCCGGAATATTACCTAAAATTTATGCACTTGCTGCTTCAGGGGAAAGACTTATGGAAATTTGTAATCTTCCCAATGAAGAAGAAAGCAATTCGGTTGATGTTGATATTGTCAAAACTTATAACGAATTAAGTTCTATTGAATTTGAAAATATTTCTTTTAAATATGACAGGGATATTATTTTCGACAGTACTTCATTAAGCGTAAATAAAGGTGATTTTGTAGCTATTATGGGTATTTCCGGAATAGGAAAAAGTACATTACTTAAACTTTTGTTAGGCGTGTTTAATGTTAAAGACGGTGAAATCTACCTCAAACTAAACAATTCCCATGTTCCTGTTGATAAGCATACAAGGCGTTTGTTTGCCTATGTTCCTCAAGGTAATATGCTGCTTTCGGGAACTATTAAAGATAATTTAAGATTCATTAACAGTAATGCAACAGTTGATGAAATTCAAAAGGCTGTTGAAATATCTTGTGCAAAGCAATTTATTGATGAACTGCCTTTGGGCTTGGAAACGGTTATAGGCGAAAAGGGAATGGGACTTTCCGAAGGTCAAATTCAGCGTCTTGCCATTGCCCGCTCATTGCTGTCGGAATCACCGATTTTACTGCTTGATGAAGCCACTTCCGCACTTGATGAGGAAACGGAAAGGCAGTTCTTAACAAATCTTAAAAGCATGAAAAATAAAACGTGCATTATCGTCAGCCATAAAAAGGCGGCGCTTGATATATGCAATAAGTGTGTTCAAATTATTGATTCTAAAATTGTCAGTGAGGAGAAATAAATGTTATACACAAAATGGGGTAAAGAATTAGACAGGGAACATCCGCTGCAGGAATATCCCCGTCCGCAGTTTGTAAGAGACAGTTATTTTAACTTAAACGGTATTTGGAAATGCGAATTTTCAAATTCTTCTGAAATACCAAAATCTTTCAGCAATGAAATTGTAGTTCCTTTTTCGCCGGAATCTCCTTTGTCCGGTGTAAACCGTGTTTTAAAACCAAATGAGTTTTTGCATTATGAAAAGCATTTTGATTTGCCGGCTGATTTTAACAAGGGCAGAGTTTTTATTAATTTTGGCGCAGTAGACCAAATTGCAACCGTGTATCTTAACGGCAGCAAAGTAGGCGTTCATAAAGGCGGTTACACTCCGTTTACTTTTGAATTAACCGACTGTATTAAAGAAACAGATAATATTCTTGTTGTAACCGTTGTGGATTATTCCGATACAAAGGAATATTCAAGGGGTAAGCAAAAATTTAAGCGTGGCGGTATTTGGTACAGTCCTCAAAGCGGTATTTGGCAAACAGTTTGGCTTGAAAGTACGCCAAAACAATTTCTTAAAAGCGTAAAAATCACTCCTCATTATGATAGTGAAGAGGTTGTATTTGAGTTTTTTGGCACAACAGATGTTGTTACAAGTATTTATGACGGCGAAACCCTTGTTGCCGAAACAAAAGAAAATATAGTTAAAATTCCTGATTTTAAATCTTGGTCGCCGGAAAATCCTTTTTTGTACGACGTTGTATTTACGGCTTGCGGCGAAAAAATCAAGTCGTATTTCGGTATGCGTAAATTTTCCGTTATGAAAGATGAAAATGGCATTTTTCGTCTTGCTTTAAATAATAAACTGTATTTTCACAACGGTTTGCTTGACCAAGGTTATTATCCCGATGGCTATCTTACTCCGCCAAGTAATGACGCTATGAGATTTGATGTGGAAACCGTTAAAAAAATGGGATTTAATATGTTAAGAAAGCATATTAAAATTGAGCCGCTTTTGTGGTATCATTATTGTGATGTGAACGGTATTCTTGTTTGGCAGGATATGGTGAACGGCGGCGGCAAATATGGCTTTGAAATTTCTGTATGGCCGTTTATCGGTATTACCCTTGATGACAGTAATTATAAACGTTTTAAACGAACAGACAGCGAGTGCAGAAAACTTTATTATCAAGAGTTAAGGGAAATGCTTGATTATCTTTATAATTGCCCCTGTATTGCAATGTGGGTCCCTTTTAATGAGGGTTGGGGGCAGTTTGATTCAAAAATCGCTTATCAGCTTATTAAAAGCGTTGATGAAACAAGAGTTGTTGATACTACATCCGGTTGGCACGATAACGGCAGAACAGATGTTATTTCAAAACATATTTATTTTACGCCTATTAAAGTAAAAACCGGCAACAGACCGTATGTTTTGTCTGAATTCGGCGGTTTTTCACATCGTATAAAGGGTCATACATTTAATGATAAAATGTTTGGCTATAAAATTTATAAGTCTAAAGAAAGTTTAACAAAGGCATATTTAAATTGCTTTAATAACACCATTATTCCTCAAATTAAAACAGGTTTAAGTGCTACTGTTTATACTCAGGTTACCGATGTAGAGGATGAGTTAAACGGAATTATGACTTATGACAGAAAAGTTGTTAAAATTGATATTGATACTTTAAATGAAATTAACGGAAAGGTAAAATTATAATGATTGCAGTAATTAAAACAAATAAGGGCGATATGACCTTTAAACTTAATGAAGAAGCAGCGCCAAAGGCTGTTGAAAACTTTACAACACACGCTAAAAACGGCTATTATGACGGCTTGATTTTTCATCGTGTTATTAAAGATTTTATGATTCAGGGCGGCGACCCAACAGGCACAGGTATGGGCGGTGAATCAATTTGGGGTAAAAAATTTGAAGATGAATTTTCAATTAACGCCCGCAACTATTACGGTGCGCTTTCAATGGCAAATGCCGGTCCTAATACAAACGGCAGTCAGTTTTTCATTGTTCAAGCAAAAACGGTGCCGGATTCTCTTTTAGCTCAAATGGAACAGCTTAAAGATAACGGTTTTCCACAGGAAGTTATAGATAAGTATAAGGAAGTTGGCGGAACACCTTGGCTTGATTTTCATCACACCGTTTTCGGAATGTTAACAGACGGCGCAGATGTTCTTGAGGATATTGCGGCAACAAAAACAGGCGTTGCAGATAAACCTGTTTATGATGTTGTAATTGAAACTGTTGAAATTAAAGAATAAAATATGACAAAATTTAACCCCCGGGGCAGATTATAATATAATCGGCTTCGGGGGTATTTTTGTGGTTATTTATGTAGACGTTTTGTTTCTTGTAAATTTTTTAATAACCTTTTTTCTTCTGCTTCTTACTTCAAAGCTGTCAAAAAATGAAATTAATCTTTTTCGTGCAGTGGCAGGTTCGTTAATCGGCGGTGTGTATTCACTTGTAATTCTTGCCGATGATTTAAAGTTTTTTGTGTCTTATTTTGGCAAGTTTGCCGCAGGATGTCTTATTGTGGCAGCTGCATTTAAAATTAACGGTTTTAAAAACTATATAAAAGAAGTAGTTATTTTTTTCTTTTCTAATTTGATTTTTGTAGGTGTAATTGTTGGCGGCTGGATGATTTTTAAACCTACAGGCGTGGTAATAAACAATAATACGGTTTATTTTAATATATCGGCAAAGCTTTTGCTTTTTTCTGCTTTGGCGGCATATGTGGTTTCAACTGTTGTTGTAAGAATTTATAACAACAAAATTGCTAAAAAAGAAATATATCGTGTTACTGTTGAAAAAAACGGTAAAGAGTTTAAATTTTTTGCTTTTGCAGACAGCGGTAATAATTTAAAAGAGCCTTTTTCAAATTATCCTGTAATAGTTGCTGATAAAAATTTGTTTAACGGCGTTGAAGCAGAGCGGCTTATTCCGTACTCCACAATAGGTTCTCAAGGCGTTTTAAACGCTTTTAAGCCAAATGAAGTAACAGTGTGTGCAGGCAATAAAAAATATTCAATTCAGAATGTTTACATTGCTTTAAATGATAATTTAAAGAAAGGGGAGTTCAGGGGAATTATAAATCCAAATATTCTTAACGATAGGGTGATTTAATTGTTCAATAAATTAAAACTTTTGTTTTTTCGCTTGTTCAGAAAAAATTGTTATTACATAAACGGTCCGGAAACACTTCCGCCTCCTCTTACAAAGGAAGAGGAAGAAACGGTTATGGGTGAGCTTCGCAGTGGGGATAATACCCATCGTGATTTGCTTATAATTCATAATTTGCGTCTTGTAGTTTACATTGCTAAAAAATTTGACGGTTGTGTAACTTCTACCGAGGATTTGGTTTCAATCGGCACAATCGGATTAATGAAAGCAGTAAAAACATTTAATCCCGAAAAAAACATTAAGTTTGCCACTTATGCCTCACGTTGCATTGAAAACGAAATATTAATGCATTTGCGTAAAATCAATAATTCTAAAACGGAAATGAGTTTTGACGAGCCTTTAAGTATTGATTGGGACGGTAATGAATTAACACTGCGTGATGTTTTGGGCAGTGAGCCGGATGAAATATCTGTGGATATTGAATATAATGACGAGAAAAAATTGCTTTTAAAAATAATATCCGAATTGCCGGATAAAGAAAAAGAACTAATGAAAAAAAGATTTGGAATTTTCGGCGAAAAAGAGCATACACAAAAACAGCTTGCAGATTTAATGGGTATTTCTCAAAGTTATATTTCACGGCTTGAAAAAAAGATTCTTGAAAAAATCAAATCTCAAATGCAAAAGGAATTTATGTAAAAGCCGCAGCAGTTTAAATTTTCTGCTTGCAGCTAAAATGGTTTTTTCAGTCTTCAAGCATTGCGTGCCTTGAAAATAAAAGGCTGATGCACCAAATTGCGGCAAGTCCCACAATGCTGTAAATAATTC
>CAKSWS010000064.1 GCA_934512155.1 uncultured Eubacterium sp. | reverse complement strand
TTGCAAAGTCAAATCCGCCGCTCATAAGATAAATTGATTCAACCTCTTCAAAATTTGAAATTTTTTCGGCAAGTTCATCAAATCCATGAATAAATTTAGGTTGAACGGTAATTTCAATAATTGCCGATGTTGTTGATATATGGGCTTTGTTTTTATCAATAATTGCTTTGTAGCCTCTAATAACACCTGTGTCTTCATAAAGTGCGATTTTTTCTTTTACTTCATCTTCTGAAATTCCAAGCATAACAGCAATTTCACTGTTAGAAATTCTTGCATCTTGAGAAAGTAAATCAAGTAATTTGTTCATTAAAATAAATCCTTTCTTAATAAGATTTAAACCAAATCATCAATTCTTATAAGTTTTGGTTGTCGTTTTTCATATATAGTTATAAATTCAAATCCGTATTCTTTAATTGCGTCAAGGCCTTCATTTACAAAGTTACCTATTTTTTCTTTATAATGAGAATCCGATCCGATAGTAATATATTTTCCGCCGAACTTTTTAAATTGTTTTATAATTTCAACACCCGGCAAAAAATCATGAATTTCCATGCCTAATCCCGATGTGTTGATTTCAAGTGCTTTTTCTTTTTTAACAAGAATCTTAAGTATGTTTTCTATTTTATCAGAAAATTTACATAAATCAACATTGATTTTATAGTTTCCGTAAATATATCTAAGCGGATATGTTAAATGTGCCAATGAATCAAAATTACCCCATTCGCACAATTCAATTAAAGCATCAAAATATCTGATTAAAATCTCAGTAACATTAAATTTTGTGTAATCAAGATAATAAAAATCTTCCATGTTTTCAAGATTATGTATTGAACCTAAAACAAAATCATAATCGTAATCTTTTAAAATCTTTTCAGCAAGGGGCTTATTGTAAATTGGTTGACCTAATTCTATTCCGTTATATACTTTTAGTTTTGGATAAAATTCTTTTTTCATATTTGCAACATCCGCAAATTGATTTTTGCAGAATTCTTCAAAATTTAAATCCTTTGAGTCTATTTCACAATGGTCTGTTATCGCCAAGTATTTAACATTGTTATTAATGGCACATTCGCAAATATCTTTGCAAGGGTGATTGCCATCAAAAGAATGTATTGAATGAGTGTGAAAATCTATTTTTTTTAAATACAACGCATAATCGCCTCCGTATGAAGATATATTTTATCACATTATGTAATAAATTTAAATAAAATTCTTGTTTTTATTGAAAAAAGTTTACCTGTTTGTTATAATTTTACTATTAAATTCGGAGGTAATGTTAAATGAGAGCAGTAATTACAGTTGTAGGCAAGGATATGGTTGGTATTCTTGCAAAGGTTTCAGCAATTTGTGCAGAAAACGATGTAAACATAGTTGAAGTTACTCAATCTATTTTACAAGATATGTTTTGCATGATTATGATGGCTGATATTTCAAAATGTTCTGTTGAATTTTCACAGTTTAGTGATATTTTAACTAAGTACGGTGAAGATAACGGACTTTCAATTCATGTAATGAATGAAGATATTTTTAACTCTATGCACAGAATTTAGGAGACAAACAATGATTAATACTTACGACATACTTGAAACAATACACATGATTCAAGATGAATGCCTTGATATAAGAACAATCACTATGGGTATTTCTTTGCTTGACTGTGCCGATAAAAATATTGATAAAGCTTGTAATAATATCTACGAGAAAATTTGCAGAAAAGCAGAAAAACTTGTTTCAACAGGTGAAGATATTGAAAAACACTATGGCATTCCTATTATAAATAAACGTGTTTCTGTTACACCGATTGCAATGCTTGCAGGTATCAGCGGCGGGGACCCTGTTAAATATGCATTAACGCTTGAAAAAGCTGCAAGAACTATTGGTGTTAATTTTATAGGCGGATACTCTGCACTTGTGCAAAAAGGATTTTCCGCAGGAGATTTAGAACTTATTAATTCTATTCCGAGAGCACTTGCAGAAACTCAACATATTTGTTCATCTGTTAATATTGGTTCCACAAAAGCAGGGATAAATATGGATGCCGTTAAAATTATGGGTCAAAAAGTTAAAGAATCTGCCGAACTTACAAAAAATGATAATTGTATTGGACCGGGTAAATTAGTTGTATTTTGTAATGCACCTGAAGATAATCCATTTATGGCAGGTGCTTTTCACGGTGTTTCAGAGCCTGATTGCGTTATTAATGTTGGTGTATCCGGACCGGGTGTAGTAAGAGCCGCTGTAGCAAAATATCCTGATTACAGCATTAACGAAATTGCCGAATTAATTAAAAAGACGGCATTTAAAGTTACAAGAATGGGTCAACTTGTTGGTGTTGAAGCTTCGGAAAGATTGGGTGTTCCTTTTGGAATAGTTGACTTATCCCTTGCCCCTACTCCTGCGGTTGGCGATTCAGTTGCTCATATACTTGAAGAAATCGGTCTTGAACAGTGTGGTGCTGCAGGAACAACTGCTTGTCTTGCAATGCTTAATGATGCTGTAAAAAAAGGCGGCGTTATGGCTTCTTCAAGTGTTGGCGGACTTTCCGGTGCATTTATACCTGTTTCCGAAGATGCCGGAATGATTGCCGCTGCTAAAAGCGGTGCATTGTCTATTGAAAAGCTTGAAGCAATGACTGCGGTATGCTCTGTAGGCCTTGATATGATTGTTATTCCCGGAGATACAACAGCAGAGGTTATAAGCGGTATAATTGCCGACGAAGCAGCAATAGGTATGGTTAACGGTAAAACGACAGCCGTAAGGGTTATTCCTGCCGTTGGTAAGAATATCGGTGATGAACTTGAATTTGGCGGACTTTTGGGTTCAGGTCCGGTTATGAAAGTAAACACTAAATCGCCTGCAAAATTTATTAACAGAGGCGGAAAAATTCCTGCTCCGCTTCATAGCCTTAAAAACTGATAATTTATATTAAACGGAGATGCTTTTGTAAGCTTCTCCGTTTTTTATTTACATGATATTGAAATGTTAAAATATTTTAATTATAATAAAATTTAAGAAATATTTGCGTAAGGGCGTGTATTAAATTTTGGATAAAATTATTGAAGAAGCAATCAGTTTCATTAAAGAAATTTTTAAAGATGATTTTAGTGGACATGATTTTTATCATTCAGTGCGCGTTTGCAAAACCGCTGTTGAAATTGCAAAAATCGAAAACGCTGATTTAAAAATAGTATCTTTGGCAGCATTGCTTCATGATGTTGACGATGTAAAAATATCGCCTAAAACATCAATAAAAAAAGAACGAACTGTTGAAATTTTGCGCAAAAATCTCGTATCTAAAGCTGAAACAGATGCAATAATCAATATTATAAGTGAGATTTCGTTTGCAGGCACAGATACAGTTAGTTGCTCAACTATTGAAGGTAAATGTGTACAGGATGCAGACCGAATTGATGCATTGGGTGCAATTGGAATTGCTCGTGCGTTTGCCTATGGAGGAAGCCATAATCGCTCGATTTATGACCCTAATATACCGCCAAATATAACAATGAATAAAAATGAATATTTGGATTGTAAATCAACATCAATAAATCATTTTTATGAAAAATTATTTTTGCTGGAAGGTATGATGAATACTGAAATAGGTAAACAAATTGCAAAAAGGCGAACAGAATTTATGAAGCATTTTGTTAATGAATTTATAGATGAATGGAACGGATTTGGAAAATAAAAAAAGCACGGTTTATAACCGTGCTTTAAATTTTATGTAAATTAATCAAAAATTACATCTGTATTGTTGAATGTTAACGGAACGTATTTACCACCCTGTTCAACATAACATGCAGAAAGCTTAACCGGAACTGCAAATGTTTTACCTGAGCAAGTAAATACATAACAATCCGCATTATTTACAACAACAATTTTGTTTGAATAAGAAATTGTTGTGTTACTTACATCTGAAGAATAGCCAATTGTCTTCCAGTTATCTTTAATAACTTGCTTTAAGAACAATTTTGCATCTGCAATGCTGTAATCAGGTGTGGTTGTGATTTCATGAGGATTAGAATATGTTTCATAGTCATATGAAGCGGCAACAGTCGTATCGTCAGCAACAGCCGGTTTTGTAGGAGCAACATACATAAACCACATTACAATTAGATAAATAACAAGCCATAAAAGTAAAATAAGAATAATTGTTTTTACAATTTGATTCTTCTTGTTTTGTTGAACGTCAAATTCTTCCCTTGCAGGAATTTCAACAGGAACAAACGGTTTACCCTTTTTAGCACATTTCTTTTCAAGCTTTACATTTTTCTTTTCAATCTTTTTGACTGTGTTTGCGTAAGCCTTATCTGCGGCTTTTATAGCTTTGATTTCAGACTTAGATTGAAATTCATCAATAGAAGGGATTGCTGCTGCAGTAAATGCAATTCCCTTTGATGCAGCTTTTTTCTCACCGTTAGCATTTTTCTTTGTTGTTTCTTTAACAAATTTTTCGTATGCTTTTGCGTGTTGTTTTTCAGCTTTAGCTGCCATCTTTTGTGCTGCTTTTTCAGCTTTAGCTGCTTTTTTTACAGCCTTAGCTTCTTTTTTTTCTAATTTAGTTTCTTTACTCAAGGCAGTACCCTCCTTATATAACTGAAGGTATTATAACATCTATAAGAATAAATTTCAATAAAAAAATTAAAAAAATATTGAAATATTTTGAACAATATGTAAAAAAACGATAAATTTAATAAAAATAAAAGCAAGTCACTATGGACTTGCTTTATTGGAGGCACCACCCAGATTTGAACTGGGGCATAAAGCTTTTGCAGAGCTCTGCCTTACCACTTGGCTATGGTGCCGAGAATATAATGAGCACTATAAATAGTGCTCAATTTTGGAGCGGATTACGAGACTCGAACTCGCTACCTCCACCTTGGCAAGGTGGCGCTCTACCG
>CAKSWS010000063.1 GCA_934512155.1 uncultured Eubacterium sp. | reverse complement strand
CCGTTAAACCGAGCAACCGCCATTTCAATTACATTAGATTCAACACCTATTTCACTTAAAACAGCCACTGCCGCCAAAGCATTATAAACATTGTAAATGCCGCCCAAATTAATTTTTAATAACTTGCAATCGTTATTAATTTTTACAATCACAGCAGAATATTCTTCTTCAAGTTCAATAATCTCTTCAACGGCATATTTTGGGCTTACACGCAAAAAGCCGCATTGCGAACAACGGTAATTGCCCAAATGACTGTATGTTTTATAATAAAAATCCAACTTGGAATTGCAAAAAACGCAATAATCATTATCTCCCTTGCCACCAAAATTAAGAGGCGTATTAACGCCGTAAGCAACCCAGTTATTACTTAATCGAGACAAACTGAAACTCAGCGAATCATCTGTATTTAAAACAAGAGTACAATTTTTCATATTTTCAGCCCCTGTTTTAATAGCGGATAATGTTGTTGAAACTTCACCGAATCTGTCAAGCTGATCTCGAAAAATATTTGTTACAACCAAATAATCGGCATCAATAAAGACGCTTACCTTTTTCAATGCATTTTCATCACACTCAATAATTGCATAATCTTTTTTATATTTACCGAATAAATCTGAATTTGATATAAACGACGTTGTAATGCCTGTTATTAAATTCGCCCCAGAACGATTAATAAAATAACTAAACCCTGCTGTTTTAAGCCCCTGCTCTACAATTCGGGCGGTTGTTGTTTTGCCGTTTGTACCGGTAATAAGTATAACTTTTACGTTTTTTGCAAGGTGAAACAGTATGTCCTTTTTCAAAATCAAAGCTATTCTGCCGGGCAATGTTGTGGCACCTTTGCCAAATATTTTTAAAATTCGCTGCACAAGTTTGGTAATCAGTATAACAATAAACATACTAAATTATATTGAATAGTTTTAAAAATATGATACAATAAAGATGGTGATAAGTATGTTAAACAAAATAATAAATATTGTTGAACAAGCAGGAGAAATTTATAAAAACGCCTGCAACGATTTAAATGATTTGGGAATTGAAGACAAAGGCTCATCAGTTAATCTTGTTACAAAATATGATAAAATGATTCAAGATTTTCTGTTTGACGAACTTGCCGGAATTTGCCCCGGATGTTCTTTTTTAGGCGAAGAAGGAAGCGATAACAAAGAGCTTACCGACGGCTATTGTTTTATAATTGACCCTATTGACGGAACAACCAATTTTATAAAAGGATTTGAGCACAGTGCAATAAGTGTTGGCTTGGCAAAAAACAAGGAACTTATTATAGGTGTGGTGCTTGACCCGGATTTAAACAACATTTACTATGCTGAAAAAGGCAAAGGTGCATTCCTTAACGGAAAGCAAATATTTGCTACTCAAAATAAAATGGAAAACAGTGTGGTTTTATTCGGAACATGCCCATACGACCGAGAACTTGGCAAAAAAACATTTAAACTTACCGAAAATATTTTTTACAATTCCCTTGAAATCAGAAGAAGCGGTTCTGCGGCGCTTGATATTTGTTATGTTGCTGCAGGCAAGGCAGACCTTTACTATGAACTAAAAATCAGCCCATGGGATTTGGCAGGAGCAACAGTTGTTTTGAAAGAGGCAGGCGGTATTTACAAAACCGTTGATAACAAAAACATTGATTACAGCAGCGCCACTTCTTACGTTTGCGGAAACGAAAATAATTTAAAAGAATTTTTCAATACAGCAGATGGAATATTATAGTTTTAATCGATATTTAAAAAACACTTTTGGAGAAAAGGTTTACAAAATTTGCTTAAACGGCGGTTTCACCTGCCCAAACAGGGACGGAACATTAGGTAATAAAGGCTGTATTTTTTGCTCTGCCGGCGGCAGCGGCGATTTTGCCGAAAAAGCAAATTTTACCGTTGAGGAACAAATTGAAAACGGCAAAAAGCAAGTACAAAACAAGGTTAAAAGCGGAAAATATATTGCATATTTTCAAGCCTTTACAAACACTTATGCCCCTGTTGATGAATTAAGAAACAAATTTACGGCGGCGATTTATCACAAAGACATTGTTGCAATTTCCATAGCAACACGACCTGATTGTTTGCCGAATGATGTTTTGGATTTGTTAGATGAACTAAATAAAATTAAGCCTGTTTTTGTTGAATTGGGACTTCAAACAATTCATGAAAGCACAGCAAAATACATTAGGCGCTGTTATGATTTACCTGTTTATGACAAAGCGGTTTTTGAATTAAAAAAAAGAAACATTAATGTTGTTACTCACTTAATTTTGGGACTTCCGGGCGAAACAAAAAAAGACATGCTGGAATCTGTTAAATACGTATGCGAAAGAACAGACGGCATTAAATTACAACTTCTGCACGTTTTAAAGGGAACAGATTTAGCAACAGATTATGAAAAGGGCAAATTCAAAGTGCTTGAATTTGACGAATACTTAGATATTATAAAAAGTTGCGTTGAAATAATACCAAATAATATTGTTATTCACCGATTAACGGGAGACGGACCAAAGAAAGATTTAATTGCGCCACTGTGGAGCGGCGATAAAAAAAGAGTTTTAAATGCAATCAACAAGCTATAAAAAAGCACTTCAATCCATATGAATTGAAGTGCTTTTTATTATTCGTAAAAACCTATTTCTTTAATATACGGTGTGCTTCTGCTTTGACGAATTACAATTCTTGCACCCACACATTTTTTAGGTCTTAACTTAATAATTTTCTTTGAGCCTATAATTGTGCCTGTGCGAACCTTTTTAAACTTGCCGTTTGATTTTTTTACATAAACATCAAACATTTCAACACGTTGAGATTTTGTTATATCCTCTTTCAAAATAACGTATTTGAGTTTCTTCTCGGAATCAAAATCAAAATCAATATATCCCTGCTTATCATTCAGTTTACCAAACTTTTGAACAATAATAGGGTTTGCGGTAATCTCTTTGATTTTTTTGCCCAATTCTTTTAATCTTTTAGCGTCTTTAGAATGAACAACCCCTGTATTTGTAGGTGGAACATTAAGCAAAAGAGTGCAGTTATTACCAACAGAATTAATATAAATTTTTAAAAGTTTTTTAACGCTTTTAACTGTTTTATTTTCATCCTTAGACCAAAACCAGCCTTTTCTGATGGATACATCAACCTCAGCCGGATACCAAGCAAGTTTTTCTGCTTTATCAAGCATTGAACGGCTGCCTAAATCCTCATCCATTTCATTAATATTTTGAAGTTTGCCTGCACCGCTTTCGGAATGCTGACTGTTTTCACTTACAAACTGCGTATTTTGCAATTCCGTAGGCACTACAGAATACTCGCTTTTTCTTGTTTTACCGCCCTCATTACCTACCCAGCGAACATCCGGTCCGCAAATTGCAATATTTGCCTTAGGTTGTAATTTTCTGATTAAATCGTAATATCTGTTCCAATCATATTCAAATTCCTTGGCGTTTGCACCCTTGGCACCGTCAAACCAAACCTCGTTAACTTCACCGTAATTTGTTAAAAGTTCGGTTAACTGATTGCAAAAGTAATCATTATATGCTTCTGTTCCGTATGATTCCTCGTGCATATCCCAAGGTGAAAGATACACGCCGAAGTTTAAGCCTGCATTATGACATTCCATTGAAACTTCTTTAACAACATCACCGTGAAATCCGGTATTTTTCACGCAAAAATCTGTGTATTGTGATGGCCAAAGGCAAAAGCCGTCGTGATGCTTACAAGTTAAAATAACGCCTGTTGCACCGGCAGATTTTGCACATTTTATCCATTGCTCTGCTTTAATTCTTTTTATTGTAAAATCCTCAACAGTTTCTGTGCCTGCTCCCCATTCTCTTCCTGTGGCTGTATTCATACCGAAATGGAAAAAGAAATAAAAAGGTTTTTCAGCCAAAGCAAGCTGCCTTTCTGACGGAACAACAGAAATATACCTTTCAACCTTGTCGCCGTTAAGCTCAAAGCCATTATTATCGGTTGTCCAGTTTTTTTCAAAATTATATCCCATAATCTTACTCTTTTCATTTAAAATCAGTGGTCAACGGTTTCAACCGTTCTTGTTTTAAAGTGTTTTCCCCTTTGCTCAACACGCGTACCGTTTTTTCCGTTATTGTTGTGAGCAATAAAATCATCTTTATCGCACAAATTCCATAATAGTTTTGAATTTAAGCGCCACATTTTTTCTTTAAAATTCATTTCAAAATCAAATTCACGCTTTTCAACCTGTTCCTCAAGAGGAGTAGCAAGAGAAGTGTTTGCACAATTAACCTCTGTTGCGGCAAGAACGATTATTTTATTATCCTTAGGTAAAACAATTTTACTACCCTTATGAACATCAAGCGTAATTACCCAATAATAAAGACCTTTTGCATATGCCACAGAACCGTCGTCATTAAAAGAATGAGTTGCCTCAAATCCCAAATGGCCATGCTTAACAAAAGCCGTTTCTTCAAAATCGTACAAATCCCAGCCTGCATACGGTTTATCTGCAAAATTAACTGTTTTTACAATTTTTTCACCGTCAACAACAAAAGTTGATTTTTCCCCAGTTAAACCGGCACAAAGAAGTTTTAATTTGTTACAATCCGTTTGAACAACAATTTCACTTTCGTTGCCGGAAACAAGGCCGCCGTTTCCTGTTTTAAAAGCAACACCGGCTACATTAACTGTTTTTGGCAACAATCCCTTTGGAAGTGCCTCGTTTTCATTATTAAATTCCAGATTAACAAAACTACACTGCGGTTTATTGCCTGCCGCAGAAGGTGCTTTCAGTTTAAGCGAAAACGTTTTAATCTCATAAGGTTTAAAGGACGTAACAAGTTTTCCGTCTTTAACAACAGCATCTGCCAAATATTCCTCGCTTGCGTAAAGCTCCTTTGCACTTTCGATACCTTCGCCCAACGATAATTCAAAATTATTAACAAATTTATTTGAACCTTCATTTAAACGAACAATAACCTCTTGATTTTCAACATTATGATGAGTTCTTTTATCAGCTCTTATTATTACATCA
>CAKSWS010000062.1 GCA_934512155.1 uncultured Eubacterium sp. | reverse complement strand
AAATCAGTGATGAAGAATGGCAGTGTTTGCTCGAAAAAATCAACTATAAAAAAGCTTTTAACAAGTGTGCAGATTTGCTTTCACGTCGAAACCATTCAATCAAAGAACTTAAAGTAAAATTATTGCGTACGGTTGATGAGAATTCTGCAAACAAAGCAATAAACAGATTTATTGAGCTTGGCTATTTGGACGATCGTAAATTTGCGTTTGAATATACAAATTACTTAGTTAATACAAAAAATTTTTCTGAAAATCATGTCAAGCAAGAGCTTTTTCAAAAAGGCATTAATAAAGATATAATTTATGAAGTTTTAAATGAATTTGAATTTGATAATTCATCGGCTATAATTAATGTTATCAATAAATCTTATATCAGAAAACTAAACGCTGAAAACGGAAAGGAAAAAGTTATTGCGGCTTTAATGAGAAAAGGTTTTTCCTACAACGATATAAAGTTTGCATTGAATAATTTAGAAAATGAGTTATAGTTACAGGGTTGGTATGATTTCTCTCGGTTGCCCTAAAAATCAGGTTGACGGAGAAATTATGTTGAATAAGTTAAAAGAAAATAATTTTACCGTTGTTCAAAATATAGAAGATTCGGATGTTATGATTGTTAATACTTGCGGATTTATTGAAGATGCTAAAAAGGAAGCGATTGAGACTATCCTGGAAGTGTCCGAATACAAAAAAGCAGGGCTTATATCCGCACTTGTTGTAACAGGTTGTTTGGCAGAACGTTATCAAGATGAAATAATTAATGAAATACCCGAGGTTGATGCTGTAATAGGTATCGGTGCGAATGCCGATATTGTTAAGACTTGTCAGAAAGCTTTAGTTGGTATTGTAACTCAAAACTATCCAAATAAATGTTTTCTTCCTCTTGATGATGAAAGAACATTGTCTACGCCGCCTCATTGGGCTTATTTAAAGCTTTCTGACGGTTGCAATAATAAATGCTCATATTGCGCAATTCCGCTTATCAGGGGACAGTACAGAGAACGTAAAATAGAAAGTATTCTAAATGAAGCAAAACAACTTGCGGCTAACGGTGTTAAAGAACTTATTTTAATTGCGCAGGATACCACAAAATACGGAATTGAGTTATACGGTGAATATAAATTGGCATATTTGCTTCGTGAACTTTGTAAAATTGAAGGAATTAAGTGGATTAGAATTTTTTACTGTTATCCCGACAGGGTGACGGATGAACTTATTGAAGTGATTGCAAGTGAAGAAAAGGTTTGTTCATATATTGATATTCCGCTTCAGCATTGCAGCGAAAGCGTTTTAAAATCTATGAACAGAAACGGCTCTTATAATTCTTTGAAAACGCTTTTAAGTAAGATGAAATCTAGAATTCCGGATTTGTCTTTAAGAACAACTTTTATGGTTGGATTTCCCGGTGAAACCGAAAAAGATTTTGAAGAACTGTGTTCATTTGTAAAAGATATTAAATTTGATAAAATGGGATGCTTTACTTATTCACCCGAGGAAGATACTCCGGCTTTTGAATATAAAAATCAAATTGATGAGGATGTAAAAAAGCATCGAGCAGAAATCCTTATGGATATTCAATATTCAATTACAGAAGAAGCAAATAAAAGTCGTGTAGGGAATATATATGAAGTTGTTATAGATGAAGTAAATGACAGAAAATATATTGGCAGGAGTTATTTGGATTCTCCTGAAATAGACTGTGGAATATTTTTTACTTCCGATAAACGGTACAATGTAGGCGATTTTGTTAAAGTTAAAGTTACTGATTTTGACGGATATGATTTGATAGGAGAATGTATTTAAAATGAATTTACCAAATAAAATTACTGTTTTTAGATTTTGTTGCATACCGTTTTTAATGGCGTTTGCGTTTATTCCGTTTCGTTATCACTGGGTTGCAACTTTACTTGTATATTTTGTTGCATGTATGAGTGATAAGGTTGATGGAAATATTGCAAGAAAAAAAGGTCTTGTAACTGATTTCGGAAAACTTATGGACCCGCTTTCCGATAAAAGTCTTGTTTTTGCAGCATACTTAATATTAATTAATATGGGCTGGCATACTGATATTTGTATAATGCTTATGCTTGCACGTGAATTCCTTGTAGCAGGTATAAGAATGGCAGGGACTGCAAGCGGCGAGGTTATTGCGGCAAATGCTTTCGGAAAAGCTAAAACATTTTTACAAATGTCTACAACAGGCTTAACATTTCTTATTCTTGCAATATTAGAAAAAGACGGAGAAATTGTAATTTCCGCAACCGGATTCAATGCTCCTAACTGGTTAAATATTTATTGTACAATTGCTTTTTGGATTGTTTCGGTAATTACGGTTTTAAGCGGAATTGTGTATGCAAAAGACGGTTGGCATTTAATTAAAACAAAATAATTGTTGCAAATTTAAATTTTTTTGATATAATATTAATGCGATATTTAAATGCGTTTTAGCAGGAGAAGTAAAATATTTGTTTATTTCAGAGAGCACATTGTTTTGCTGTGAAATGTGTATTAAACGGTATTTGAAATGCACCTGTCAGCACCGTGGCTGAACTAACAGTAGGCTTCGGCGGGTTTGCTCCGTTATAGGCATAACTGTTAATTGCAGTGAGTATAAAAAAGAGTGGAACCGCAGTTTTTAATTGCCTCTGTCAAATGACGGGGGCATTTTTTATTTTTATATATTTTAGAAGGGAAGGGCTTAAATGTTTGATGATTATAGGGAATCTGTAAAAGCATTTATGGAACACGATCCTGCCGCAAGAAGTTCTATTGAAATAATATTACTTTATCCCGGATTTAAAGCTTTGAGAAGTCATAAAAAAGCAAATTGGTTTTTAAAACATAATATGCCGTTTATTGCACGATGGATAAGTCAAAGAAGCGCTCATAAAACAGGCATAGAGATTCATCCCGGTGCAACAATCGGCAAACGAGTATGCATTGACCACGGTGCCGGAATTGTAATTGGCGAAACTGCTGAAGTTGGCGATGATGTAATGATATATCAAGGTGTAACTTTAGGCGGAACAGGCAAAGATATAGGAAAAAGACATCCTACTATTGAAAGCGGTGTAATGATTGGTTCCGGTGCAAAAGTATTGGGACCGATAACAGTAGGCAGAAATGCAAAAGTGGCTGCGGGAGCAGTGGTTGTTAAGGATGTTGAACCTAATTCAACTGTTGTGGGCGTTCCCGGTGAAGTTGTTAGAATTGATGGGGAAAGGGTGGACGATCTAGACCAAATTAATTTACCTGACCCGATAATGACACTGATTAAAGAAAATGCATTAAAAATTAAAGAACTTGAAGAAAAAATTAAAAAATTGGAGGAAACGAAATGAGAATCTTTAACACGATGTCAAGAACAAAAGAAGAGTTTGTTCCTGTTGATGAAAACGAAGTTAAAATTTATGCTTGCGGTCCTACCGTTTATAATTATATTCATATTGGTAATGCAAGACCTCTTTGCGTGTTTGATGTATTACGCAGATATTTGGAATACAGAGGATATAATGTAAAGTTTGTTCAGAATTTTACCGATATTGATGATAAAATTATTAAGCGTGCCAATGAAGAGGGCATTTCTTTTGAGGAAATTTCAAAAAAGTACATCAACGAATTTTGGACAGATGCCCACGGATTGAATTTTAAAGACGCAACCGTTCATCCAAAAGCAACAGAAAATATTGATGAAATAATTGACATAATTAAAACTCTTGAAGAAAAAGGTTATGCTTACGCTGTTAACGGTGATGTATATTTCAGAACATTAAAATTTAAAGAATACGGTAAGTTGTCTCATCAGCCTATTGATGATTTGGTAAGCGGTGCCAGAATTGCCGTAGGCGAAATGAAAGAAAATCCACTTGATTTTGCTTTGTGGAAAGGCGCAAAAGAGGGCGAACCGTACTGGAATTCGCCTTGGGGAAAAGGCAGGCCCGGTTGGCACATTGAATGCTCTGCCATGAACAGAAAGTATTTAGGCAATACTATTGACATCCATTGTGGCGGACAGGATTTAGTGTTCCCTCATCATGAAAATGAAATTGCACAAAGCGAATGTGCAAACGGTTGTACTTTTTCAAAATATTGGATGCATAATGGATATATTAATGTAGACAATGTTAAAATGAGTAAATCACTTGGCAATTTTAAAACTGTTCGTGAAATTGCAGATGCTTATGGTTATGAAGTTATCAGGTATTTCCTTATATCTTCTCATTACCGTTCACCGATTAATTACAGTCTTGATATTATTGAACAATGTAAATCTGCTCTTGAACGACTTTATACATGCCGTGAAAGCCTTGATTTTGCTATTATAAATGCAACCGATATGGAAGACGATGAAGAGTTAATTAACTTGTTAAACAGCCGCAGAGAGCAGTTTATAACAGCTATGGATGACGATTTAAATACAGCTGACGGTTTATCTGCTGTATTTGAACTTGTAAAGGATATCAATACTAAAATACTTGATAAAAATATTTCAAAAAATGTTTGTCAAACAGCTGCAAATGTTTTTGATGAACTTTGTGATGTTTTAGGATTACTCTACAATAGAAAATCAAACGATGTTGATGATGATATTGAAAAATTGATTGAAGAACGCCAATCAGCCCGTGAAAACAAGGATTGGGCAACTGCTGACAGAATCAGAGATGAATTGAAAGCAAAAGGTATTATTCTTAAAGATACTCCGCAAGGTGTAACTTGGACTAAAGAATAATTTTAATGAAAAAAGCTCTTAAGTTTTTATAACTTAAGAGCTTTAATATTTTGGGTTTATTTAATCATTTCTGCCATATCATATAAACCGGCAGATTTACCGGTCATATAAATTGCAGCATTGACAGCGCCAACTGCAAAAATTTCTTTGCTTCTTGCAGAATGAGAAAGTGTAATTATTTCATCTCTTCCGCAAAACATAATGTCGTGTTCGCCAACGATTGTTCCGCCTCTGACAGCGTGAAGTCCTATTTCATTTTTACTTCTTTTTTCACGCTTAGAATGTCTGTCATATTCATATGTCATAGGATTATCTATTTCTTCACAAATAGCATCCGCAAGCATAAGCGCAGTACCGCTTGGGGCGTCAATTTTTTGATTATGATGTTTTTCTATAATTTCAATATCGAAATCAGAACCAAGAACGGAAACTGCTTTTTTTGCAAGCGTTGCTAGTAAGTTTATACCCATGCTCATATTATAAGTAAAGAA
>CAKSWS010000061.1 GCA_934512155.1 uncultured Eubacterium sp. | reverse complement strand
GTGCTGCTGCCTGACACCGGCGACCGCTATCTTTCCACCCCGCTGTTTGCGGATTGATCCGGCTTAAAAAATTATAGAGATACAGCGCAAAACGCCGCAGAGAAATGCTGAGGTTTTATAAGGCAGTATGATAAAACTTAATAAAACTAAGGTATTGCAATGGCAGATGAGGCTTTGACTGTAAAAGGTCAGAGCCTTTTTCTGTTTCTGAAATTCGCACATTCGTCTTTAGATATTATATCAAGTATAATGAACTTACCAAATACAAGGAGATTCTGGTATGGGTACAATTTATGATAAAAACGGTGGATGATACGAAGTAAATGGTAATTATTTATTACCTTGTTTAACGATTGGAAGCACTGGTAAAAATAAAATTGGGGTGTGGGGGCAAAGACATAAACGCTATCTGAAATCACACCATCGTGTGTTTTATTATAAGCTTCTCCCTTCGTGTAAGCTTGACGATTACCTTGCCGATGTTGATGAAAATGCAAAAATTCTATTTGAACAAATAGTAAAATCGCTTGCTGAGCAAGAACAGATTACAGAAGAACTCAAAGTAACTGATATGATGTTGTGGGTACAAAAGATGAATAATATTCGCAGCCAAGCAGCAGAAATCGTTAATGAACAAGTGATTTATAGATGAGAAAAAGGCACAACTTACGGAGAAAAAATCCGTTGGTTGTGCCTTAATTTTATTTGTTTGATTAAAATGTTTAATCTTAGAGAGCAGATCATTTGGTTATCCAAACGGTATTTAACTCGTTAGGGACACCCTAAGACCTATGAAGCTATTATACTTTATCCCCATACGGTAATGCTTTAATGTAACTTTCCATCCACATCCAATCTGGCACATAACCTTGAGGCGAATATTTGTGAGATTCATCGATTATAGGGTCTCCAATAGCATTTCGTTGTATTGGAAGTGCAAATCCAAAATCTGTTCTAATGTGTGTATTTAACTCTCTGCCAAAAGGAAAATATTTATATCTGCTTTCATTCATAATGCAAGTTGTGATAAATAATTTAGCGGAGTTGGATACATCTTCCGCAAATTCAAGAACCGACACATTTTGTGAAGTATAAAAATCTTCAACTTGCAAATATGCAGAGCCCAAACTACCACCAAGAGCCACAGTTATGCATCCGGCTTTATATGGTTTAACAATATCACCTTTATCGTCGGTTACAAGGTCAACTTTTCCTGCCACGCCATTGTTATCGGCAGAGCGTCCTACAAAATTAATATGCGGGTCATCAAAACTCATTGCTGAGTAATCCATCTTATTCCCCATTGTTATAGAACAAATATTTTTTAGAAGAAAATACTTCCACTTATTCGTGTTCAATTCAGATATCGTATTATTAGAGTTTTTTGTAGTTAAAGGTATGTGGTGAATGGATTTTATATATTTGTCCATCCATTCCCAATCAGGGACATAACCATCATCAGAATACTTTTTTGAGGTATCTAAATAAATTGTGCCATCATCATTTCGTTGCGCAGGAAGCTTAATAATAGTGATATTCATATTATCAAGAGTCCACTTTCGTCCATAGGAAAACTTATATTTTTCTTGCCTTAATACAGTGGCAATAAACAAACCTATTTGTTCATTAAACCCTTCATATTTTGAATATAATGCATTAACATCATCTGTTGCCCAATAAGGGTCTTTTTGATAAAATGCTTCTCCCACGGAACCATTATAACTGAGTGATATGGTATTGCCTTTGTGTATTGGAGCTTGAGCTATATGATTAGCTATACCGTTATTTGAATCTATTGCACCAATATAATTATTGCATCCATCTTCTTGCTCTGCCGAAGTCAAACGTTTCCCCTTTTTGATAACAAATAATCTTCCTAAAACAAATTCTTTCCAATTCGTCGTATTAAGATTCATAGATTTTACCCTCCTTCATTAAATAAGCAAGGTAATTGTTAAGCGTTTGCTGAAAATCGTTCTCGGATAGTTTGCTATAATCTGTTTTCATATAAGCTTCACATAGCCATTCTGATTTACCATCGACAACGGATGTGGATGATTTACCATCAACTGCTTTCTTATTATTGAACAAGTAAAGCCATTCATCCTCAATGACTTTCCATTTAGAATTATTATTCTCGTCAAATTGTTCTATTCTGCCAAGATTCTTTTTCTTTTTGAATCCATCATCTTTGCAGTAGCCAAAGAATGTTTCATTAACTGTGCCGTCTGATTTCTTGTGTGGCTTACCTAATGTAAATAACATACAGCAAGCTGAAACAGATGCCCCAGGATAAAAAATTTCATTAGGAAGCGTAAATACTGCTTCAAGCGTGTTGCTTCTTAACATTTCAATTTTTTCGTTTTCAATAATTTTACTTGTCCCAATAGCGGCAGATACTGGAAGCAGAACTGCAAGTTTTACAGCTTTTCTTTGCTCATCATTGTTTTCTCTTTCTTTATTGATTTCTGCAATAACATCAGAAAGATAATGAATAAACACTAATCCCTTTGTTGGATCTTCCTTGCCATCTTTTGCTTTACCCCAATTCTTTTTGTATCTTTCAGGAATACCTATAGGTTTGGCATTATAAGGTGGATTCATTAAAACAATGTCAGGGTTAGCAGCTTTAATAAATGCCTTACAATCAAAACAGCTTCCGAACTTAATATTAGAATTTCCGTCACCATGAATAAGCATGTTGGTTGTGGATAAACCGTAAGCTTTTTCTTCAACTTCTATGCCATATATATGCTCTTTTTTTACAATGTCTTGTAATGCCTTTGCCTCATCTTCGGTTTTATCACGACTGCAATCAGCTAATTCTTTAACCATAGCTTGCACCAAAAAAGAACCACTACCGCAAGTTATATCAAGCACACGCTTTGTTCTATCCACTTCGGTTAATCTGCACATAAATTCTGTTATATGGTCAGGGGTAAATGCCTGATTTTTGTCGGCCTTGCCAGTGTATTTATTAAATGCAATGAAAAACAAATTCAAAATATCTTGTCCCTCAGAACTATTTGTATCAATATACTGATAAATGTCCATAAGGATTGTATCTAAAATTTTAATCCAATGAGTTATTGTCAGTTTTTTAACTTTTTGGTCGTTTAGAACATTTTTCTGGAGCAATTCGATTTTCTTTGCTTTATTATCTGAGCCGTCAAGCAAACTATCCAAAGTTGATTCTATTGCTGCACGAAGTTGTTTGCCGTCCATTACAGACCAATGTGTATCAAGTGTTTTCTTCAATTCTTCATCAATTTTCTTTGCACCAAATTTTTCGACTAACTTTTTGAGATATAGAAGTGTTGTTCCGACAAACTGACTGCGAAGCCTTTCGTCAATATCCATTTTATGAAGAAGTTCATTCAAATCATAAGTGTTCTTCAACACCTTTTCTCTGTCATTTTGTTTGCTTGCATCAAACAAACCAACATAATGTTCCATTTTATCAAGAACAGTTTCGTTAGTTAAAATGTGTTCATCATCAACAGCAGATTTCCAAACCTTGATTTCCTCATTATTTGTATTCGCAAGAATAGCAATAATTTTCTTTCCGTAATGTAAAGCACGTTCTTGTTGAAGATATTCATTAAGTTGTGCTTCATCGGATTTTTTGAACAGTTGCTTTGTTTCAACAAGAACGACTATATCGTCTTTTTCAAAGCGTATATCAAGCTTGAAGTGGGATATACTGCGTCCCAAAGCATTTTCAAGATTTGCCCTTGAGCCTGCCTCCTGAATATAGCTATACTCGCCACCTTCAATATTTGATGTCATATATGTATTTCCAATGCGTTCAATCATATCGTGCCTTGTCATTGGTTTTTACCTCCGGCTTCCTTTTCTTTCAAATATTTTTCTGCTGCTTCATTAAACAAGTCAGCCATACTATGCATATCTTTGTCATAAACAATGGTAGCTTTTAATTTATTAAATAGTTCAGGATCCATTCGGAATTGAACTTGTCTTGTTCGATTAGCCTTATTCTCTTTAACCAAATATAGCACCTCCATAATGATATCATTAAATCTCGATATAATGATATCATTATTACCATTAAAAGTCAAGGCACAGCTTTCGGAAAAATCCGTCGGCTATGTCTTTTCATTTTTAGTAACGACAATTTAATATCAAATTTTAACTAAATTTCTCCCTTTGATTTAATTAATCAGAGGGGGGTTCTAGTTTTTGAAACTTTTTCTCTCTGGAGGGGGTACAAAACGCCTCTACCGGTTCAAACAAGTGAGTGTGGTAAATAAAAATGTTTTGAAAATCAAGAAAATGGGTGTACATTTTGATCTCTCTTGTCCAAATGGGTGAAGGGATAAATTTCAATCGGGGTTTCAGGGTATCCCTGATGAGGTGTTTGTACAGTTTTTTCACCGCAGGAGTAAAAATGGTCTGCTTGCTAAGATTTGTCATCACGACTTAATAAATAAGTTTTAATGAAAAACTTGCTGACGGATTTAATAAAAATACGAAAAATTTAAAATCTTTTGCCTTGCAGGGTGGTGCAAAATGCCTCCCCCCTGTTTCGAACAAGTGAAGGGGATAATTAAAAAATATTTGTCAGAGGGTTAACTTTTGGCCGTTTTCGTTGCCTACCAAGTGAGAGGTGAAATTTTATTTACAAGTAGATGATGCAAAACAGTTCTCTCGCTACAAACAAAAGTGCAAAGCAAAGAATATCCGATTTGGACAAGTTATTTTCAAGAATTTATGAAGATAATATTCTCGGCAAGTTATCCGATGAGCGTTATTCCCGTATGGCAAGCGAATATGAAACCGAACAGAAACAACTTATGCAAGAGGTAGAAGAAAATGAAAAAACACTCATTGAACTTCAAAAGCAAACTGTCGATATGAAGATGCTTTATCAGGGACTTATGGGATTTACAGAGATGAAAGAGCTTACGCCAACTGTTGTAAACAAACTTAATGAGTGTATAGAAATACACAACAATGAGAAAAAGCATTCTCACAACAATGTTAAAGTGGATATTTACTTTACAGCAGTCGGATTGTTTGACATTCCGACAGAACAGCAGCTTATTGACACAATGGAAAGAGTAAAACAGAAAAATGCGGAAAAATCTGCTTAAATAAAGAAAAAGGTGTAACCCCTTTATTGGGATTACACCAAAATTCCTTAAATACTGCCTTATTAGCCCATGGCTAAATTCTGCGGCGTTTTTGTTTAAAAAGGGGCTTATTCGGCTTTGTGGCCGCCAATGCGGCTGTTGCGGTCACGCGCAGTGGCACCTTCTTCAAGGTTCATG
>CAKSWS010000060.1 GCA_934512155.1 uncultured Eubacterium sp. | reverse complement strand
CCGCTTTTACGAACTTTATTAAGTTTATCTGCCAGTTCATCGGAAAAATTATCAACACGCAATGACGGTAATGATAAATTGATTTTATCTTTAACTGTCCAATCAATGAGTGATGTTAACATTTCATTAACATTACTGTGGTCGGAAGTAGAAAGAGAACACAACGATAACTCATCATAGCCTGTTGAATCAATTAATGTTTTTGCTTGTTTATTTATAGTTTCAACAGATTTTTCACGAATCGGTCTGTAAATAAAACCTGCTTGACAAAAGCGACAGCCTCTAATGCAACCACGAAATATTTCTTCAACCGCTCTGTCGTGAACAATGCTTATAAACGGAACAACAAAACTTTTCGGATAAAAACATTTATTCATATCCGAAACAACGGATTTTTTCACCTTAACAGGTGCATTATTTAAGGGTTTCAGTTCTTTTAAAGTACCGTCTCCGTTATAACTGTCTTCATAAAACGAAGGAACATAAACGCCTTTGATGTCTTTTGCTAAAAATAAAAATTCTTGCTTATTTTTTCCTTCTTCTTTGCATTTTTTTAATAAATCGAGCACCTGAACGGTTGATTCTTCCCCGTCGCCTAAAAAAACAATATCCATAAAATCAACAATCGGCTCCGGATTGCAGGCACAAGGTCCACCACAACAAATTATAGGCGTTAAATCTGTTCTGTCCTTGGATTTAAGAGGTATTTGAGCTAAATCAAGCATATTCAGCACGTTTGTATAAGAAAGTTCATACATAAGCGTGAAACCGATTATATCAAAATCTTTAATATAATCCCCGCTTTCAAGTGCAAATAAAGGAATATTATTTTTTCGCATTTGTGCTTCCATATCTAAATCAGGAGCAAAAACACGTTCACACCAAGAATCATCTCTGTTATTAACAAGAGAATAAATTATTTTCATTCCCAAATGACTCATTCCTATTTCATATAAATCCGGAAAGCAAAAAGCGTATCTCAAGCTGATTTTATTTAAATCCTTTTGTACACTGTTTAATTCCCCTCCAACATAACGTGCCGGCTTTTGCACATATTGAAGTATTTTTTCAACATTCTTTTTCATATAAACCTCGTTTGTTTTATATTAAAAACCAATAAATAAATAGCTATTAAAAATAGTGACCAAATTTTATAAATTACCAGTAAATACAATGATAATCCAACAAGCAACACTAAAAAGAAAAGCGAAATAAATTTCCCATTATTTTGAAAAACAATATTTAATGCTCTGCCACCATCAAGTGGAAGAACAGGATACATATTAATTATAAAGAGAAACAAATTAATTTCATTTTTAAAAATCAAGTAAAGTAGTAAATTTACTGCGGGACCGCAAATAATAACAATTAGTTCTTTAATTAAATCAAGTTTATTACAATAATTTAATGAAATTCCGTAAAATGACAGTTTAATATAATTTGGCTTAATGTTAAATAATAATAATGCAGTTAAATGCCCTAATTCATGTAAACATGAAAACAATATTATTATTGCAGCATTTTTATAGCCATAAAAAACAGCAAACGACAATAAAAGAAAAAAAGAATAATCTATATTTATTTTTGTTTGCTTAATAGAAAAAATCAAAAAATCACCGTAAAATATTACGTTATCTTATAAAGATTTATTCTTATCAATATATGACTGTAAAATCATTACAGCAGAAACAGCGTCTATATTTTCTTTTCTTTTTTTACCTTTAACGTTATTAAAAGAAAGCACATTATGTGCAATAACTGTTGTTAATCGTTCATCTTGATAATCAATAGGAATTTTAATGAACTTGCCCAATTCGTTTCCAAGTTCTTTACACGCATCACAGCGATAACCATATGAGCCGTCCATATTTCTCGGAAGACCTATAACAATTTTTTCAGGTTTTTCCAAATTTACAATTTCAACTAATTTACTAACTAATTTTGGTAAATATTTTTCGTTTATAACTGTAAACGGAAAAGCAAGTGTTTCATTTTTATCACAAAAAGCAATGCCGGTTCTGGCATCGCCATAGTCAACAGACATTATTTTCATACATTACCTATAAATTAAGGGCATCCGTGAATGATGCCCTTTTTAATTTATTCATTAGAAGCAGTTGTTTCTGCTGTGCTGGAATTTTCGGATTCTTTTGTATCTGAATCATTAGTTTCGGAATAAGAGTTTGACGAATAACCAGGAAGATTATTTACATCATACCAACCGCTGTTACCTGAAGAATAGCGGGCAAGCTTTCCGTTTGAAGAATCATATGATTTTTGAACAATACCGTCATATTCAGGAAAAGACTTTTTATTAGAGCCTTTTTTGTCATAAATTTCGGACATAACTGTTTTCCAAATAGTTCCTGATGGGTTTGCGGATAAACGATAAACAATTTCTTTAGGTTGATCATATCCGTACCAAACAGCAGCAACATATTCAGGCGTACCACCAACAAACCAACGGTCTTTATCGTCAGTAGTTGTACCGGTTTTACCAAAGCATTCAATGCCTGAAAGTCGGTAAGAAGTACCTGTACCGCTTGTCATAACTGTTTGAAGCATTTTGTTCATTACCCAAGCCGAACCTTCGGTTAATGCTTGCTCTTTTGTTGCCTCTGCATCTGTTTGAATAATAACATTACCCAAACTGTCCTCAATTTTATAATAACAATACGGTGCATAATACTGACCACCGTTACCGAATGCAGCAAATGCAGCAGTCATTTCAAGTGGAATAACACCGTTGGTAACAGAACCTGTTGCCATTGGTGCGTAATCGCAGTCTCTGACTGAATCCAAAGTAGAAATATGAAATCTTTCCGTTATAAAATCAAATGAATAGTCAACACCGATAATATCTAATGTTTGAGCTGAAATTGTATTTAATGATTTAGAAAGACCGTATTGCAAAGTAACATTATTACCCGAATAGGAACCTCCTTGGTTTGTAGGCCACATTTTACCGTTAACTTTTTTTAATGGTTTGTCCGGCAACAAGGTTGACCAATAAATATTACAGTTATCGTCAGTTAAGCTTTTTTCTATAGCCGGACCGTAAACCGACAAAGGCTTAATTGTTGAACCGGGTTGCCTTTTCGATTGAATTGCACGATTAAGTCCTAATGTACCGTCATATTCGCCGGTGCCTCCTACAAGGCCTAAAATTCTGCCTTCATAGTTCATTACAACCATTGCACCCTGAACAGATTCATCAGGCATTTTACGATAATTTTCATAAACATCTTCCAATGCTTCCTGAACGTCAAAATCAATAGCTGTATAAACTTTCAGACCACCGCCGTAAAGCAAAGATTTTGCTTTCTTTTCGGTATATCCCATTTTTTGCAAATCTTCAAGAACAGTTTTAATAACGCAGTCAACATAATAATTTTCAATAATATTATCGTTTACGCTGCTTTCTTCACCGGATACCTGACTACCTTGGTAATTTTCGCTGTTGGTAAATACCATTTCATAATTAATGGCTTCATCATACTGCTCTTGAGAAATATAGCCCTGTTTAAGCATTTGACCTAAAATCCAAGTTTGACGTTTTTTATTTTTTTCCGGATGTCTTAACGGGTCATATTGACTTGGAAACTGCGTAATTGCAGCGATACAAGCGCATTCGGCAATATTTAAATCTGAAACATTTTTTCCAAAATACTTTTCAGAAGCTGTTTTAACGCCGTAACAGCCGCTTGATAGGTAAATAGTATTTAAATACGCTTCTATAATTTCGTCTTTAGAATAGTTTTTTTCAATATTTAAAGCTGAAAGTATTTCATTAAATTTACGAACAAGGGTAACATCATTTTCATCGGTTAAATTTTTAATTAACTGTTGAGTAATAGTTGAACCGCCCTGTCCTCTATTGGAACGCTTAACGATTATGCCTACAAGTCTTGTCCAGTCAACACCGTGGTGCCTGTCAAACCGTTGGTCTTCAGCTGCTATAAATGCTTTTGGCATATATTCGTTCATATCAGACAGATTAACCCAAATTCGATTTTCCTCACCGTGAAGGCGTGTAATTTCAACATCGTTACCGTCTGAATCTGTGCCATAAATAAACGAAGTTTGATTTTGACTGTACTTTTCTTCTGTAAGATTAAAAACGGGGTCGCCGTGAACAACGCTGTAGCCGTAAATTGAAATTACAGAAAAACAAACAACGCCAACAACAACGCACACCAAAAGAATTCCTAAAAGAACTTTGCCGATTTTAGAACCGGTAGAAGCTTTTTGCTTTTTAGGTTTGTTTTTAGCCGAAATTTTCTTTTTATCGGCAATTTCTTTTTCAATATCTCTGCCTCTTTTTACAGGAGTATTTTTCTTTTCACCGGCTTTGCTGTACGCAGTGGGCACATCGTTTGCTTTATTTAAATTTTTCTTGTCTTCGTTATAAACTTTGGCGGAATTATTCATAAAGGATTCTAACAAATCATCATAATCTTTGTTTGCCATATGTTCATACCTCCTAAACAAGTAGTTTACACCGGATATTATACTATATAAATAAAATTAAATAAAGAACATTTTATAAAAATTAATAATTTGCATTATTTATTTACTGTTTTATTTATTTTGTTAATACGTTTTTTGCTTACAGGTGTTATTTTTTCATGAATTTCAATGCCGTCGTAAGTCTTTTTTGCTCTGAAAAGAACCCAAAATTTTTTATTACATTCTTTACATTCACTTAAATTTTTAAAAGCATTGTACTTATATTCATATTCTGTAACATTTAAAAGCTGTGAATTGCAAATAGGACAGTTAAATTTAATGTTTTCAACATTAAACTCACCATACTTTCTTTGAGTTATATTAAATGGCTTATACACCAAACGTTCAAAAAATTCTTTATCACAATTAACTATATAATTTTTTAAATCCGATTCATTGTAAGATTTTTCAAAACACTTTGCTGCCAAATAACAATCTTCAAGAGCACGATGTAAATTTTCATTATCAACAGAAATACTCATAATTTCGGCACAGTTGCTTAAACTTATTTGGTTTGAGTTTTCCGATTTTATATTACGCTGACAAAATTTTTGAATGTCAACATATTTTTTTATAAAATCAATGGAAGTTTTGCCAAAAAAATATTTAAAGTTATCTATTAAAACGTATAAATCGCTGTTTGACCAACTCATATAAATACTGTTTTCTTTATCAGCCCATCTTGCAAAATCATTTATTGCCTGTTCAAAAGGAATGCCGTTATCTTTAATTTCTTCAACAGTAATATGAGTTAAATTTTTAAAACGAGAAGAAAGTTTTTTAGACAGTTTAGGAG
>CAKSWS010000059.1 GCA_934512155.1 uncultured Eubacterium sp. | reverse complement strand
GCAGTGTTCTGTGTGCCGTTGATGCGTCAATAATTTTTGTTCGGTCGTTTTCAAGTAATTTAACCGCCTCTTTTGCAGCCTCGTCCGGCAAACAAAGAAAAGTTATGTCGCTTTCGTTTATGTATTTTTTTATTTCATCTGCATTTTTTCGTTTATCGTCGTCAATAACAAGCAGCTCAATATCATCTCGTTTTGAAAGACGGTCTTTAATCCTTAAACCGGTTGTACCTGCCTGACCGTTAATGAAAACTTTTATCATAAATATACATCTTTCTTCCCATTATATTTTATTATATCTATTATACTCTTGCATATTGTAATGTCAATAGAAAATGGATAAAAATTTATAATTATACAAAAATACTGTATAATTATTCAAATAAAACTTTTGTAAAATATAGCGTATATAGACTATATACGTTAACGGTAAGGGAAAATAAAAGGACTTAAAATTATTTGTGGTTGACAAAATATTGTTTTATGTGTAATCTGCAAAGTTACCCAAAGCCCAAATTTAATTTAGGAGATGATATTATTTCAAACGATATTGTTGTTGCACTTATTGCACTTGTAGGTACCTGCGTAGGTTCTTTCGGCGGCATTATCGCTTCATCAAAATTAACTTCTTATCGCCTTAAAATTTTAGAAAAAAAGGTAGATAAGCATAATAATTTTGCTGCAAGAATGCCTGTTGTTGAAGAACAAATTAAGGTAATAAATCATAGAATAGAAGACTTGGAAAGTAGGAGTGATTATTATGAAAACAAGACTTAAAAGTCCTGTTGTTTGGGCGGCTGTAATTGCACAAATTGCAATTATTATTGCTCTTTTTTCTCCGACGGTAAGTGAGGAAGTTAAAACAATAGGCACATGCGTTGTTGAAATTTTAACATTGTTTGGAATTTTAAATAATCCAACGGATTGTAATAATTTTTAGCGGAGGGATTATATGTATTTAAAAGAATTTTTTTCTTCGTTAAACGGAAAATATATTGATGTTGACGGTACAGGAAGCGCCACAAATAAATATCAGTGCGTAGATGTAATAAAGGCGTATTGTAACCGTGTTTTCGGAATTCCTGTTTCAAAAATGGCAGGTTACGGCGATGCTTGGCAATATTACACCGATTTCAGTTCAAAAAAAGCCATAACCCCTTATTTTTATAAAATGGCTTATAAAAGCGGATTTAAGTTCAGAGCAGGAGATATTATTGTTTGGAAAAAAGATTTCGGTTCTACCGGAGCAGGTCATATTGCTGTTGCAACAGGAAAATATACTGCTTCAACAGTTGAAACATTTGACCAAAATTTTCCGTCAAAAAGTCCCTGCATATTTGTAACTCATACGCATAATAAAATTAACGGTGTTTTACGCCCAAAAGATTTTAATAAAGTTGTTCCTGTTAATGAAGATGATTTTATCAGTCCTGTTTTGTGGAAAAACGGCAAAACAAAGGAAATCATATATCAAAGAAATGATTTGAAAAATAAAGTCGGTGTTATTTCACCACGGGAAACAGCGTATTGCTATGGTAAATCGGCAGATGGTTATGTTGTTGTTTATGATTTGGACGGCACAAATAAGCATAAAACAGGCTTTGCTTCTTATTCCGGCGGTGTAAATAATTTTGAAATTGTGGGCAAAACTTACAAAAACGGCAAATCTACAGAAACCGTGTTTGCCGATACGGCAAAGAAAACAAAAATCGGTTCACTTGATGTAAACGAAACTTGTGTTTGCCTTGGCAAAAAAGACGGAATGTATCTTGTGTTATACAATGTAAACGGAACATCCGCTAAAAAATGCGGTTTTGTTTTATATTCCGGCGGTGTTGATTAATTCTTTTGTTAGCATAATTAAAAATCCCTCTTGAAAAAGAGGGATTAAATGTCCCCTTGTTAAAGAGAAAAAGTTTTTGCTTGCAAAAATAAGGAGAATTTTAATATTAACACTGTAAATATTATGTTTTAAATTACGGTAAATACCAAAAAGAATGTATTCCGCATAAATAGGTTTTGGCATTTTTGGGCATTTGTTTTATTGCATTGTAAACGTTTATGTAGTCTACAAATCCTGTAGCAATGCAAATAATTCCAAAAAAGCCTAAACCGGCAAGGTTAGGGAATATTAAAAAAATAATATATGGAATAACACCAAGCACAACGTTTGGCAGTAAACACATAAAAATAAAATGTTTTTTGCTCATATCTTCGGTTCCGACTACAAATAATACGCCGTGTGCTAAATCTTGATACATATAAACATCTTTTTTAAAACATATGGCATGTAATAATTCATGTGTTACCATTGAAAAAACGGCGCAAATGCTTGCAACACTTAATTGTAACATGTTAGCAAAAATATATTTTAATCCAAATATGTAATAGGGAACAGCTAATATTGCAGTGGTTAACAAACCTCCTGCTGTAGCTATTAATGACATCTTTTTTATATCGTCAATTTCTTTAAAAGGTTTTGCGTTAATCGGGTGCTCTCTCTTGGGAAGATTATCTTCGTTTCCGTTGTATTTTCCTGCGTAATGAAAAATCATTTATTAACAACTCCATTAATTTATTAACTATAGTTGAATTATATTTTATTGCTTTTAATATTTCAAGTCTGCAAAATAAAAAAGAGATACCCAAAGGTATCTCTTTTTTTGGAGCTGATAGGCGGACTTGAACCGCCGACCTCGTCCTTACCAAGGACGCGCTCTACCGCCTGAGCCATATCAGCAATTTTTTGCAAAAAAAATGGCGACCCGGAACGGACTTGAACCGTCGACCTCCTGCGTGACAGGCAGGCGTTCTAACCAGCTGAACTACCGGGCCACAATTACTTGCAAGTGGTATTATAAGGTAAACATGTTCATTTGTCAAGATTTAATTTAATCTTTTTATTGTAGACGTTATTTGCTGTTGTTTAAAATAAGAGAAGCACGGTTTGACTTGTTGCCTAACCGTGCTTTTTGCTAAATTTGTTATAATCAAACAATGCCTTGAGCCATCATTGCGTCTGCAACTTTAAGAAAACCGGCAATGTTTGCACCTGCAACAAGGTTGCCTTCCATTCCGTATTTCTTTGCTGCTTCACAGCTGTTTTTATAAATGTTTTCCATAATGCTTTTAAGCTCTGCGTCAACATCTTCAAAACTCCAAGCGTGTCTGCCGCTGTTTTGGCACATTTCAAGTGCAGATGTTGCAACACCGCCGGCATTTGTTGCTTTTGCCGGTCCAAAAAGAACTCCGTTTGATTGAAATTCTGTTACTGCTTCCGGAGTAGACGGCATGTTTGCACCTTCGCATACGGCAATTACACCGTTTGCAACAAGTGCTTTGGCTGATTCTTCATTAATTTCATTTTGTGTAGCACAAGGAAGTGCAATATCACATTTTGTACTCCAAACTCCTGAGCAACCTTCATGGTATTCTGCATCGTGATGAACATTAATATATTCTTTAATTCTCTTTCTTTCAACTTCTTTAAGTTGTTTAACAAGGTCAAGGTCAATGCCGTTTTTATCAACAATATAACCGTTTGAATCACTCATTGTAATAACTTTTGCACCAAGCTGGGTTGCCTTTTCACAAGCATAAATAGCAACGTTACCTGAACCTGAAAGGCATACGGTTTTACCTTTAAATGTTTCGTTATGGTCGTTAAGCATAGCTTCTGTATAATAGCAAAGGCCGTAACCTGTTGCTTCTGTTCTTACAAGAGAACCGCCATATGAAAGACCTTTACCTGTAAGAACGCCTACATTTTCATTTCTAAGTCTTTTATATTGACCGAATAAATAACCGATTTCACGACCGCCAACACCAATATCGCCGGCAGGAACGTCTGTATCTGCACCAATGTGTTTTGAAAGTTCTGTCATAAAGCTTTGGCAAAAGTGCATAACTTCCATATCGCTTTTGCCCTTAGGGTCAAAGTCGGATCCGCCTTTACCACCGCCAATGGGAAGCCCCGTTAAGCTGTTTTTGAATATTTGTTCAAAACCAAGGAATTTAATAATTCCTTCGTAAACCGATGGGTGAAAACGAAGTCCGCCCTTGTATGGTCCTATTGCACTGTTAAATTGAATTCTGTAACCTCTGTTAACATGTACCTTGCCGTTGTCATCAACCCATGGAACTCTGAATTTTATAATTCTTTCCGGTTCAACAATACATTCAAAAACACCTTTTTCAATGTATTCCGGGTGTGCGTCTGCAACAGGCGCTAATGATTCCAAAACCTCATAAACTGCTTGGTGAAATTCCGGTTGGTCCGGGTTTCTTTTAACTACTCGTTCATAAAGGTCTGCAAGATATTCGTTGTTAATACTCATAAAAATCCTCTCCCATAATCTGTATGCATATATTTTACTACACTAAAGTGTTGTTGACAATGCACAAATATCTTAAAATATTTTTGTTTGTTTTGAAAAAAACTATACAATTTAAACATAAAACGGGCTAAATTTTATGAGTAGTTACTCACAAAATGCTGCTTTTCTTGTTTTATATGCCGTAAGTAGAAGTTATTGGGTCTTTGAAAAGTGGTATAAATGGAGGAGAAAAGGTAAATGCAACAAATAAAATACTGATGAAAATTAATAAAAAAACAGAAATATTTTCAACTGCTTTGCTTTCTTTTTTTAAGTTTTTAATCATTAAATAACTAATTAGAAAAGCTGCTCCGATTCCAAGAAAAAAAGAAATAATATCTAAAATCATACTTTCTTTTCCTGAAATTCCGGTATAAGTGTAGTAAAAGGCAACAGTGAAAATAATGCCGCAGGTAATTCCTGCTAATTTGGGCAGGAAAAAACTTTTTGGCTTTTTTAGAACGAAATATTCAATAATTAACCATATGGCATATGGGAAAAACAACAGTTTTTGGTGTTCCCAAATGCTTTCGTTTACAGGGCAAAATGTTCCTATAAACACGCTGTTGTTCAACCAATCAAACAAAAAGTGGTTCAATGTTCCTAATATTCCTGTAAATATAAAACCTGTAAGTTCAAATTTAAATAGTTTTTTTTCCATAAAATCACCGTATACATTATATGTATTAAATTGATAATTAGTATTTTTTTATTTTATGTTAATTGAAATAAATTAAGTATTGACATTTTAATAATGTTATGATAAAGTATAACTCGCACGAATTGTGTTTAAAACTTGACAGGTTTAACCCGTCAGCTTGCAGAAGTACTCAAGTTGGTGACGAGGCGCCCCTGCTAAGGGCGTAGGGTGGGAAACCGCCGCGAGAGTTCGAGTCTCTCCTTCTGCGCCAAAAAAGGACGCTACGGCTTCCTTTTTTTATTTTTACTATATTTTTGCTTTTGCGTTGTTTGA
>CAKSWS010000058.1 GCA_934512155.1 uncultured Eubacterium sp. | reverse complement strand
CGACTTTTCTACACGCAGGGCGACTACGGCCTGTTTCAGTGCAGTGAGCCGTGCTGTCAGGAAACTTTTGAGAACAAGGATATTATTCTTGAAATGCTCAACCGGCAAAAGGATATGAAAATTCCCACCGAACTTGTGCCTGTCTGTCCGCATTGCGGAAAGCCGCTTACAATGAACTTGCGAAGTGATGACAAATTCGTTGAGGATGAGGGTTGGCATCGTGCGGCAGAACGGTATGAAAACTTCCTCCGCACCCGTGCAAACGAAAAAATCCTTTTTCTTGAATTAGGCGTCGGCTATAACACACCGGTTATTATTAAATACCCGTTCTGGCAGATGACGGCAAATAATCCCAATGCCACCTATGCTTGTGTCAACAAAGGTCAGGCGGTTTGTCCGACTGAAATACGGCACAAATCCATCTGTATAAATTACGACATATCAAATGTTATCAATGAATGTATAAACAGGAAGCAATAGAATATAAGACCTAAATTTGGATTGAATCCGATTGAATGACCTTTTATATTCTTCGTCACCAAATAGTGGAGTGAAAAAATCAGGCAGATTATGGAAGAAACGAAATAATAAAATGCTGTAAGTATTGAACTTACGGCATTTTTTGTTGTGCAATATTTAAAATTTAATATGTTTTCTTTGTTCAAATAATTTTTTCAAGCCGAAACCCGCAAAACAGCAACGCAACTTTTTTCAAAATGAAAAGAGATTACATGAGCAACGACCAATTATTACCCGGATACAATATTCAACTTGGTATATGTGATGAATAAAGCAGTATGCGTCGGATATGGACTGCTTTATACCTCTTGTAGAAAAATTCAAAAATATACACGGCTTTCATCATAAATATCCTGTTGCGGACACAGAATACGGAAGCTTTAACAATTATCTTTACTACGAAGAACACGGAATGGAAAAGTATATGAAATTTACGATATTTGAAAAAGAAAGTAAGGACGAAAAATATCGTAACAATCCATACAGAGCGGTAAACTTTCCTATCAATAAAAACGGCAAGCCGGTTTGTCCTAACGGCAAAGAATTTCATTATCTTTACACAAGACCGGCAAATGGCAACAAAAAACAGCCATTTCTTTTATACATTGAAATGACTGTTTTTTTATTTAGCACTGTATTTTTATTCCGTTTTCCGTTTGCAAACGGTCAACAACCCTTTATTTATGATTATTTTTGTAGTATGAAGGATTGGTGTTTTAACCGACTTGATAAGCGTTGAGGTTTCTTTACTGCCTACATTTTCATAAGTATAAACCGTGCCGAAATCTTTATTACCGTTAAACGATTTTCTCGTAACTCTGCCGAGATTGTCATAGTAATTCTGTAATTTCAGTTCATCATTCCAGTTAACACAATAAACCTGATCGGGCATATAGCCTGTTTTTATATTGCCGTAGGTATAACCGATTTTCTGTGTTCCCAGCGGTGAAAAATGCGTTATGCCTGTTAAGTAATTTGTTTTATCGGCATAAGTAAAATCTGTGTAGGATATTAAATTAAGGTCGCTTTTTCCAGTGCCGGTATATTCATGCTGAGAAACTACCCTTTCCGCAAGGTCATAAACAAATTTGGTGTTTGTGCCTGTGAAAAAGTCTGTAACGTTCTCTGTAGTAAAAAATTTCTTTTACTAACTTAATATTTTCGCCAATCATATTTTTCATCTTTTGATAAATTCAATTTTTTATCATTTATAGATACAGTTTCATTATCAACCCATACAATCGTCACTTCAGATTCGTGATATGCATTATAAATCAATTTTCTTTCATTATTCTTAATCAAATACACTTTAACCGAATAATCAACGGTTGCGCCCGGCTCTGTTCTATATGCACTCAATTCATATTTTTCATCAGGCGAATACGAAGACAGCAAAAATATTTCATCATTATTTTTTTGCGATATTCCGATATTCAATCCCGAAAATATAAAAAAGCTAATGAACACAGTTGAAAAACATATTGCCAACACAGTCAAAACAATTAACATTTTATTACGCATTTTAATGTTCTCCTCTATTATCTTCTTTATAGAGCATTATGCCATACAATATGTACATTTGATCACGTAGATCATCTCCATTAGATGCCATAATAAAAGAGAAATTAGATGTGCCAGCAAGTATTTGTGCAACTCCAGCACCTGCTAATAAAACCCAATCTGGCAAACCAAGAGCTTTTCCAGTATATCCGAAATTAATATTTCCTATATCTTGAGCCTGTATCACAAATTCATTAAATTGAAATGTACCTTGATATTCAGTTTGTTGTTTCAAATCCCAAGGCCCTTTATTTCTTACATTATTGTAAAATAGCATTGCTGTTTTAATATAGCCATCGTTTTTCTTTGATTTTTTTATAATATCGGCATTACTTCTAAGAGTATTTCCAAAGCTTTTGGTTATATTAGCTTTTGGTCTAGGTAATGAATTTAATTCTTTTTTTACTCGCTTTATTTCCTTAATAGTGCATATGATTTTTGTAATAATAAAAACCGTTTTTATTAATGCACGAACCCATCTGTTCCCTTTGTGATCAACACGATTAACAGGACTATTTCCACAATACGCAAATAAATTGAAACCGTTCAAATCTGAACCAGCGACAACTAAATTGTCCGAGTTAATAAACCTACACATATCAGGTGAATAGTGACGGGTTTTAAGATAGTACCATTCCGTTTCGGAATCATAGTAATAACTGCGGTAGCGAATTGGGTTGAGGAATGCAATTTTTGTTGCTGTACCAACATCTTTGGTTGTTTCGTCAACAGTAGCCGGTTTTGTTATTGGTTCGTTAGCAACGATTGTTGCAGTTTCGTCAACAGTTGGTTCCTGTGAAAGTTTGTTACCGTCTTTGTCGGTAATTGAGATTACCTTACCCCAAGGGTCGTATGTGTAGTTTACAAGCACATTGCCGTTTTCATCAGCGATTGCCATTACATCATTTTGTGCATTTTTGATTTAGTAATATTCCGTATTATTGTAGATAAAGCCAAAGATGTCGGAATTATTATCATACATAAACACGATTTTATCATCGCCGGTTATTTGCCCTGCAAGGATGTCGCCGTTGTAGATAAACTCTGTCTTTTCACCGTTTACGGTTTTGGATACCCTGTTGCCGTCTCCGTTATAGGCATATTCGATTGTATTTTCGCCGTCTGTAATGCTTTGCAACTGCCTGCCAAGCCAAGTGAAAGATTTTTCACCAATGGTAAGCGGATTGCCGATTTCATCATATGTAATCTGTGTGCCGCCCACTGTGGTGAACAATGAAATGAATTCATTGTTCACCTGAAATAATAATTTGATGTTTAGATTATGTCGTAGGACTGTTCCCTAATTTTTTATTTTTAACTAGTAAACAAATAGTTATAATTACTTTTAAAATGATAGAAGTTATTATAAAAAATATACATCCTACCATACAAAGTAATCCATTGCCAGCATTGGTATCATAAAAAGGAATGTTTTTTTTCAAAGGGATTAGATAATATACTATAATGGTTACAATTAAAAATAAAGGAAAACTAAAGATACTAGTATAAATATATTTTAATATATTTTTATTATTTTCTTTAAATATTAAAATAAAGAATATGATTGATAATATAATTGCTGCTGCTAATTCTACAAATAAGCATTTTTTAACGGAGAAATTCACAGCATATATTGTAAGAAAAAATATATTAATACCAAATAAGAATAATGAATTTATAAAGGCATCTAGGAATCCTTTATAAATTAAGCGTTTTTTCATGCAATTTCCTCCATATCCCAAATATCACAACCTAATTGAATAGCCCATTGATCTCTGGGATCGTCAAAATTAGAATCCAAATATGATAAATCACTTGTTCCGGTATAAATTTGTACCATCCCTCCTGCACCTAGTAATACTTTAGTAGAAAATAAAACTCTTCCAACATATCCGTAATGAATATTTCCAATATCATCAAATCTTAATACATGATTACCATATCGATATGTAGCGTTTGGATTTAAATTCCAATCAGGTTGAACTTTAAAATCCCAATCACCATTAGGTTTAACTTTATTGATGAAATAATAAACAGATTTTATATAACCATTTTCATGTTCGTATTTTTTTAATGTATTGGAATTTGTTTTCATTTCATTATTTAATTTTTCTGTAATATCAATTGTAGGAGGTGATATTAGGGGTATGATTATTTGAGCATACTTGTTATTATTAAATAATTGTTTTGATGTAGTTGCAACAGACTTTTTGGAGTTAAATACAAAATGGAAAGTACCATTAGGATCTATACTGTTAATTGCGTTATTTCCACAATACGCAAACATATTCTTATCAAGCATACCTTGACCTGTTTGAACATATCCGTCTGCATTGATAAACCTGCACATATCAGGTGAATAGTAACGGGTTTTAAGATAGTACCATTCCGTTTCGGAATCATAGTAATAACTGCGGTAGCGAATTGGGTTGAGGAATGCAATTTTTGTTGCTGTACCAACATCTTTGGTTGTTTCGTCAACAGTAGCCGGTTTTGTTATTGGTTCGTTAGCAACGATTGTTGCAGTTTCGTCAACAGTTGGTTCCTGTGAAAGTTTGTTACCGTCTTTGTCGGTAATTGAGATTACCTTACCCCAAGGGTCGTATGTGTAGTTTACAAGCACATTGCCGTTTTCATCAGCGATTGCCATTACATCATTTTGTGCATTTTTGATTTAGTAATATTCCGTATTATTGTAGATAAAGCCAAAGATGTCGGAATTATTATCATACATAAACACGATTTTATCATCGCCGGTTATTTGCCCTGCAAGGATGTCGCCGTTGTAGATAAACTCTGTCTTTTCACCGTTTACGGTTTTGGATACCCTGTTGCCGTCTCCGTTATAGGCATATTCGATTGTATTTTCGCCGTCTGTAATGCTTTGCAACTGCCTGCCAAGCCATCTGCGTTGGCGATTTCATAATTTTCATAGGCATATTTTGTGCCGAACAAATTACCGCCAAAGCTTTTTACGGCAATCTGCTGAGATTGATTTAAAGAACAATAAAGTCATAACTGTTAATCTTAATAAACATAAAATCCGTCATCGGTTTAATTACGATTATTAACATAAAAACATTTTTTGTATTATTGAATAAAATGTTTCTAAAAAACTTCTAAAGCATCTAAAAAAACTTTACAGTAATTATTAACTTCATCACTTATATTTTCTTTTTGAATATTCTCAAGCAATTCTGAATAAGTTTTTTCAAATATTACACTGTTTCCGTCTCCCCAGGGTGAGAAATTCGGATCTATTTTTTTATTTCTTAATAAGTCATGCGCAAAAACGAAACCTATTTCATAACAATCCATAAGATCTATTTTATCATCATTAAATTCTTTTATATAATTAGGAATATATATTTCAATTAAAGCAGAGATTTTTTTATATTCAATGTCATTTAATTTTTTCATAATATATCCTTTACTGATAAAAGAAAGAACGTATAAGTCCGGAACGAGAATAACCCCCCGGTTCCTATACCTTTAAGCTTAATGCTGCCAGAACTCATCAGTTTTCCAGCGCCCTTGCTGTTCCACCACAATTTCTTTGCATCCTTAGTATAGGTAATAATATTTTTTGTTTTAAATCTCTTTCCTTCTTTAATTACATGACGATAATAATGATCCGCCATAGGAATATTTTACCCTTTGGTTATTGTTTCCATTATATCGTTTTTCCGTTTGGCAGTCAAGGTTATCATATGAAAACTTTTCATATTATTATACCACAAGAAAATCAAATTCTGTATAATCATACAAATCGCCGTCATTAATTCCGGTGCCTTGCTCTTTGTAGCCAAATCC
>CAKSWS010000057.1 GCA_934512155.1 uncultured Eubacterium sp. | reverse complement strand
GTGTTAGATGAGGTGACATCTGATTATGAGGCTTTTTACGATGAAACCAATATGCGAAAAATTATTATTTTTCTTCATGATTTATCAGTTCGTTCTGAAAAATATCGTATGCAATTAGAAAATGTTAGAGTGCAAGAACTTTCACATTTAGAAAAGATGGGCATCGATCCAAGCAGAGTTGAAGGTATGGATAACGCCTCAAAAGATAGCCAACTTTACGGGCTACTTGCTTTTTCTCCTTTAATAAGAACAACAATGCAGTTAATTGACAATTACGATTGGTATATAGGAGTTGCATGTGGAAAAATGAAATTTATCATTTCTGATGATCCTGCACAAGGAGTTAGATTAGGTTTCAATGATATTTGCATACCACTAAATGGTGATGTCGCTATGGTTTTTAAAGTAAATAAACCTAATGCACCTCTTATTTCTAAAGAAAAGCCAACAGGTCACACTATTCAACTTTCTGACAAAAGCGTGATTTCATATAATGCTATTCAATTATCATATGCTAATAGGTATATATTTGGTGATAAGGAAACTTTAACACTTTTACAAAGATTTATAAATAGACAAGGTGGTTATAAAAATATTTTTGGTGATGCTCCGATGAAAATTTATCCTTTCGATTAAGTTTAAATATTTATATCATATATCTTTATTTTTCTTCCATTGTAGTGTTCATCACATAAAGTTTCCATCCAAGGCAAATCAGCTCTTAAAGAACCTTGTCTGCCGCATATTTCACATATTGTAGAAAATTTGTTTTCGGCTTCGTCTATGGCGAGGTCGATTTTTTATGTAATTCTATATTTTTAGTATAATCGGTAAACACATAATAAAATTGAAGTATTCCGAATTTTTCTTTGATTTGTAATACTTTTAAATCAACAACTGCATTAGCCTCCGTGTAATATGCTTCAATTTTCTCGCTTAAATTAAAAATTAATTCGTACCACCCGTCTAATACCTCAAACAAAAACATATCGTATGGTATGAGTTTAGAAGAAGATATTCTTTTGTATAACTATTCAAAGCAATAAAATAACTTGATTATTTGTTTGAACAATGTTATACTTTAATTAATAAATCTTGATTATATCAAGATTGAAGAAAGGAGTTTGATTATGGGAGTTATTTTTGAGGTGGCTATCGCTTAAAAATAAATACCATCAATGCAAAAATGCACAGTTTGACTGTGTTTATTTGTGTTACCAATCAAACCTTTCGTGAAATTGAATTTTAGGACACGCAAGGCGTGTCCTTTTTTGTGCTCATTTTTAAGCATAGCCGCCATAGGATATTTTATAATTAATAATATTTTGGAGGAACTTAAATTGAGTTTTATTAATAAATCAAAAAATACAAATATTGAAGTAAGCATATATAAAAATATACTTGGAGAGATTGAGAATAATCAATATCTAATCAGTATGGTGCCTGTAGATGAAATTTCGAGAATAGGCTATGAACTTGGTCTGAATGAAAAAAGCAGGATTTTGGATTTGTGCTGTGGTTATGGTACAGTCCTTAAAGTATGGAGTGAAGCCTTCGGCATATCAGGTGTCGGGGTTGATATCTGCAAGGATTTTATTCACACAGGCAAAAAGCGATTGAAAAGCAGTGGTGTAAATCGTGTTAAGCTAATCCATAAAGATGTTACCAAATACCAAGACGATACAAAATATGATGTCGTTATTTGTAGTGAAACGATTGAATCTATTGAAAATACATTTCAGCTTGGTGAGAGATTTTTGAAAAAAGGTGGAACATTGCTTTATCAAAAAGTTTTTTCAACTGTCGAAGATGTACCGCAGGAGCTTGATGAATTTGATGGTGGTGTGTATCCATTAGCCAAGTTAAATAGGATATTCAATGATTTAGGTTATTACATAACGCATTTTGCAACAGGCACGGAAAATGACTGGAATAGATATTTTACTTGGAGTGTTCGTAGAGATATTGAAAAACTACGCAAAAAACCGAATAGTCAGGAGCGGAAAGAGCGAGTTGATTATTGGAATACTATGCACTTCAAATATCGTATGCCATTTGAAAATCAGGCTTTGTTTGGTTTACAGAAATTATAATTGAAAGAATGCAGTCGAAAAATTCTGTTTTCACGGTGTGTGTCTGAATATGTAAATCGAAAGGGTGATAGTACACCATATTTGATACAACAGTACATTTAGCAGAAACAAATCGCTTAAACAGTCTATAAAAGCATGAAAAAATAGTACACTTTAATGTATCAATTAAAGTGTACTATAGTGGTTGCGGGGGCAAGACTCGAACTTGCGACCTCCGGGTTATGAGCCCGACGAGCTTCCAACTGCTCTACCCCGCGATATATGATTTCTCGTTGCTATATAATTATAGCAGAAAATTATTATTTGTCAATATATAATTTAAAATATTTATCTGTTTGTTGATAAAGGTGCGTATATGCTGTATAATATAATGTAAATTAACGCATTGTTGCAGAAGGATTTAAAATATGTATAAAAATATTGACAAAAAAGAAGTTTTAAAGCTTGAAGATCTTGTTCAGTATCAATCCGGTCAAGTTGTCAGTAAAACTCTTGTTCAAAATGATTTAATGAGTGTAACCGTTTTTTCCTTTGATAAAAATGAAGAAATTTCAACTCACGCTTCAGAAGGAGATGCTATGGTTACAGTGCTTGACGGAAAAGGCAGATTCACTATAGACGGAGAAGTTTTTTACCTGGAAAAAGGTGAAACAATCGTTATGCCAAAGGGAATTCCTCATGCAGTGTTTGGTGAAGAACAGTTTAAAATGCTTTTAACTGTTTCTTTTTAATATAAAATTATAAAGTATACCATAAATAATTAAAGAAGCGACAGTTCGTCTTGAGCTGCCGCTTTGTTGTTATATTAATAAATACCTTGCGCCATCATTGCTTCGGCAACTTTTTCAAAGCCGGCGATGTTTGCACCGGCTACAAGGTTGTAGCCCAAGCCATATTTTTCTGCGGCTTCAACAGAGTTTTTATGTATTGCAATCATAGCGTTGTGAAGTTTTTCGTCAACCTCTTTAGCCGTCCAAGATAAACGCTGGCTGTTTTGGCTCATTTCAAGTCCCGAAACGCAAACGCCGCCTGCATTAACTGCTTTTGACGGTGCTACAATTGTTCCGTCTGTGTCCATTAACAGGTTAAGAGCTTCTTCTGTTGTAGGCATATTTGCAACTTCAATATAGTATTTTGTTCCGTTTGCAATAATTTGCTTTGCCTCTTTTATGCCGATTTCATTTTGCGTTGCGCAGGGGAGTGCAACGTCGACTTTAACTCCCCAAGGTTTTTCACTCTTAAAGAAAGGAACACCGAATTTATCTGCATAATCTTCACATCTGTCTCTGCCTGAAGCACGCATTTCAAGAAGATAGTTTAGTTTTTCTTCAGTAATAATACCGTCTTTATCGTAAACATAGCCGTCAGGTCCGGAAATTGTAACAGGAATACCGCCTAGTTCGGCAATTTTTTTGCAGGCACCCCAAGCAACATTACCAAATCCTGAAATTGCAAATGTTTTGCCTTTAATATCATCATGTTCGTGCTTGAAAACTTCGCAGGTGTAATAAATGGCGCCATAGCCTGTTGCTTCCGGTCTGATTAGTGAACCGCCGTAAGACAAACCTTTGCCTGTAATAACGCCGTTTTCAAAAGCATCGGCAATTCGTTTGTATTGGCCGAAAAGAAAGCCTATTTCACGTGCACCTACGCCTATATCACCGGCAGGAACGTCAACATTAGGACCGATATGACGGTAAAGTTCTGTCATAAATGCTTGGCAAAAACGCATAACTTCGCCTTTGCTTTTACCTCTTGGGTCAAAGTCCGAGCCGCCTTTTGCACCGCCCATCGGTAATCCTGTAAGAGAATTTTTAAACGTTTGCTCAAATCCCAAGAAATACATAATTGATGAGTTTACACTGGGATGAAAACGAAGTCCGCCTTTATAAGGACCTATGCTTGAGTTAAACTGAACTCTGTATCCACGGTTAATTTGTGTTTTGCCTGCATCGTCAACCCAAGCAACACGAAATGTAATCAATCTGTCAGGTTCTGCCATTCTTGTAAGCAGGTCGTCTTCAACATATTCCGGATGTTCTTCAATTACTTTTTCAAGCGAACGAAAAACTTCTTTAACACACTGAATGTATTCCGGCTTTGCGTTATCTCTTCTTTCAACTGTTTTAATAACGCTTTCTATGTATTCGTTCATAAATGTTCCCCCTTATGTTTTATAATCAGGTGAGTAACCGCTCACTCTTTTTACAATATTAATATAACACTTTAAACAACGATTTCAATATGTAATAAATAATTTTGTGCAATATTTACAAAAAATATTTTATTGTATAGTTTTAAAACTCGATTATTTTTGGCAATTTTATGCTTTTCGTCATTTTGTAACAAGCAAATTTATGCCGATTTTTGTGCAGTTTTTATAATTAACTTTTTTAATTATGTATTAAAAATTTTTCTTTTGTTAATTTTAATTGACGATATTTGCCGCTTGTTATATAATTAGTTTAATAAATTAAAACATTTAGGATGTGTTTTTTATGAAAGGCATAATATTGGCAGGTGGCTCCGGCACACGTCTTTATCCGCTTACAACCGTAACTTCAAAGCAGCTTTTGCCTGTTTATGATAAGCCTATGATTTATTATCCGTTAAGCACTCTTATGCTTGCCGGAATTAATGATATTATGATTATTTCAACCCCTCGTGATTTGCCTAATTTCCAAAATCTTTTGGGAAATGGCAGCCGCTTCGGTGTAAAGCTTACATATAAGGAACAACCGTCTCCTGACGGATTGGCACAGGCGTTTATTTTGGGTGAAGAATTTATAGGCAACGATTGTTGCGCCATGATTTTGGGGGACAATGTTTTTTACGGCGCAGGCCTTGGCAAAATTTTACAGTCTGCCGCAGAAAATTCCGAAAAAAACAACCGTTCAACTGTTTTTTGTTATCATGTTGACGACCCGGAAAGATTTGGTGTTGCGGAATTTGATAAAAACGGTAAAGTTCTTTCTTTAGAAGAAAAGCCTGAAAATCCAAAATCATCTTGGGCTGTTACGGGATTGTATTTTTATAACAACGATTGTGTTAAATACGCAAAAAAACTAAAGCCTTCCTTGCGTGGAGAACTTGAAATTACAGATTTAAACAGGTTGTTTCTTGAAAATAATTGCCTTGATGTTAAACTTTTGGGCAGGGGGTTCTCTTGGCTTGATACCGGCACGGCAGACAGCCTCATTGAAGCCGGCTCATTTGTTAAAACTATTCAAAATCAACAGGGAATTTGCATTTCTGCTATTGAAGAAATAGCGTACCGTAAAGGCTGGATAAGTAAATCTCAGCTTGCCGCAGTGGCAGAGGATTACGGTAAATCAAATTACGGCAAATATCTTAAATCAATAGCAGAAAACGACTTTTTGGAGGGCATGGAATGACAATAATAGTTACCGGCGGTGCCGGATTTATCGGCTCTAATTTTGTATTTTATGAACTTGAAAAACACCCGGAAGATAAAATTGTTTGTATTGATAAATTAACTTATGCAGGTAATCTTTCTACTCTTGAGCCGGTTATGAATAATAAAAATTTTAAATTTATTAAGTGTGATATTGCAGATAAATCGGCAATAGACAATGTTTTTGAAACGGAAAAGCCGGATATTGTGGTGAATTTTGCTGCAGAATCTCATGTTGACAGGTCTATTGAAAATCCTCAAATTTTTCTTCAAACAAATGTTATTGGAACACAGGTGCTTATGGATGCTTGCAGAAAGTACGGCATAAAGCGCTATCATCAGGTTTCTACCGATGAGGTTTACGGCGATTTGCCTCTTGACAGAACCGATTTGTTTTTTACAGAGAATACGCCTATTCACACATCATCGCCTTATTCTGCTTCAAAAGCCGGTGCGGATTTACTTGTTTTGGCATATTACAGAACATTTGGTTTGCCTGTAACTGTAACAAGATGTTCAAATAATTATGGACCGTATCATTTTCCGGAAAAATTAATTCCGCTTGTTA
>CAKSWS010000056.1 GCA_934512155.1 uncultured Eubacterium sp. | reverse complement strand
AAACAAGGCAAAAATTACCAAACAGCGACAATACATTTTAAAATCACGACTGCCTGTTATAATTTCAAGCAAAATTTTTAAAAACAAAATATTTCTTATAAACCAAGAAAATACATTGCCGAAAACCTCTTGCATTAAATAGCCTATAATCAGCTTTTTATCTGCCTTCCAAACAAGGCGCAAAGCATAAATTACATTTTTTATAACAGGCACATTTTGCTGTTCTTCATCTAATTTAATAAATCTCATACTTCACCTCCGAATAAACAAAAATGCCGTCGACCAAAGCCGACAGCATAATTTATAACAATACTGAATTATTATTAAAAAATTAATTAACGGCAAGGAAAATAACCTTTGCCGGCAGACAAACCGCCGCAAAGAAATATATAATTGTGCATTTTTAAACCGGGGATAGATGGAATATAATGACGGTAATAAATTGTATAATTTTTCACGGCTTTTGCCTCCTTTCGTTAATAATTCGTTAACAATATGAATTTAGGTTATCACACACCGCCTATTTTGTCAACAAAAAAATCCGAAACAACCGTTTCGGATTCTCATTACTTTTTATCATTTATAATTTTTTCGATTATGTACCTCGGTCGTTCTTTAGATTCAAGATATATTTTTGCAATATATTCACCTATAATGCCCAATGCCAATAATTCCAATCCGCCTACTGTCCAAATTGACCACACTATAGAGGTCCAACCTCTGATCGTATTACCCAAACGCCATTGAACAAAACTGTAAATTAACATTCCCACACTAAGCAATAACGAAAGACCGCCGGCACCGGTTATTATTCTTATAGGCTTTACGGAAAAGCTTGTTATTCCGTCAACAGCCAATGATGTCATTTTCTTCAAGTTATATTTTGTTTTGCCGTAAAGGCGCTCTTTTCTTTCATATTCAACCGTTGTTGTTTTAAACCCTATAAGCGGGATCATTCCCCTTAAAAACAAATTAACTTCTTTAAAACCGCCCAACGCATTTAATGCTTTACTGCTCATTAAACGAAAATCTGCATGATTGTAAACAATATCGGCACCGAAAAAAGATAACATCTTATAATACATTTGTGCCGTACCCCGTTTAAAGGCAGTGTCATTTTTCCTATTGCTTCTTACGCCGTAAACAATTTCGCAACCGCTTTCATATTGAGCAATCATTTCATCAAAAACTTCAATATCGTCTTGCAAATCCGCGTCAATGGAAATACAACAATCACATTCGTCTTTTACAGTCATTAAACCTGCCAAAAGTGCATTTTGATGACCTCTGTTTTTACTTAGTTTTATTCCGCAAACAAATTTGTTTTCTTCATAAAGTTCCTGAATAATATTCCAAGTATTATCTTTACTTCCGTCATCAACATAATAAATTTTACTGCCTGAGCTGATTTTATTGCCAAGTATTAAGTTGTTTAACTTTGCGCTTAATTTTTCCGTTGTGTCGTAAAGCGTTTCCTCTTCATTGTAACAAGGCACAACCAAATAAAGTTTTACCATAATTTTCACCACTGTTAACATTGTGTATACTAATTATAACTTTTAATTGAAATTAATTCAATATTTTTTGACACATATATTGAGTTATGATAAAATAGTTTTATATTAATTAACGGAGAATACCCATGAGAAACACCAAAGAACTAAAAAAAACATTTATTTCATATTTACCGATTTTCATACTTGCATTTGGATTTATAACCGTATTTTCAAAATGCTCGCCACTTTATAATTTTAATAATTCTCCGGATGAAGCAGTTATTTTTGAAGTTGGAAAAAGAATGTTTTCCGGAGATGTTCTTTACCGTGATGTTATTGACCAAAAAGGACCTTTTTTGTTTTTCGTTTACGGTATAGCGTCATTAATTTCAAAAACATCTTGCATTGGTTTGTATTTAATTGAAATAATTTGTTCTTTTTTTAGCCTTGTTTTTGCATATAAAACAATTACGCTGAAATACTCCGGCACAAAAGCATTTTTAGGGTTGCTGTTTGTAGCGTCTACCATTTATTGCTTTCCTCTTAATACATACGGCGGTGATACGGCGGAATTAATGATGATGCCGTTTTTAACATACTTATACTATGTGGGATTTAGTTATATTTACAAACAAAAGCAAATATCATATTTAAATTATTTAGTTATAGGGATTACATCAGGCTGTATTCTTTGGACAAAATATACTATGCTTGGTATATACGTTGCCTGGTTTATCATACCTGCTGCAGATATGATAAAATCAAAACAAATAAAAAAATTTATAAACAACTGTTTAATGATAATTTTAGGTGTTGCAATATCAACGGCACCTTGGATTATTTATTTTAAAGCAAATAATTTTCTTAAAGAATTTATTGATTTTTACTTTTTCCAACAAGCGGCATATTATACAAAATTGTCTATAGAACAAAGCATAGCCATTAGCTTAATTCTTATTACAACTAATTTTGCAATAATTATTTTTGCCTCAATAATAACATTAATATCATATAAAAAGCAGCAGAAAGCTATGCCGAAAAGATTAATTGAGTATAACTTATTAATCTTTGTTTTCTTATACATTTTTATTTACATTATAGGAAACGGTGCAAGAATTCACTACTATCTGCTGGAAATGTTTGTGCTGAACATACCCGGTTCAATGATGCTTCTTTACACATTTGAAAATGCCGAAAAAACATTTCCGATAAAAAATAAAAAGGCGTTTTCAAAAATAAATAAAATCATTTATGTTTGCCTTTGCGTTGCTGTTTGCATAACTTCATCAAGCACAATAAATTATTTAGGTGAAAAGGAAGAAAGCACACCCTATTATAAATTTTCACAAACTGTTAACAGCTATAATATAAGCAACCCTAAAATTTACGGAAATTGTATAGACGCCGCACCTTTTTTTAAATATATGAACTGTTTTGAAAATTACAAATATGTTTCAATGTTAAATTGCCCTTTCCCGGATATGATTGAACATTATCAAAACGAAATTAATAACAGCGATTACGATTTTATTATAAACGTTTATAGCTCCGATAATTACAGTAATTATACGGCAATTGAAACTGTTGCATATAAATATCAAGGCGAAAACATAACTTTTACTTTATATGCAAACAACAAATATCTTTAAACAAAAATCCGAAACAATTGTTTCGGATTTTTATTTTACAGTATAAATTTTCGTAACAGCGTAACCGCAATTTAAGCCAGCACATTTTGGTGAAAATATCGTCTGTTTTAATTTTTAGATAATTACATAATCTCCCTGTCAATCAAAAAAGCGGGCGGCTTTTTCAGCCGTCCGCAATGTTTTGTTATTATTCAGTTCTTACGTTTCTTAATAAACAACAAACATACTGCCGATGAAGCAAGTGCGGCATAAAGTGCCAAAGCCGGCGAACCGGTGTTGGGAGATTTTGCTTTGCCCTTTACCGGCTGTTCTAAGTTTGTTTCAGACTTTTGCTCGGACTTATTTTCCGTCTTAACTTCAGGATTTTCATTTATCTGCACAGTCTTTTTTTCAAGGGCATCAAGTGATTCGTTAATGCCGTTTGCCATTAAATCAACCTCTGCCTGCTGAGTTATATTTTTACCTCTTACAACTGCGTTAACGGCTTCATCAACTTTAGAAAAATCCTTATATTTATCCCTGTTCAATGCTTGTGCTTTGGCAATCGCCTCATCAACCTTGCTGTAGTCTGCATCCTTATACACTAATGCGGCAACAGAATCATTAATTGCCTTTGCCATAAGGTCTACTTCTGCCTGTGCTTTAAAGTTTTTGCTTCGGTCAACGGCGTTTATTGCCTCCTTAACGGCATCAAAATTTTTATACAGATTTTCATCCAAAGCATTTGCTCTTGAAACAGCAGCATCAACCTCCGTATAATCTGCACTGCGCAGAATTAATGATCCCATTGCATTTTCAATAGCCACAGCATAATCGTTTACAACAGACTGCTCTGTATACATTTTATCATAAACAACGCTGTTAATTGCGTCTGTAACAATGGAAAAGTTTGAATAATCACCGGCGTTAAGACCATTTGCCTTTGCAACAGCGTCATTAACCGCTTTATAATTTGCCTTTAACAAATCATCCTGCGAATATCTTGTATAATACAAAGTAACATAACCGTCTCTTATTTTACCGTGCGCCCATATAGTAGCGAGCCTGTTTTCGCTGTCGATAATAAACGATGGCATGCAAGTAACAAGGTTTTCGCCTGTATCAAGAAGAGGAAGCGGAAGAAGGGCCATTTGATTTTCGCCTGCACCCCTGTAATAAAGCCGTACAACGTGCTGATAAAGTTCTGCGGTTTTGCCTTTCTCATCAATCCATTTTCCGTCCTCGGTTTTTGTATATGTCTTTCCGCAATAGGTTAGCCGTGTATTATCCGTTTTAAGCGGAGTCAATTCTAATGCAGATATATACTGCACAACATTATTCTTTATAATAAACGAATATTTTGTGTCCCCCGTTTCGGATACATCTAAAACAGGAGTTGCTCTCCAACCCTCCGGCGTACTGCTTGTAGGTGAAACAGTGTAAAGATTACCGTTATAATAATAGCTGAGATACGGCAAAGTTGACTCTACCAAAGAGGAGTATTTACCTGACGGAGCAAGAGTGGTAACAGAGCCCGACACGGCTAAATTCAAATCTCTGTTTTTATCCGATTCCTTAACAGTGAACGGATAAGTGCTTTTTTTATCAATAGCGGCGGAATACATCTCTTTTGATATGCGTGTACCATCGGTTGCCTCTTGGAAAAGCACAGCTGTTTTACCGTTAATGCTCGCTACGGAATAATCCGAAATATAGTTACGGTTTTTGACAAAGGACATGGGGATAAGATTGCCGTTATCGTCCTTTTTATTCGTATCGGTGGAGAATGTATTATCCGTTGGATTATAGTACATTCCCTCAACGGAAAAGAAGCCGTCGTTCTTTTCTACATTCTTGCATACCGCCCAGGTGATGAGAATTTTGCCGTCAAGCTTTGTTATCCTTGATTTATAATAACAAACATTGCCGTCTTTACCTGTATTATCATCCTCATCCGTGCTATCGTTTTTGCCCACATTTATGTTGTATGCACCGAAAGGAAGATTCAGATTTTCACTGTTCATAACAGCAATGCTTATTCTCATAGAGCTTGCGATTTCTCTTCTCATTTTTTCAAAATCGTCTTCGTCTGTGGGAGTGCCTAATTCAAATTCTTTATCCGCTTCCGTCCAGGTGATGATTATGTCATTTTTTGATGAAGTTTCGCTTTGAGAATAAACAAACGGCTGTAAGTCCGTTGTATTGTCATCTTTAATACTACGGGGAACTGAAACACTTCCGTCTCTTGCAATACTGTAATAAAGCCGTCTGTAGTATTTAGGTCCTTCACGATTATCCATAAGCATTACCGCAAGCTGCTTATCGGTGTTGCCTAACTCAACGAATTTTATGTCCGCATCCGAATTCATACCTTCCATCAAAGTATAATTAACAGATGTTTGCGCCGCCGATACACGAATAGGTACTGCGCCGACAATCAGCATTATTACAAGCACAAGTGCCGTAATTTTTGATTTTACATTAAAATGTTGTTTAATCATAGCAGATCTCCTTTTAAAATTAAGTATTACTGTCGGTTTTATATTTTTCAATAAAAAGCATAACGCTTTGTTTAAGCACCTCCATTTGTGATTTTAAATAGTATTCATCTTCAAACATAGCGTAATGCACACAGGCACGAACAAGAATAAATATAAGCGGTGTTATTATATTATACGAAATTCCGATTTTAGGCTCCAACAATTTAGCATATGCCGTATATCGCTCATTTACTCCCTCAAAAAACTTTTTTCCCTGCTCTATATATTTTGGATGAGTGTAAACCTGGTACATAAGCCTGTATTTTTTGCCATGTTTTTCGGCAGTCCAATAAGGTATTTCATCTATAAATCTTATAACATCTTTTGGGTCAATCGGAGCCTTTGCCATAAAATCATCCTCAACCTTTGTCATGCAATAAGCTGTTGATTCAATAATCAATTCGTCTAAATTTTTAAAATATGAATATAAATTCCCCTTGGTACAACCGCAGGCATCGGCAAGCATTTGAATTCCGGTGCCTGTTAATCCGTGCTCGGCATAACATTCATAGCATTTTTCCATAATTTCAGTTTTCTTTTTATTGTGCTGTTCTTCTGTTTGCATTTAATATATCTCCAATCACTGCAACAGCCACATAAATGAATGACCGTTCGTTCATTTATAATGTAAC
>CAKSWS010000055.1 GCA_934512155.1 uncultured Eubacterium sp. | reverse complement strand
TGCTTCCGACGCTATAGATAAACTTTATTTTAAATCCTTAACAGATAACAGCGTCGGTCTTTCAAAGTCCGATTTTAAGATTCAAATTACGGCAGATAAAGAAAACAGAACGCTTACGGTTGAAGATAACGGTATTGGTATGACTGCCGAAGAGTTAGAGTCTAATTTGGGTACAATCGCAAAGTCAGGTTCCCTTAACTTTAAACAGGATAATCAGCAGGCAAAAGAAAATGATATTGAAGTTATAGGTCAGTTCGGCGTTGGCTTTTATTCATCATTTATGGTTGCTTCAAAGGTTGAGGTTGTTTCAAAGGCTTTTGGCAGTGATGTTGCATATAAATGGACTTCTACAGGTGCCGACGGTTATACAATAGAAGAATGTGAAAAGAAAAATGCCGGCACAGTTATTACCCTTTATATCAAAGAGGATAATGAAAATGAGGATTACAGTCGTTTCCTTGAAAGTTATACTGTTGCCGACCTTGTAAAAAAGTATAGCGATTATATTCGTTATCCTATTATTACCGATATGACGCACACCGTGCCGGATGAAGAAAAAGAGGGCGAATATAAAGAGGTAACAGAGCCGGAAACTTTAAATTCAATGGTTCCAATTTGGCGTAAAAATAAAAGTGAGTTGAAGCCTGAGGATTATAACGAATTTTATAAGAATAAGTTTATGGATTACGAAGACCCTCTTGCGGTTATTCATTCAAAAACAGAAGGTCAGGCAACCTTCGACGCTTTAATTTACATTCCGGCAAAGGCACCTTATGATTTCTATTCAAAGGAATACGAAAAAGGTCTTCAGTTGTATACAAACGGTGTGCTTATTATGGATAAGTGCTCGGATTTGGTACCTGATTATTTTAGTTTTGTAAAAGGTATTGTTGATTCTGCAGATTTAAGTTTAAATATCAGCCGTGAAACTTTGCAGCAAGACCATCAGGTTCGCATTATTGCAAGGGCTATTGATAAAAAAATTAAAAACGAATTAAAGAAAATGCTTAATAACGACCGTGAAAAGTTTGAACAGTTTTATAAAACATTCGGCGTTCAGCTTAAATGGGGCATTTATGCAAATTACGGTGCAGAAAAAGATGGTTTAAAAGATTTCTTAATGTTTAAGTCTGTTAAGGAAAATAAGTATTTAACCCTTAAAGAATATGTAAATGCAATGGCAGAGGGTCAAGATACAATTTATTATGCCTGCGGCGCAAGTGCTGAAAAAATTGCGCTTCTTCCTCAAACAGAGGCTGTTGTTGCAAAAGGTTACGATGTGCTTTGCTTTACAGATGATGTGGATGAATTTGCAATTCAAATGCTTATGGAATATGACGGCAAGCATTTTGCCAACATTTGTAAAGATGAGCTTAATTTAGACAGCGAAGAAGATAAAAAAGCACTTGATGAAAAGAATGAAAATTCTAAAGAAATGCTTGAAGAAATGAAAAAATACTTGGGCGATGATGTGTCTGCCGTTAAGTTTTCAAATTCAATTGGCAATCATGCTGTTTCATTGTCTGCCGAGGGATATGTTTCTCTTGAAATGGCACGTGTTTTGAGCCAAATGCCCGGTTCAGACGGCAGTATGAAGGCACAACTTGTGCTTGAAATTAATTCAAACCATAAAATTGCCGAAACCTTGTTTAATCTGTTTGCAAATGATAAAGAAAAACTTGAAAAATATACAAAACTTTTGTACAATCAGGCAAGATTAATCAGTGGGCTTTCTGTTGATAATCCAACGGAATTTGCCGATATGATAACAGATTTGATGTAAATTTTTCTTGACTTTTTAAGTGTCAAAATGATAAAATAATGCAGTCGAGTAGCGAAAGCGTAAGTCCGGATAGGGCTTGCGCTTTTATTTTTTGTAAAAAGGAAGGCGTGTTATGAATAATAAAAAAATTAATAATAAAATGGCTGAAATGCCAATAAGCAAATTGCTCCTTACAACAGGCACACCCATAATTTTATCTATGATGCTACAAGCTGTTTATAATATTGTAGACAGTGCGTTTGTTTCAAATATGAAAGATAACGGTGAGGCGGCACTTAACGCATTAACGCTTGCTTTTCCTGTTCAAATGTTTATTGCTGCCGTTGCCATCGGAACAGGTGTAGGAACAAATGCTTTGCTTTCTAAATCTTTGGGTAGAGGTGATAAGCAAAAAGCCGCCTGCGTTGTGGGCAATTCAATGTTCTTGTCTTTAATTATTTATGTTTTATTTTTGCTTTTTGGCATTTTCGGCGTTAAAGCATACATTCTTTCTCAAACAAGTAACAGCCTTGTATGTGAAATGGCGGTTGAATATTTAAAAATATGTTGCGTTTATTCATTTGGTATGGTGTTTTTTTCATCATTTGAAAAAATATTGCAGGCAACAGGCAAATCGCTTTATTCAACGGTTGCTCAAATAACAGGCGCTGTGGTTAACATTGTGTTAGACCCTATTTTGATTTATGGTTTGTTAGGATTAAAAAAAATGGGGGTAAAGGGTGCTGCTGCAGCAACTGTAATCGGTCAAATTTCATCTCTTATCTTATCTTATCTTATCTTTGATATTTCATTTGCGTCATAATAAAGAAATCAAGAACGGTGTTGCATATTTAAAACCTTCTCTTAAAATTTTCGGCGAAATTTATGCAATCGGCTTGCCTGCAATTATTTCTCAGGCACTTATGTCGTTTATGACGTATGCACTTAATATTATTTATGGCAAAATAGGCGACGGCGTCGTAACTGCTTACGGTTTATATTATAAAATTCAGCAGTTTGTATTTTTTGCCGCATTCGGCATGCGTGATGCTATTACTCCGGTTATTTCATTTAATCACGGTATGAAAAATAAAAATAGAATGACAAAAGGAATTAAATATGGTATAATATATACAGCAGTAATAATGTTGACAGGCACACTCCTTGCAGAAGCTTTTGCAATTCAACTTGCCGCCTTGTTTTCACTGTCCGGAGAAACGGAAAAAGTTTGCATTAGTGCAATTCGCATTATTTCGGCAAGTTTTGTTTTTGCCGGTATAAACATAGCGCTTCAAGGCGTGTTTCAGGCTCTTAACAGCGGCATCCATTCTCTTGTTATATCCTTAATTCGCCAATTACTTCCGGTTGCACTGTGTATGCTGTTTTTAAGTGCGGCATTAAGTAATGCAGCCAATGTGCGACTAATGTGGTTTTCCTTCGATATTTCAGAGGTTGTTGCTTTTTTGGCAGCATTGATTCTTATGAAAAACGTTTACAAAAAGCAAATAAAATCCTTGGAGGGATGATTTATGAAATATAATGTTATAACAATCAGTCGTGAGCTTGGCAGCGGCGGCAGGTATATCGGTGAAGAACTTGCCAAAAAACTTAATGTTTCTTTTTATGACAGTCAAATAATTTCCAAGGTTGCCGAAGAAACCGGGTTTGCCGAAGATTTTGTTCAGCAGGCGGGGGAATATTCACCGTTTAAAAGCATCTTTTCCTATAGCCTTGTAACAAGAGATTACAGTGGTTCTTCACTTGAAGATTATGTTTATTCTGTTCAGCGAAAGCTTATTTTGGAACTTGCCGAAAAAGGTCCTTGCGTAATTGTCGGCAGATGTGCCGATTATATTTTAAGCGAAAGAACAGATTGCCTTAACGTTTTTGTTCATGGAAATATTGAGGATAAAGTTGTTAGGGTTATGAAATATAAAAATATCGGCGAAAAAGAAGCCCGTCGTTTAATCAAGGATACGGATAAAAGAAGAAGAGTTAATTATAATTATTATACCGACAGACAGTGGGGTAAATCACAAAATTACGATATTTGCCTTAACAGTACTTCCCTCGGCACCGATAATTGTGTTAATATTCTTTACGATATGGTTAAATAATTATATTGCCAAGGCGTTTTGCCTTGGCTTTTTTATTGGTTTTTTCCTTTTTGTTAACATTATATTTATATTCATCGATTTTAATATATGTGTTGACTTTATTAATAAATGTGTGTTAATATTAGCAAGGTGTATTAATGCAAGTAATACAGTTTGGAGTTTTTATGAAAAATATTCTTGAATTATTGGAAATGAATGCTGAAAAATTCGGCAATAAAACAGCATATAAAGATGTTGAAAAAGCACTTACTTACAGCGAATTGCTTCAAAAATCAAAAAGTGTAGGCAGTGCCTTAAAAAATCTTGGCACAAAAAACAGACCGGTTGCAATTTATTTGGATAAAGGTGTAAACGTTTTAACTGCTATGTTCGGCATTGTTTACAGCGGTAATTTTTATGTAGTTATAGACAGTGAAATGCCGGCTCCGAGAATAAATGCTATTTTTGAAACTTTAAAACCTGTTGCCGTTGTAACAGACAATAAGCATATTGAAACAGCATCAAGTCTTGATTTTAACGGAAAAACATTTATAATAGACGAGATTGAAAATAATGCTGTTGATAATGAATTTTTAACAGTGGTAAGAAACTGCCAAATAGATACCGACCCTCTTTATGCCCTTTTCACATCCGGCTCAACGGGTGTTCCGAAGGGTGCTGTTGTAAGCCATAAAAGCGTTTTGGCTTATTCAAAATGGGCGTGTGATACTTTTAATATTAACAGCGAAACTGTTTTCGGAAATCAAACACCTTTTTATTTTTCAATGTCGGTTACAGATGTTTTTTCTACTTTGCGAACAGGTGCAACGCTTGTGATTATTCCAAAAGCGTTTTTTACATTTCCTATTAAATTAATAGAGTTTTTAAACGATAATAAAGTAAACACAATTTATTGGGTTCCTTCGGCAATGTCTATTGTTGCAAATTTGAAACTTTTTAAGTTTGCAAAACCTCTCTATTTAAAAACAGTTCTTTTTGCCGGTGAGGTTATGCCTACAAAACAGCTTAATTATTGGATTAATAACCTTGATTCAAATATTGTTTACGCAAATTTATACGGTCCTACCGAAACAACGGATATATGTACTTATTATGTTGTTAACAGGCAGTTTAGCGATGATGAACCTTTGCCTATAGGTACTCACTGCAATAATTGTGATGTTATGATAGTTAATGATAAAAATGAATTGGCACAACCCGGCGAAGAGGGCGAACTTTTTGTAAGGGGTTCATTTCTTGCAAACGGTTATTATAACAATCCTGAAAAAACAAAACTTGCTTTTGTTCAAAATCCGCTTAATAACGCTTATCCCGAGATGGTTTATAAAACAGGCGATCTTGTTCGTGAAAATGAAAACGGCGAAATAATGTATATTACACGCAAAGATTTTCAAATAAAGCGTTCAGGTTACAGGATTGAATTGGGCGAAATTGAAACCGCTGTAAGCTCTCTTGAAAATATAGATGAAAATGCCTGCGTTTTTGATGATAAGGCAGATAAAATTATTTTGTTTTACTGCGGCAGAAAAGTTGATGATACTGCTGTCAGAAATCAAATTGCTTCAAAACTTCCATCATATTTTATGCCGGACAGGTTTGTTAAATTAAAACAAATGCCTCACAATCAAAATGGTAAAATAGACAGAAAAAATTTAAAAAATCAAATAAATTAACATTTTTGCAGTGTGCCTGCACCGCTTAATTAATATTCAGGCAGAAAGGTGAAAACTATGGAACAACTTATTGAAATTTTGGAAAATTTAAAACCGGGCGTAGAATTTAACGAAAATACAAGACTTATTGATGATAAAATTTTTGACAGTTTGGGAATGATTTCACTTGTTGCCGAACTTTCCGATGAGTTTGCCGTTGATATTACGGCAGTAGATATTATCCCGGAAAACTTTGAAACTCCTGCTTCGATTATGGCAATGATTGAAAGATTGGCAGAAGAGGACTGATTAATGACATATACCTCGTTCACATTTTTTATTTTGTATTTCGGCATAACGTTTTTGGTTTACACTTTTATGCCGAAAAAATATAAATGGTGCGTTTTGCTTTTAGGTTCTTTTGCGTTTTATACCGTGGCAGTAAGAGGGCATGTGCTGTTTTTGCTTTTATCATCCCTTATTATTTGGCTTGACGGTATTGTGCTTCAACGTTTAAACGATGATTTTAAATCAAAGCGAAAAGGGCTTGATATTGCAAGCCGCAAAGCATTAAAGGCAAAATATAAAAATTATAAATTAAGCGTTCTTGCTGTGGGTGTTGTGCTGAATATCGGCATTTTGTTTTTGTCAAAATACACAGGCTTCGCCGCAAATGTTTTAAATGCTGTGTTTAAAACTAATTTAGAAGGGCTTAATATTATTCAGCCTATGGGTATATCTTTTTATACATTGCAGGCTGTAAGTTATATTACAGATGTTTACAGGGGCAGGTATACTGCTTGTAAAAATCCTTTAAAAACCACACTTTATCTTTCGTTTATGCTAACGGTTGTTGAGGGACCGGTTGCACGCTATGACCAATTAGGCACTCAGCTTATAGATGGTAAAGATTTTGATTATGACAATCTTGTTAAAGGCATTTGGCGTGTTTTTTGGGGTCTTTTCAAAAAAATTGTTGTAGCAGACAGGGTTGCTATTCTTGTAGACGCTGTATATAATCACCCTGAAAAACACGGCGGCACAATTATTATTCTCGGTACTTTGTGTTATACTCTTCAGCTTTACAGCGAATTTTCCGGCATTATGGATGTTGTGTGTGGTTTGGGTGAAATGATGGGTATTAAAATGCCTGAAAACTTTACCCGTCCGTTCTTTGCAAAAACTATTAACGAATTTTGGCAAAGGTGGCACATCAGTCTTGGTACTTGGCTTCGTGATTATATTTTTTATCCCATTTCTCTTTCCAAGCCGTTTATGAATTTAACAAAAGCGGCAAGAAAAAAATTTAATCCTTATTATGCCAATCTTATTCCAACTGCCGTTGCTCTTTTCTTTGTTTGGTTTTCAAACGGTTTTTGGCACGGCTCCGGTATAAAATATATCATTTACGGCTTGTATTATTATTTCTTAATGATGTTAGGTTTGTTCCTTGAACCTGTTTTTTCAAAGATTTGCGGCAAACTTAAAATTAACAGAAATTCAAAGCCATATCATTTGTTTCAAATTGCAAGAACATTTGTTGTTGTAAATTATGGTATGCTTATTTTCAGGGCAGACGGATTCCGTCGTGTGCTTTATATGACAAAAAAGATTTTTTGCAATTTCGATTTATCAGCTCTTTCTCTC
>CAKSWS010000054.1 GCA_934512155.1 uncultured Eubacterium sp. | reverse complement strand
CTCATCATCAGAAAGCTCGCCTGTTCTAAGTTTTTGGCTCGGGACACCTGCTCTTGCGGCAAGCAATCTTTCTGCAAGTTGCTCTTTAGTCATTTCAAGACTAAAGAAGATGCATTTCTTTTTAGCCATCATTGTTACATTTTGAGCAAGGTTTAACGCAAAAGAAGTTTTACCCATTGCAGGGCGGGCACCGATTAAAATAAAGTCTGATTTATTTAAACCGGTTATGTATTTATCAAGCATTCCGAAACCTGACGGAATTGCTTTAAACTGTTCTTTATCTTCTCCGGTTAATTTATAAAGTCTGTCATACACGCCGTTTATAATAACGTCGGAAACTTTTTTGGGACCGCTTACATCTCTGCCCTGTCGAATATCATAAATTTTTTGTTCGGCAGAATCAAGAAGTAAACTTGCATCTACACCGCCGCCGGATGCAGACTCAATAATTTCCTGGGAAGTAACAATTAGTGAACGTAAAAAATATTGTTCTTCAACGATTTTAGCGTAGGTTTCAACATTTGCCGTTGACGGAACACTGTCTCTTAAAGCAACAAGATATTCTCTGCCTCCGGAAACATCATATTGACCCTCCTTTGCAAGAACATCTGCAATTACTACCGGGTCGATTTTAGCTTTAGAGCCGGAATACATAGTCATCATTGAAGAAAAAATAACACGATGCTGAGGCAGATAAAAATACTCTTGTTTAATAATATTTACAACATCTTCCATGCAATCAGGGTCAATAAGAACACTGCCTAAAACAGCCTGTTCAGCTTCTAAACTGTAAGGAAGAGTTATTGAATTTGAACTGTTTACATCTGCCATAATAATCACCGTCTATCTAAAAAAAGTTATGCTTCATTGACCTGAACAAAAATTTTAGCACTTATACCTTGATAAATTTTAACCTCTGCTTCATAAGTACCAAACTGCTTAATATCTTTAATATTGATTTTTCTTTTATCAATATCTAAATTTAAATCCTTTTTTATTTGCTCGGAAATATCTTTAGAAGTTACAGATCCGAATAACTTTCCGTTTGCACCTGCTTTTGCAGAGAGTTTAAATGTTTTACCCTCGATTTTTGCAGCATCTTCTTTTGCTTCTTTTATTTCTTCTGCTTTATGAAATTTTTTTGCTGATTCTTTGTTATTAAAATCATTCATTGCCGAAGAATTAGCTTCAGTTGCCAATCCTTTCGGAATAAGGAAATTTCTTGCGTATCCGTCAGACGCATTAACAAGCTCACCTTTTTTACCGAGAGCTTTAACATCTTGTTTTAAAATAACTTTCATATTTATCACCTTTCAGTTAAAGTTAAATTTCCATTAAAATCGGAAGAACCATTGGAGTACGTTTTGTTTTTTCATACATTAAATGCGATAATTCATCACGTAATTTTGTTTTAACGGAATTCCAATCATGATATCTGCTGTCATACGTTTCGTCAATAACATGACATGCCAAATCACGGGCAGAATTCATCAATTCTTCGCTTTCACGAACATATACAAAACCACGACTTACGATGTCCGGACCGCTGATAACAGCACCTGAAGCAGTATCTATTGTTGCAACAACTATAATTAAGCCATCTTCAGACAATCTTTTTCTGTCGTTAAGAACGATATTTCCGACATCACCTACGCCCAAACCGTCAACATAAACTTCGCCGCTTGGAACATCTGCAAGCTCTTTAATACCATTTTCACTTATTTCAATACTTTTACCTATACTTCCAATATAAATGTCTTTCTTCCTAATTCCCATAGCTTCAGCAAGCATTGCGTGTTTTTGCAAATGCTTCTGCTCACCGTGAACAGGAATAAAATATTTAGGCTTAACGATTCCCATCATTAATTTTAATTCTTCTTGACAAGCGTGACCTGAAACATGAACTTCGTACATTTTTTCATAAATAACTTCAATTCCACGCTTCATAAGCTCATTAACAACATTTCCAACCATCTTTTCATTACCCGGAATAGGAGTAGCCGAAATAATTACATAATCATTTGGTGTAACACTTACTTTTCTGTGCTCACCGAAAGCCATTTTTGTTAATGCACTCATTGGTTCACCTTGAGAACCTGTTGTTATAATAACAAGCTTGTCATCCGGATAACTATTGATTTCTTCAATCTTTATCAACAAATTTTTAGGAACATTCAAATAACCTAATTCTTCTCCAACCTGAACAAGATTTTCAAGGCTTCTGCCAAGAACGGCAACTTTTCTTTTTAACTGTTTTGCAACATCAATAATTTGCTGAACCCTGTGAATATTTGAAGCAAACGTGGCAACAACAATTCTTCTTTTGCCGGCCTTTCTGAATAAATTTTCAAATGATTCGCCAACTGTTCGTTCACTCATGGTGTATCCCGGACGTTCAGCGTTTGTAGAATCCTGAAACAGAGCAAGTACACCTTTTTTACCATAGTCTGCAAATCTGTTTAAATCAATCATATCACCGTCAACAGGGGTTGTATCAATCTTAAAGTCCCCTGTGTGAATAATAACACCGGCAGGGCATCTTATTGCCAAACCAACAGCATCAGGAATTGAATGATTAACGTGAATAAGCTCAATATTAAAAGAACCTAATGTAATATTATCTCTGGGATTTACTTCAACAAGTTTTGCTCCTGAAAGTAAATTATGTTCTTGCAATTTGCCTTTAATTAATCCAATGGTAAGCTTAGTTGCATAAATCGGAATATTGTATTTTTTCAAAAGGTACGCAATACCGCCTATATGGTCCTCGTGACCATGAGTTACTATTAAACCTCTGATTTTACTGATATTATCCTCAATATAAGTAAAATCCGGTATAACCAAATCTACACCGGGTAATTCTGCACCCGGAAAAGCAAGACCGCAATCAACAATAAACATATCATTTTTATACTCATAAACGGTCATATTTTTTCCGATTTCATTCATACCGCCTAAAAATGAAACTTTAACAGACTCAACTTCCCGTGGTGCTTTTAAAGTTTGCCTTTTATTTACCTTGCGATAAGTATAGTAGCGCTTTTTGGAATTCCGTTTTCCGTCAGCGACCTTATCACGTTGGATATTCTGTTTTGCCATTAAATTTATCTCCTTAATTAATTATTTTTTCCGAACAATAAAAGTAAATATATATTATATTATAATTATGCAAAAGTCAAGTTGAACAGAAATAATTTGACTATATTGATTATTACCCTAAATAATGATAAAATATACCGCATTGAGGTAATGATTATGAAACATGTAGAAATTTATACAGACGGTGCTTGCAGCGGAAACCCTGGCAAAGGCGGTTGGGCAGCAGTTCTTGTTTACAAAGGTACCGAAAAAGAAATAAGCGGTGGTGAAAAAGAAACCACAAACAACAGAATGGAACTAACAGCAGTTATTGAAGCACTTAAATGCCTTAAAGAACCATGTAATGTAACTCTTACAACTGATTCAAAATATGTTTGCGATGCTATTAATAAGTGTTGGGTATATTCTTGGAAAAAAAACGGATGGAAAAAGGCAGACAAAAAGCCTGCCTTAAATGTTGATCTGTGGGAACAACTTTTAGATGTTTTAGGTAAACACAACGTTGAGTTTGTTTGGGTAAAGGGTCATAACGGACACAAATACAATGAACGCTGTGATGAATTGGCAGTAGGCGAATACAATAAAATTATTTAATATACTTTGATTTTGGAATTGTTCCTATTCCCTCACCAAATCTGCCGTTATTAATCAAATATTCTTTTGCATTTTTTTGAAGCGATGTAAACTCGGGTAACCTGTTTATATCGCTTTTATTTTTATAAAGACGCCTGCATCTTTCAATTTTACGTATGTTTTTATCAAAGCCGAATATTCTTTCAAATTCCTGTTTTTCATCATTTATGGAATAATGAACATTAAATAAACCTGCAAATTTTAATATATTTGAATCTTTATCCATAAAAAATTTATTACCATCAAACAAAAGCCAACTTTCACAGAAATAATAATTATAATTAAATTCGGAAAAGTATTTATTAAAAAAAATATCTGAAAGAGATAATGAATTTAAGCAAGCGTTATAATCTAATTTTTCTCCTTGAGGAATATGCACATAAATTACGTTTTCGCCGTAAGATACGGGAAGTTTATTATAATTCAAACGAGGGTTATTCAATTTAAATAATTGATACTGAAGTCTGCCGATTTTAAACAACTCAAAATTTATATGATTTTTCAGCCAATTAATGTTTTCCAGCCCTTTATTATTGCAATTTTCACACCAAATTTTTATGTCGCTGAATGTATTATAAAATATTTCATCACTTATTTGTTTTTTTATATATTTTTTATGTGTAATTTCTGCAGCTTTAAGTGTAGCGGCAAGCTTCATTACGGAAGATTTTTTAGCCAACTTGTTTAAATCACCATTAAGTAATAAATCTCTGCAATGCAAAATACCGACCTCGTCATTATCGGCGAGGTCAGTAATTTCTTTTACTAAATATTCATTTAAATCAATATGGTTAAGCAATTCAAAATTCATAATATTATTCCAAATCAATATTTTCATTTGTAGGCTGAGTTGTTGTTTCTGAAGGAACAGCAGTTGTAGATGCCGTTGTTTCTTCAGCACTCATCAAACCGCTTGAAATAATATGTTTAACTTCATAATTTATGCCGTATTCTGTCAAAACAGGCAAAATTTCATTGTTTAAAAATATGCTGTCTGCGTTTTCATCTTGAACAATAAATTTTTTAGAAGTATCAAGATATTTAATCTTATCAATTAATGCTTCAGAACCACTGATTTCTTGACCTTCGTAAAACAAATATGTTCCTTTTACAGTGATAATTCCTTCAAACTTATTAGCTTCGGTAACAGTCTGTGAAATATCATTATCTGCGGCAGTTGTACTTTCTTTTTTAATAAAATTAGGGATAATACCTTTATAGTAAAGTGCGGCTACAACTGCAACTATAACTACAATAATAATAACACCGTAAGGAAACTTTTTCTTTTTCTTAACTTTTTTAAATCTGTGCCTTTCAAGAGTAGCAGAATCTTCTTCAATATGTGTAATATTTACATAAACTTCATTTGTACTGTCTTGAAATGAAGCATCATTAGGTTTATGAACAACCAAAGGACTGTCTAATTTTTGTTCTAATTCTTCTGACATTTCATATTCTCCGTCTTTAATCATTGATTTTATTATATACTAACATAAAACAAACTTTTTTTCAATAAATATTGAAATTCAAATACCCTGTTGATATAATTTAGTTATTAAGAGAATTTAGGAGTTGAAAATATGCAAATTTTAACTTTTGATATAGGCGGAACAAATATAAAATACGCTATATGTAATGAAAACTTTGAATTATCAGACAAAAAATCGATTCCTACGGACGCCAAGCAAGGCGGTCAGCACATAATTAATAAGGTAATCGAAATTATTGAGTCGTATAATAATATAGACAGAGTTGCAATAAGTACGGCAGGTCAGGTTGATTCAGAAAACGGAATAGTTGTTTATTCTACAGACAATATTCCGTATTACACGGGAATGATGGTTAAAAAAATTATTGAATCAAAAACCGGAATTAAAACATTTGTTGAAAACGATGTTAATGCTGCCGCTATTGGTGAAGCAAAATTCGGTGCTGCAAAAAATGCAAGCGATTTTATTGAGTTAACGTTTGGTACCGGAATCGGCGGTGCAATTTATCTTAACAATAAACTTTACAAAGGTGCAGACTCATCTGCCGGCGAATTTGGACATATTATAACCCATGCCGGAGGCAGAGCATGTACCTGCGGCGGAGAGGGTTGCTTTGAACAGTATGCCTCAGCTAAAGCACTTGTTAACGCAGTTGAAAAAGTTACAGGCAAAAAACTAAACGGATTCGAAATATTCAGCGAAGATAATTTTAATAATATTGAAATTCGCCATGTAATTGATTCATGGATTGATGAAATAATACTTGGATTAATCAGTTTAATATACAGCTTCAATCCCCCACTTATTGTTTTAGGTGGCGGAATATTAAACGAGGACTACATTATTGATTTAATTGACAGAAAAATTTACAAACAGTTAATGGATAATTTCAGAAAAGTAAATATAGTTAAAACAAAATTGGGAAATGATGCCGGTTTAATGGGTGTTGCTTACGAAGCGTCAAAATTATAAAGAAAAAGGAGAGTAATTACTCTCCTTTTTTTAATATATTTTTTAAATTTTTAACAGAAAAACAATCGGCACTTTTTAAAATATTATTATACCTATTCATGTTAACATCACTGTGTTCGGTTTCCTTACTCCAAAGATGAATTGTCCAATCATCCTCACCGAAAAATCCGGGAATCAAAGTGCCGATAATTGCCATTTTAATTTTTGAAAGAACATCATAATCGTAAACAGCCGTTAAAAAATATCTAAACAAAAAATACATAGCAATATTTTCATTAGATTTATTATTTTTAATATCAGGAATGAATTGAGAACTATTCACTTTTTGAACCCACTCATTATTTATAACCTCAGGGTTAGTAAACGCTTCTTTAAAGGAAATATTATCAAAACCGTCTGTATAAGGCTCTATTTCATTTTGTAAAAGAACTGCATTTTCAAGAAGTTTAAGCAAACGAATTTTTATATCAACAGATTTATCAATTATAATATTATACGATTTTTTTCTTGCATCAATTAATTTTAAATACAACATACCATCAATATCATTAAGCTGAGGCGGTTCGTCTATTTGTACGGCATCAAAAGTAAAATCATCTTTAAAATTCCACATCATTTCAGCAGCAACAGGGCAAGAAAAAGAAATACCCATTTCTTTATTTGAGCCATAGTAATTAATAAAACGAGGAAAAGTTCGGCAAGTAAAAGGCGTATGTTCACCACCGATTACAATATGCATATCACAAAGATTTTCACTATTTAAAAAAGGACATCTTTTTTTACTTGTTAACCTAAAAACAGTATTTCCAAATTCATCTTTATCAAGAACATTTTTAATTCTGTCAGAAATATCCCCTGTCAGCGTTTCGTAATATTTTAGAGATTCACTGTCGGCATCTACTTCCCAGCCTTGACAACAGGAATCCGGACAAGCACCGGCTATACACTTAAAATTCTTATAAAACACAGGTGTTATTAAATTCAAAAAATCACCCTCAAGCAATAAATATAATAAAAAAAGTAGCTAAATCCAAATGGAAATAGCTACTCCTGGTGCGAGAGACGGGACTTGAACCCGTACGAGTCGCCCCACACGCCCCTCAAACG
>CAKSWS010000053.1 GCA_934512155.1 uncultured Eubacterium sp. | reverse complement strand
GCTCTTGGCATTGGCTTTTTTCTTATGGTAGTTCCTTTTCGTATTTTTACAATGCTTTCGGGAACACAAATGAGATTTTTACTTGCAGCTGAAATTATAACCTATTTTGCCATTCTTTTGATTGTAAGCTTTAAAAAAGAATCAAAAAAAGACAATGAGAAAAAAAACAGCGAATATTCCAAAAGGCACAATGAGCGAATTAACAGAAGAAACAATGAATTAAAAGGAATTAAAGTTTCAGATTATGACTTGGTTGCTTAATTTACACACAAGCATTAAGCAAGCAAAACGGGTGCATTGCATTTTTTTGTAATGTACCCGTTTTATTTTATTTTTGACACACAAAGTACAAACGGCGGATATATTATGCAAATGAAAGGGAGTGGCACAATGTTTTCAGTTTTAGTTACTGATGATGAAAAAGGAATAAGAGAAAGCATTAGAGATTACCTTAAAGCAAAAGGATTTTTCGTTGAAACGGCCGTTGACGGGAAAGACGCTTTAAATAAGTTTGAAGAAAACGAATTTGATTTGGTAATTTTGGACATTATGATGCCCGTGCTAAACGGTTTTGAAGTTTGCAAAATCATTAGAAAATCAAGCAACCTGCCCATTCTGTTTTTAACAGCAATGAGCGATGAAAAAGATTTTCTTAAAGGCTTTGAATACGGTTGTGATGATTACGTTGTTAAGCCGTTTCCCCTGTCTGTACTTTATCAAAAAGCAAATACGCTTATAAAACGCTGCAAAGGTATAGACAAGGAGAACAAAATAACCTGCTGCGGAATTACAATGGATTTAAACAACAAAAAAGTTTTTGCAAACGAAAAAGAAATTACTCTTTCATCAAAGGATTTTAAAATTCTTTACTACTTGATTGAAAACAAAAACATTGTTTTAAACAGAGATTTGATTTTAACTTATGCCTGGGGCTATGATTTTGACGGGGATTTTCGTGTGGTAGACACTCACATCAAAAGGATCAGAAAAGCCCTTGGAGATAAATCAAGCTGTATTAAAACAATAATTAACACCGGCTACTCCTTTCAGGAGGTGTGATTATGACAAAAAAGAGCAAAGTTTTTACGTTTGTTACGGCAATAATTCTTTTAATCTATTTCGGATTTGGAATTTTTATGTATTCAAACGAAAAAAAGCAAATACAAGAATTATTGTTTAATGACATTCAATCATTGGAATTTGAGCCCACATATGACCCGGATGATCCGCCGTATGAAAGCGCCGAACATTTTGCCGCAGAATTTACAAACATAACATATTTTCCGTCGAAAGTATATATTTACGACGAAAAAGGCAATTTTGTTATGAAGTCCCAAAGCGTTATATATTTTCATTTTGGAACACTTAATAAACCCTATTACTGTTTTTTAGACGAATATTTGACGCCGGAACTGAAACAACAAATAAAAGATGCAGAGGCAAAATACGGCAATTATTCAAATTTTCAATTTAATTTGAAAGACGGCAAGGTTATACCCGTTAAGCTTGTTTACAAAGAATACGAACCTTATGCCAAAGATACGGCTGAAATTGTTTTTACAAATGAAATTCCCGAATACACCGTTAAACTGCCAAGCGATTATTTACAGGTTACTTGGAATTTTATAAAAACCGAAAATGCCGACGATGACCTTGAATATGAAGACAATATTTTAAGTCAAATAAAAGCCGAAGACATTTCAAACGCAGACGAATACGACGTTAACAGCAACATCGATGAAAAAACAGACGGCAGATACACTTACACAGCAAATAATTACTTCAGCACACGTGAAGGAAAAACATATGCGTATTATTCTTGCTTATCTGTTTCTGTTCAAAAATATGCACTTAATTCAGCAGAGTTTAAAACAAATATTAAAAGTTTAACGGCTGTGTTTGTTATTCTTGAAGCAATAGCCGTTGCGGTTACAAACGATTTACTGAAAAAGCAGGAATTTAAAGAAGCGCAATATGCTTTTTCCGGTGCGGCGGCACACGAGTTGAAAACTCCCCTTGCAGTTATTCAAAACAGGTGTGAACTTTTAATGGAAAATATTAACCCTGAAAATAAAAGTGATTACATTAAGTCAATTTATGAAGAGTCTATTCGTATGAACAATCTTATAGGCAGCTTGCTTCAATACAACAAACTAAGCTCTACAAGCAAAATAAACAAAAAGCCTGTAAACCTTAATGAAACAGCAGAGGCAGAAATCAAAAAATATGCGCCGTCTGCATCAACCAAAGGAATTGCCTTTAAAAAAGACTTTGATAAAGACTGTATAATTTACGGCGACGAAAAATTCATTGCCTTAGCGATTGACAATTACCTTTCTAATGCAGTTAAATTTGCAAACGAAAACACACAAATAACAGTAAGCATAAAGAAAGACGGCAAGCACATTAAATTTTCTGTTTTCAATTACGGCAAAAACATTAATAAAAGCGAGCAAAAAAACATGTGGAAAATGCTTTATAAAGGTGATGAAAGCAGAAAAAATGTGAAGGATTCCGGCGGTATAGGATTGGCTGTTACGGCTAAAATACTTAAACTGCATAAGTTTAAGTACGGATTTAAAAACAAAGCAAACGGTGTTGAATTTTACTTTGTGGCTAAACAGCAAAACGGCTGATTTAAAAATCAAACTTCAATTAAATAAAAAATAATAAAAACAGCGGTTTAGGGGTTTACCCTGCCGCTGTTTTTGTTGTATAATTAGTTTATAAAATATACTTTCAGCACTGTTTGGAGGAAGCAAAATGTACACTGCCAATGAAAACAGATATAATAACATGACATATAATTTTTGCGGTGAAAGCGGATTACAACTGCCTGCCATTTCAATAGGTTTATGGCAAAACTTCGGTATTAATGACGATTATGAAGTTATGAAAGATATTATACTTACCGCTTTTGACAACGGAATAACACATTTCGATTTGGCAAACAATTACGGACCCGAACCCGGAAGAGCGGAAATTAACTTTGGCAAAATATTTAAAGAAAATTTAAAGCCATATCGAGATGAACTTATTATAAGTTCAAAAGCAGGCTATGAAATGTGGAACGGTCCTTACGGCGGCAGAGGCGGTTCAAGAAAATATTTAACGGCATCAATAGATCAAAGCCTTAAACGCACGGGTCTTGAATATTTTGATATATTTTATCATCACTGTATGACGCCGGAAACTCCGCTTAAAGAAACGGCATTATGCCTTAGTGATATAGTAAGGCAAGGCAAAGCCCTCTATGTCGGTATAAGCAATTACGATGGACATACAATGCACAAAATGCACCACAAATGCGATGACTACAATGTGCCGTTTATAATAAATCAAAACAGATATTCTATTTTAGACAGAACAATTGAACAAAATTCTTTAATTTCCGAGGCAAAAAGCAAAAGAAAAGGAATTATAGCATTTTCCCCTCTTGCGCAAGGACTTCTTTCAGATAAATATGCAAACGGTATTCCCGAAAATTCAAGACTTTACAATAACAAAGCACTTGAAGAAAAATTAAACTACAATGAAAACAAAGCATACCAAATTAAACAGCTTGCCGACATGGCACACAAAAAAGGAATGACCCTTTCACAAATGGCAGTAAAGTGGCTTTTGTCAAAAAAAGAAATTACATCCGTACTTATCGGAGTACATTCAAAAGAACAATTACTTGAAAACTTAAAAGCCATTAAACTTGAAGATTTAACAGACACAGACTTAATTCAAATTAACGGAATTACAGGAAATGTAAAACTAAGTTAAAAACAACTTGAATTTTTAAGATCAACGACTATAATAAATTCTGTAATTAATTATTCACACAGAAAAGAGGTAAAAAAATGGTTGCAGAAATAATTGCAATAGCAATATTTGTGCTTATGTTTGCGCTTATTATAATTGACAAAATTCCAAGGCATTGGATAACTTTAGGCTGCGGACTTGCAACAATAGTTATAGTTTTCGGTATATGCATGAGAAGCCCACAGGCAATTATGGAAACGCTGAACATAAAAAGCATTTTCACCGCCGAATTTTGGCACACTTCGGGGCAAGAAAGCGAAAGCTCGACAGGTATTAACTGGGCAACGATTATTTTCATTGCAGGTATGATGGTTATGGTTGAGGGTATGGCAAAAGCAGGATTTTTCCGTTGGCTGTGCCTTACCATTGCAAAAGCGGTTAAATATAAAGTTATGCCGATTTTAGTTACGTTTATGATTATGAGCGCACTGCTTTCAATGTTCATTGACAGTATTACGGTTATTCTTTTCCTTGCCGCAGTAACCGTAGAACTTTCACAATTATTAAAATTCAGCCCGGTACCTATGGTTTTGGCAGAAATATTCTGTGCAAACTTAGGCGGTTCGGCAACAATGTGCGGTGACCCACCAAACATTATTATAGGCACAGCTCTCAGTTACAGCTTTGCAGACTTTTTAACAAACACAGGATTGATTGCCGGTCTTTCACTTATTGCAATTATTATATTTTTCTTTTTTGCATTCAAAAAAGAACTTACTGCAAACAGTAAAGAAAAAATTGACCCTGCAACTTTTCCAAATCCAAAGGATGCTATTGAAAACAGGAAAGATTTTATTATTAGCACAATAATTTTTATTTGTGCCATTGTGCTTCTTGTAACACATGCACAAACAGGATTAACAGTTGCATTTATCGGCGTTGCAATAGCCGCAATTACATTAATCACTTCAATTAAGGACATTAAATTCATTCTTAAAAAAGTTGACTACAAAACTTTATTATTCTTCATAGGATTATTTATTGTTGTAGGCGGACTTGAACAAACAGGCGTGCTTGAAGCCATTGCCGGATTTATTGAAAAAATTTGCGGCGGAAACATACTTGTTATGGTTCTTATTATTATGTGGATTTCGGCAGTTGCAAGTGCATTTGTTGACAATATTCCCTTTGCAGCAACAATGGTACCGGTTATTAAAAGCCTTGCGGCAACAACACCGGGGGCAGGACTTGACGTACTTGCCTATGCCCTTTCAATCGGTACTGATATAGGCGGAAGCGCAACGCCTATAGGTGCTTCGGCAAACGTTGTGGGTACATCGGTTATTTCAAAAGCAGGTCATCCTGTGGGATGGGGCAAATATTGTAAAACGGCAATTCCGGCAACTATGATTGTTTTGATAATTGCAATGGCAGTTATTAAATTCAGATATTTCTAACCTTATTAAACAAAGGAGGTTATTAGCACATGGAAAAACAACTTATTATTGCTTTGGCAAGAGAATACGGTTCAGGTGGCCGTGTTATTGCAAGCGAACTTGCAAAGAAATACGGAATTAAACTTTATGACAGCAATTTAATTGAAATTGTTTCAAAAGAAAAAAACGGCAACTTTGAACAGTTTAAAAAATACGATGAAAAAGCAAGAAACATTTTTCTTTCCAGAACCGTAAACGATTTCAGCAATTCCCCTGAAGACGTAATTGCGCAAATGCAATTTGATTATTTAAAAAAACAAGCAGAAAACGGCGAATCATTTATAGTTTTAGGCCGTTGCGGAAGCTATGTTTTGCGTGATTACCCAAATCTTATAAGAATTTTCATTACCGGCGATATGCCGCAAAAAATTGAAAGAATTGCAAAAATCGAAAATTTGGATGAGCAAACAGCCGAAAAAGCTGTAATTAAATTCAACAAACGCAGAAAAACATATCATAATTACTACTCAAAAGAAAAATGGGGCGACTCAAGATATTACGATTTAACAATAAACACCTCAAAAATAGGTTATGACAATACTGTTGATTTAATTGACCAATACGTTCAAAAAAGAATTAAATAAAAAATTAAGAGGTTGCTGATGCAACCTCTTTTTTCTTTAAAAATATAGCAAGGGTAAAAACAAAAGAAGCAAAACTGCCTACTGCCACACCCCACCACATTAAATTAAATTTTGAAAAAATAAAAACGAATACAACTATAAACAAAATAAGAAATAAATTAATAATCAACGACTGCTTTTTATTTGCCAAAGCCTGAAAATATGCCCCAACAATTAAAATAAACGGAATAAACAAAACAGATGGGCACAATATTTTTAATATATCACAACCATAGCTAATAATTGAAATATCTTTAGTAAAAATTTGCATTAACTTATTTGATAGCAAAAATGAAATTATAATTTCACACAATGCAACCAAATAACTAACCGTAAATGCATACTTCATTACATTATTAACACGTTTATAATTGCCTGCCGAACCATTATAACCAACAATAGGTGCCAGTGCAGAAGTTACGGCAGTAAACGGAACAACTGCAAATTGAATAATTTTAGCAACATAAGCAAACGAAGCAATTAAGCCGGAATTACCACAAGCAGACAAACGGTTATTTATAGCAAAAACAATTATTGACATTCCACCTGCCTGAATTAAAACCGGAATTCCCAGCTGAAAAATATTTTTAACTGTTGAAAATTTAATTTTTGATGGTTTGATTATTTGACAACTTATTTGCGTAAAAAACAAAATACTCATTAAAAAGCTCGTAAACTGACACATAACAGTTGCAAGTGCAACGCCGATAACACCTATTTTAAGTACGAAAACGAAAATATAATCAAACAAAATATTTACAGCAGTAGGAATAAGCCAAATTAACAAGGAATATTTCATTCTGCCCTCTGCCCTGATTATTGAAGAAAAACCTGTTGAAAAAACATTGCCGGCGGCAATTATTAAAAAATACTGCTTTGAATACTTCATTATTTCAGAAGTTGCCCCAAACGCAGTTAATATTTCCCGGGAAAATACCAAACAAAAAGCAGAAACAACAAGGGTAGTACAATAAAAAATCACCATTGCCGTACATGTAACATTCCCTGCCTTTTTATATTCTTTTTTGCCAAGATATTTAGTTACAAAAACAGCGGCGCCACCGCCAACCATTTGGGCAAAAGCACCCTGAAGCATCATAAACGGATAAGCAACGGCAACACCTGCCATTGCTTTATCTCCAACGCCGTAACTGACAAAAAGAGCATCTGTTAAATTATAAAAAGCAGAAAAAAGCAATGCTAAAAAAACAGTTATTGAATATTTAAAAAGCAATTTGCCCACAGGCATTTGCTCCATTTCCAAAATTTTATTTTCCATTTTCAAGCACCTTGAAAGCAGAATTATATGATATTTTATTTGAAAATGTATCTAAAATCCACCCTTGAGAAAAATGTGTAAAACGGTAATAACGCTCAACCTCCTGAATTAAACCCATTAAACCTTGTGCAAAAGCGTACCTGATTTTTGTTTCATCATTGATTTCAATTTTAACATTGCTTAAAATATTATGTAAATTAACGGATTTTTCTTTTTTCTCAAT
>CAKSWS010000052.1 GCA_934512155.1 uncultured Eubacterium sp. | reverse complement strand
ACCTGTTAAAATCATTGACAAGCCGCTTATACCAATTATCGCATGCAAGTCAAGTGAAATTAAACACACTGTTAAAACAAATTTTGAAAATTCGATAAACAAAATTTGCGGAGAAACTGTTTTTGCATATCCGCCTGATATTCCGATAATTAACAAGGGTGAAGTGATAACCGAAGAAACCGTAAAATACATTAATTATTGCTTTAAAAACAAAATTAATATAATAAGTGAAAGCAATTTGTTGCCCCACTTTATATTGACAAAAGCAGATTAATAATATAAAATAAATACAACATTAATGAATTGAGGTGCTTATAATGAAAAGAATTAACACATTAAGTTCTCGCAACCTTTGTGAATCTGCAAAAAAAGGCGGATGCGGTGAATGCCAAACATCTTGCCAGTCAGCAAGCAAAACTTCTTGCTCTGTTGCTAACCAAAAATGCGAACAGCTTAAAAAATAAGTTTATTAAAAATGCGGCGGTATGCTCTACCGCCGTTTTTCTTTGGAGATATTTATGATTCATGCATATAAAATGAATGGCTACAATATTATTATTGACCAAAACAGCGGATGCGTACACTCAGTTGACGAAGTAGCATATGACATTATTACCAGATACGAAAACGAAAATAAAGAAGAAATAAAAAAATACATACTTGAAAAATACAAAGACGAAGAAGATGTTACACCTGAAGATATTGAACTTTGCTTTGAAGATATTGAAGCGCTAAAAAGAGACGGCAGACTGTTTGCAGAAGATACTTTTGAACAAACAGCAAAAGTATTTAAAAAAAGACAAGGTGTTATTAAGGCAATTTGTTTGCATGTGGCTCATGACTGCAACCTTGCTTGCAAATACTGCTTTGCAGGTAAAGGTGAATATGACGGTCCAAAGGGATTAATGAGCTTTGAAACCGGTAAAAAAGCACTTGATTTTTTAATTAAAAACAGCGGCACAAGAAAAAATCTTGAAGTAGATTTTTTTGGTGGAGAGCCACTTTTAAATTGGGACGTTTGCAAAAAGCTTGTTGAATACGGAAGAAGCAAAGAAAAAGAATTTAACAAAAACTTTCGTTTTACATTAACTACCAATGGTTTACTTATTAATGATGATGTTATAAATTTTTGTAATAAAGAAATGGGAAATGTAGTTCTTTCTCTTGACGGCAGAAAAGAGACACACGACAGATTGAGAACAAGCTGTAACGGCAAAGGCTCATACGATTTAATAGTTGACAAATTTAAAAAATTTGCTGATTCAAGAAATCAAGCCGACTACTATATGCGAGGAACTTATACCCACTACAATACCGATTTTTCAAAAGACATACTTCACATGGCAGATTTGGGATTTAAAGAATTATCCATTGAACCTGTTGTTTGCGACCCAAGCGAGCCATATGCATTAAAAGAATCCGACCTTCCAAAACTGAAAGATGAATATGAAATTCTTGCCAATGAAATGTTAAAAAGATACAGAAAAGGAAACGGGTTTACGTTTTACCACTATATGATAGATTTAGATGCAGGTCCTTGTATTGTTAAAAGAGTTTCGGGTTGCGGAGTCGGCACTGAATACATGGCAGTTACACCGGACGGCGATTTATACCCGTGCCACCAATTTGTAGGTGATGAAAAATTCATTTTAGGTAATATTTGGGACGGCGTTACAAACAGCAATATATTAAATCAATTTAATGAATGCAATGTATATTCCCACAAAGAATGCAAAGATTGCTTTGCAAAATTATACTGCAGCGGCGGCTGTGCGGCAAACGCTTATCATGCCACGGGCAGCGTAAATGGAATTTATGAATTCGGATGCGAACTACACAGAAAAAGGATTGAATGTGCAATTATGCTAAAGGTTGCTGAAGCTGAAGAAGGACTAAAAGTAACTTATTAAATATTTATGAAAACAATCAAAATAATTTGAATTATTTAATGAAATAATGTAATATGTAATTATATTTTTCAAAGGAATGATATTATGAATTGGCAAAATGAATATGAGCAAAAAAAAGTAAGCGCAAAAGAGGCAGTGAGCCATATTAAAGACGGTTATAAAGTTGTTACTTCATTTGGATGTTGCGAACCGATAGGCGTTGAACGTGCAATGACCGAAAATTTTGAACAATTTCACAATATAACGATTTATAACATGCTTTTACTTAGGGAAACTCCATGGGTTGAAGAAAAATATAAAGGTCATTTTAAATATAATTCTTTTTTTGCTTCCGGTTCAAACAGAAAAGCAATTTCAGAAGGAATTGCAGACTTTACAACATGTAATTTTTATGAAATTCCGACTGTTTTAAAAGATGTAATTAAGCCTGAAGTTTCATTGGTTTCAGTGTGTCCTCCTGACGAAAACGGTTATGTTTCTTTAGGTACAAACGTTGATTACATTGAAAGCACACTGTCTTACACAAAATTAAAAATAGCTCAAGTTAACAAATATGTACCGAGAACCATGGGAAAAGCCGTTAAACACATAAGCGAGTTTGACTATTTCGTTGAAATTGACGAACCGCTACCTGATGTTCCGTCTGCTCCTTTAAGCAAAGAAGAAATTCAAATAGGTAAAAATTGTGCTTCTTTAATCAATGACGGCGATTGTTTGCAGCTTGGTATAGGCGGTATTCCAAATGCAATTTGCGAAGAGCTTAAAGACAAAAAAGATTTAGGTCTTCATTCGGAAATGGTTGGTGACGGAGTTGTTGATTTATTGAAATCCGGCGTTATCAACAACAGCAAAAAACAAACACATATCGGCAAAACTATTTTAGGGTTTGCTTTCGGAACTACAAAACTATTTGATTATATTAATAATAATAAAGATGTTGAAATGTACCCTATCGAATATGTTAACTACCCTCCTAACATTGCAATGAATGACAATTTTGTTTCTATTAATTCATGCATTCAGGTTGATTTAATGGGTCAGGTAGTTGCGGATACAATCGGATTAAAACAATTTTCAGGTGTTGGCGGACAGGTTGACTTTGTTCGTGGGGCAACAATGAGTAAAAACGGCAGGTCAATTATTGCCATGACATCCACCACAAAAAACGACGCAATTTCAAAAATCGTTCCCACAATTACCGAAAATTCAGCAGTAACAACAACAAGAAATGATGTTAATTGCATTGTTACAGAATACGGAATTGCAATGCTTAAAGGCAGAACACTGAAAGAACGAGCCAGAGCTTTAATTAATATTGCCCATCCGAAATTCAGAGATGAACTTATAAAAGTTTACGAATCACGTTTTAATGACAAATTTTAATCAAAAAAAATTCGCACTTTAGCAAAAACTATTGTGCGGTTTTTTTTATTATGATATAATTTACGCACTATATATAACTTAAGGAGCTCAAAAAACTAATGGCAATTATTAAGCAAGAACATTTTGGCATAGCAAGAAAAATTGTGTCTAATATGACTTCAGAAAGTTGGGAAGATATTCCACACGCAATGATGAGCTATGAAGCAGATGTTACAGACTTTTTGCCTTACTGCAAAAAGTTAAATGAGGGTGTTACTGATAAATCAAAAAAGATTACTATTAACACCGTTATGATTAAAGTTATTTGCGAGGGTCTTATGGCGGCACCTAAAATGAACTGCACACTTCATTTTAATAAAAGACTTGTTCGAGGCACACTTTCATACCATGATGATGTTGACGTTTCAATGCCCACAATTTTAAACACCGGCGAAATGATGACAATAAACATTCATAATATGGGAACAAAAACATTAACTGAAATGACAGAGCACATTAACGATAAAATAAGACGTGCTAATAATTCTGACATGAACGAAGTTATGTTTGAAGTTTCAATGGCAAACACATTAACCGGTCTTAAAAACGGTCATATTCTCCAAACCATTAACAGATTAATCGGTTCAAAAACACCGGGTGTTCACAAGGTACACACACTTTCAGGTAAAAAGAAAAAAGAATATTACGCAATTCCTACAACCGAAAGATTAACAAGATATGATATTGAACAAGGTACAACGACCATTTCAAACTTAGGTTCAATTTACAGAGAACAAAAGGGACTTTGTATGCTGCTTGAAATCATTCCGCCACAAACTACTGCATTTGCAGTTAATGCGATTCAAAAAAAGCCAATGGTTGTTACCGATGAAAACGGAAATGATAAAATTGAAATCAGGCAAGTTCTTCCTATTTCAATCGCTATTGACCATAGGTCACTTGACTACGGCGATTGCTTACCGTTCTTTAAAAAGCTTGATGAAATTTTTGCAAATCCTGAAATAGTATTAAGCTGGAAATAAAAATTAGCGCCTTTCACAATTAACTGTGAAAGGCGTTTTTATTACTTTGAAAAAACAAACGTATTAATAGAATTTTCACTAATTTCATAATTTTTTTGTGTAGTACCCAAATAAGTATTTTCACAATTCTTTGTTTTGTCGGTAGTATAAATTTCAACATTATCATAGTCTTTTAATTTTATAGATACCGTTCTTGATTTTCCTTCGTTTACAACAACAAGGACAATTTTTCCGTCCGGGGTTTTAAATGCCGTTTCATTAACCAATTCACGAAAATGAGTACCCTCGTCATCTTTATAAGTGGCTGTTGTGAAAACGCCGTCGCCGCACTTTAATAATGTTGCCCCGTTAGGAACAAATTTTGAATACTGCTGATAACCGTAATATCTTTTAGATATGTAATAATCTGTTTCGTCATTTGGGTTTGTAACAAGTAATCCATCGGAATAATCTTTTCCGTCTTCTTCATTATACCCTATTTGATTTTCGGCAACCCAGTTAGACCAACTGTTTACGCCCGTTGAACCAACATCTTGAGAAATTACACGGGCTATAATTAACGCAGTTTCCAAATCTTTGGCATCATGTGCGGCAGGCAACTCACACCATTCGCTCATATCAAAACGAACATTAACATTTTTAGAGGCCCATTTGCCGAATTTACTTTTTTTAATTTGGTCATTATCGTTAAAATAAGAATGATAACTGTATGCGCCCATAACAGACTTTATTTCATCATCACCGGCAAGCATGTTATAATAATCCTTGGCTGTTGAGCCTATATTACCGCTTTCGAGAACATAAAGTTTTACATCCATTCCCCTATTGATTATTTCTTGTGCAAACAATTTAATTAATGCTGTTGCTTGTTCTTTTTCGTAATGGCATCCCTCTTGAGTAACATAATCACCGCCCCATGCCCATTGCGGTTCATTTATAGGTGAAATATATTTAACCGGAATTCCCAAATCTATAAAATGCTGTGTTATATCAAGAAAATAATTAACGTAATCACTATACTTACTTTCATCAATATTACAAACACCGTCTCCACTGAAAGACCCTGAAGACTGACCGTTAATACACATAGAATAATGAGGAGAATTTGCAAATAAAACAACCGTATCAACGCCTAAATCCACTGCCTTTTGAAGCATGGCAACTGACGCAGCATCACGATTCCAATCGTATTCGTATTCTCCTGTATTTTCATTATAAACAAGAAAACTTTCACCAAGGCGCCATTCATTATCAACCCTGTTATTATCGGGATCATATCCGCCGTAAATACAATAACGGTAAACATTAAGATTTAACCCATCTGTTGAAAAAAGCAAATTTGCTATTTCGTTTCTTGTTTTTTCATCATTAATATCATCAGCCCACCAACAGTCGGATGTACCCCATCCGTAAAAGTTTTGCTTTGTTTCATTTTCATTAATTTTAATTTTTAAATCACAGGTTTTAGAAGCTGAATAATATATTCCGGCAGTTGCTCCAATAACTAAAGCAACAACCAAGAAAACACAAAAAATCCTCCCTACAACAACAAAAATTTTTTTCATAATAACCCCTTTTTAATATTGATTTTATCTGATTGAAATGATACAATGTATGCAATGCACCTGTGGCGGAATAGGCAGACGCGCCAGATTTAGGATCTGGTATCGAGAGATGTGCAGGTTCAATTCCTGTCAGGTGCACCATTTAAAGAAGTACTCACTTGAGTGCTTCTTTTTTTATTATCTTTAACAATTGCAAAAACAGCACAATAAACTGCCTTTGCTCCATACGCTTTTAATGTTAATGCTGCAGATGATAATGTTGCCCCTGTAGTTTTAACATCATCAATAAGAAGAATCGTTTTGCCTGTAACGTTTGCATTCTTATATAAATCAAAAGCGTTATACATATTTGCAAATCGCTCTTTAGCAGATTGCTTTTTTTGAGTCTTTGTTTTCCGCTTTTTAATTAAACACTTTGAAAATTCAACGCCAATATAATTTGATACGGTTTTTGCAAGAAGTTCGGATTGATTAAATTCTCTGCTGATTTCATCGTTTTTTATCATAGGAATATATGTAACACAATCAAAATTAACTAAAGAATAATACTCTGAAACTTTATCTGCAATAAACTTACCGTAACTTTTATACAAGTTTTTAAAACCGTGCATTTTAAAATTTAAAACGCCTGCTTTAATTTGATTTTCATAATAAAATGGAGCAATAACGGCTTTATATTCAATATCCTGTTTATGATTTTTACACACACAATTTGACTTTTCACAGCCGCATTTTAAACAAAGCGGAGGCTTAATTTCCGGCAAATCATCCACACACAAATGACAAAATTCTTCATCAAAAGCAACAACTTCGCCACAAACAGAACAACGCTTTGGAAAAATTGCTTGCCTTAAAATTTCAATTACACTGCTCATACTGTTAAATAATCTTTTATTGATTCATACAAATTATCGCTTATTCCGTTAATTTCTTTAATTTGTTCCGTACTTGTATATCCACCAAGCACACTTCTGTAAGCAATAATTGATTGGGCCTTTGATTCACCTACGCCTTTTAATTGAATCAAATCATCTACATTGCATGTATTTAAATTGATTACAATATTCGCAGGTACATTTTCTGTCAATATATTTTCAGAGGCAGTAGAATCAAATGAAATACTTGGCACAGAAGATTCTGTTTCAGGAACATTTAAACTTACTTTGGGTTGATTTAAAGCAATAAAAACAAAAATTAGTCCTATTGCAATCATAGCGATTCCCACAATTATAACAGACTGATTTTTATCGCTTTTTAAAGTTTTTTCCCCTGTTTTTGGAGTTGTATTTTTTGTTTCCATAACCGTTACCGTTTCTTTTATTATTAGAGTACGGAGCCTGTGAACCGTTAATTAAACAATTTTTACCGGAACCGATTAAATCTATTCTGTGTGCACGCTTTAAAGCCTCTTCACAAAGTTTATAATTTTTTGAATCATAATACTGAAGAAGCGCTCTTTGCAAAGCCTTGTCGTGAGGCGTTTTTGCAACATAAACCTTTTCCATTGTATATGGGTCTAACTCAGTGTAAAACATAC
>CAKSWS010000051.1 GCA_934512155.1 uncultured Eubacterium sp. | reverse complement strand
AAATCCGTTCTCTTTGAGAACGGATTTTTCTTTTTATACGCCTTTTTATTTTGTAATACTTTTGTAAAGTCGGTTTTTGTTGAAAAAAAGCGCTTGCTGTGGTATTTTATATTAGAAAAATTACGAAAGGAAATAAAGGTAAATAATTATGGAAAGAAAAGTTGTTATTATGGACCATCCGCTTATTCAGCACAAACTCTCTATTCTTCGCAACGTTGAAACAAGCACTAAAGAGTTTAGAGACCTTGTAAATGAAATTGCAATGCTTATGGTTTATGACGCTACAAGGGATTTGCCGCTTGAGGATATTGATGTTCAAACACCTTGCGGTATTGCTCATTGTAAGGAAATCGCTGGCAGAAAACTTGCTTTTGTGCCTATTCTTCGTGCGGGTTTGGGTATGGTTGAAGGCGCTGTTGAACTTGTTCCTTCAGCAAGAATCGGTCATATCGGCCTTTATAGGGATGAAACTACTCTTCAACCTGTTGAGTATTATTGTAAATTACCTAAGGATATTGAAGAAAGAGATGTTTTTGTTGTAGATCCAATGCTTGCAACAGGCGGTTCTGCTATTGATGCTATCGGTCAAATTAAGTTAAGAAATCCACGTTCAATTAAGTTTCTTTGCATCATTGCTGCACCTGAAGGTCTTGAAGCACTTAAAAAGGCTCATCCTGATGTAGATATTTTTGCGGCGGGTCTTGATGACCATCTTAATGAAAACGGTTATATTGTTCCCGGTCTCGGTGATGCCGGCGACAGAATTTTTGGCACTAAATAATTTGGAGGATAAAATTAATGGCTAATAAAGTTAAAGTTGGAAAAGACGGTATTTATGATGCCCGTCAGTTAGGCGCTTCAAAAATGGTTGTGCTCGGTTTCCAACATATGTTTGCTATGTTCGGCGCAACTGTAACGGTTCCGCTTCTTACCGGTCTTGATATATCAACAACTCTTTTGTTTGCCGGTTTAGGTACACTTTTATTTCACTGTTTAACAAAATTTAAAGTTCCTGCATTTCTTGGTTCTTCATTTGCTTTCCTTGGCGGTTATGCGGCTGTTGCACCTATGGCTGCCGACGGTTCGCCGAATAAAGAAATGCTTCCTTATGCTTGCTTGGGTGTTGCCTGTGCAGGTTTGCTTTACCTTGTTGTTGCCGCACTTGTTAAAATTGTTGGCGTAAATAAGGTTATGAAACTTTTCCCGCCTGTTGTAACAGGTCCTATTATTATTGCAATCGGATTAAGCCTTGCACCGTCTGCAGTAAATAACTGTGCTTCAAACTGGTGGCTTGCTGTTGTAGCTCTTGCGCTTGTAATTTTATTTAATATTTTCGGTAAAGGCATGGTTAAAATCGTTCCTATTCTTCTCGGTATAATCGGTTCTTACCTTGTTGCTGTTCTTGTTGGTAATGTAGGCGGCGTTGAATCTTTTGCTATTGATTTCACAGGCGTTAAGGAAGCTGCTTGGATCGGTTTCCCTGTTGAATGGAGCTCAACTGTATTCGGCGGTGTACACGACGGCTCAAAGGCAGTTTCCGCTATTATTGCTCTTATGCCAATTGCTATCGCTACAATGATGGAGCATATCGGCGATATTTCTGCAATTTCAGCTACTTGCGGTAAAAATTATATTTCAGACCCCGGTCTTCACAGAACACTTCTCGGCGACGGTCTTGCAACTTCAATAGCATCTCTTTTCGGTGCTCCGGCAAATACTACTTATGGTGAAAATACAGGCGTTCTTGCTCTTTCAAAGGTTTATGACCCAAGAGTTGTAAGAATTGCTGCTTATTTTGCAATTCTTTTCTCATTTTGCCCTAAGTTTGCCGCAGTTATTGAATCTATTCCGGGTGCTGTTGTCGGCGGTATTTCATTTGTGCTTTACGGAATGATTTCCGCAATCGGTATTCGTAATGTTGTTGAAGCAAAGGTTGATTTTTCTAAGGCTCGTAATACAATCATTGCAGCTGTAATTCTTGTTGTTGCACTTGGTTTAACAAGCGGTATTACATTTAACGTAGGTAACACTTCAATCACATTAACATCTCTTGCCGTTGCTTCTATTGCAGGTATTGTTCTTAATCTTATTTTCCCTGAAAAAGATTTTGACCCTGAAAAAGCATTCCAAGCAGATTCCGAATCAAAGCAAATTAATTTGGAATCCGATTACGGTAAGAAAAAAGCAGAATAATAATATCTGTAATTTTAAATGCCTCTGCCTTGGCAGGGGCATTTTCTTTTTGACATATGTATGCAAATATGTTAATATAAAAAATATTATTTTTCTCGGGGGTTATGTAATGTCCAGTGCAAATATATTTATCCTCATAGCAATTGTTGCATATTTAATTGCAATGGTTATTGTGGGCGTTGTTTGTTCAAAAAAGAATACTGATGTAGATGATTTTTATCTCGGCGGCAGAAAATTAGGACCGCTTGTTACGGCAATGAGTGCCGAAGCTTCGGATATGAGTGGCTGGCTTCTTATGGGTATGCCGGGTCTTGCTTATTTATGCGGCATTGCAGAGGCTTCGTGGACTGCCATCGGTCTTGCAATAGGTACATATTTAAACTGGCTTATTGTTGCTAAAAGACTTCGCAATTATTCAAGTAAAATCGGCGCAATTACTATACCTGATTTTTTCATGAAAAGATATAAAGATAATACAAATATTTTGATTACTGCTGCGGCAGTGATGATTATTATATTCTTTATTCCTTATACCGCTTCGGGATTTTCTACCTGCGGTAAGTTATTCTCTTCTTTGTTTGGTATTGATTATCATGTTGCAATGGTTATTTCTGCTGTTGTTATCGTTCTGTATACTTCATTAGGCGGATTTCTCGCTGCGTCTACAACAGACTTTATTCAGTCAATTATTATGACCTTTGCTCTTGTTGTTGTTCTTATATTTGGCATAGATGTTGCCGGCGGTTGGAATGTTGTTGTTGAAAACGCAAAATCAATTCCTAATTATTTGTCTTTAACATCAACAACCGACGGGGCAGGAAATTTTGTGGATTTCAGCGGTCTAACTATTGTTTCTACTCTTGCATGGGGTCTTGGTTATTTCGGAATGCCTCACATTCTTTTAAGATTTATGGCTATTGAAGATCCTAAAAAAATTAAAACTTCCAGGCGTGTAGCGTCTGTTTGGGTTGTTATTGCAATGAGCATTGCAATTATTATCGGTATTGTAGGTCTTGCAATGAGTAAGGTTGAAAGTTCAATGGTTTTGACAGACAGTGAAACTGTTATTGTTGCAATCTCAAGCCTTCTTTCAAAACACGGTGCTTTCTTTGCTTTAGTTGCAGGTTTGATTCTTGCCGGAATTCTTGCTTCTACCATGTCAACGGCAGACAGTCAGTTGCTTGCTGCCGCTTCTGCAATCAGTCAGGATATTACGGTAGGTACGTTTAAGGCAAATCTTTCTTCAAAAACAAAAATGCTTATTGCTCGTGCAACTGTAATTTTCATTGCTGTTTTGGGTATTGTGTTTGCTTGGAATCCAAATTCATCAGTGTTTAGAATTGTAAGCTTTGCTTGGGCAGGTTTTGGTGCTACCTTTGGCCCTCTTGTTCTTTTTTCATTGTTTTGGAAAAGAACAAATAAATGGGGTGCAATGGCAGGTATGATTTCAGGCGGTGTTACTGTTATTGCTTGGCATTATGCATCGGGTGGAATATTTGCACTTTATGAGCTTTTACCGGCATTCATAATTTCTTGTGTATTTATTGTTGTTGTTTCATTGTTTACTAAAAAGCCGGAACAGGAAATACTTGATGAATTTGATGAGGTTAAACAAATGAATTAAATTACTAAAGAGTAGTTCTTTTCGGAACTGCTCTTTGTTTTCGAGAGGGGATATATAATGAAAGTATTAGGCATATTTTTAATATTACTTTTAATTTTGATTGTTAGTTGTGCTGTTTTATTTGTTTTGTGGTTTTTCAAAATGAAAAATTCCGGTAAATGTCCGTTATGTATATTAAAAAAATTAAAATTTAAAAGGCAAATAACATTGGATATTTCTCAGTATGAAAATTATAATAATGGTGTTGCCAAAACTCCGCCTATGGGTTGGTCAAGCTGGAATACTTTCAGAAATAATATTGACCAAGATATAATTATGGAAACTGCCGGTGCAATGGTTGAATCAGGTTTAAAGGATGCAGGTTATCAATATGTAAATCTTGATGATTGCTGGCAAAGCTCAATGCGTGATTCTGACGGTAAATTGCAAGGCGATTTAAGATCATTCAGCAGAGGAATTGATTCATTAATTCATGATATTAATTCATTAGGACTTAAAGTGGGTCTATATTCTTCAAATGGCGATTTAACATGTGAAGATATGCCGGCTTCTTTGGGCAATGAAGAACTTGATGCAAAAACTTTCGCTTCTTGGGGATGTGAATTTTTTAAATATGATTTTTGCCACAGCAATTCAATCAGTGGCGATTGCCCTGTAATTGAAAAAATTGAAATTAATAAAACAGACGGTAATTATGACGATTATATTACTTTAAATGCAGAAGAGGCAAAGCTGTTTGGCAGGGCAAAAATTATTAAAATGAATGAATTTAAAAGTAAAAAAGGTGTTGCTTATTTAAATCACGGCGCCGGCTCCGCAACATTTGTAACTCCTGTTTTAACTGCCGGTAAATATGCTTTAACTTTTGTTCACCAAAAAACTTATCGTAAAAAATACAGCTATGCTCAAGTAACAGTAAACGGTAAAGTATATGAAATCTTTTTTCCATACGGTAAGGGCTTCAGCAACAGCGGCAGAACTCAAATAGTAGTTGATATGCGTGCAGGCGAAAACGAAATAAAAGTTGAAAATCCTGTTGTAACTCTTGCTGATTCATCTTTTATCCAATATAAAAGAATGGGCAATGCACTTAGTAATGCTACAAAACAGTGGGCACAGTTTACAAATACAGCTGAAAAACCAATCGTATTTTCAATATGTGAATGGGGTGTTTCAAAACCGTGGCAGTGGGGTGCAAAAGCAGGAAATATGTGGCGTACAACTCATGATATAGAAGCAACTTGGCACAGTATTATGAAATTGTATAATTTAACTGTTGATAAATATGAATATTCGGCTCCGGGTGCTTGGAATGACCCGGATATGCTTGAGGTCGGTAACGGAAAACTTACAGAAGATGAAAATAAAGCGCACTTTTCACTTTGGTGCATGATGGCCTCACCTTTAATGCTGGGTAATGATATAAGAAAATTTGTTGTTAATAAAGACGACTCTGCTTTGAAAATCGTTACAAATAAAAATCTTATTGCATTAGACCAAGACATTTTAGGGAAAGCCGCAAAGCGAATTATCAAAAATTCAAAATATGATGTTTTGGCAAGACCGCTTTCAAACGGCGATGTTGCTGTTTGTGTGTTGAATAAAAGTACAAATGATTTGAATGTTAATGTTAAATTTAATGATTTGTTAAACGATGATTATTTGAGCTTTAAAACATATGGCAATATGAATATTGTTGATCTGTGGGAAAATGAATCATTTTCTGCAGATTCCGTTTCTTTAAATCTTGCTGCTCACAGTGTAAAGGTTTACAGAATCAAGTCTTTAAAAACGGTTTAATAAAAAGAAGCAGACGTTGGGGTTTGTTGACCCTTAATCGTCTGCTTTTCTTTATGCTTTTTCTTCTTTTTTTGTTTCCGACGTTTCTTTTTGTTTTTCTGTTTTTATTTTTTCACGTCTTTCTTTTTCCGCTTTCATTTTTGTAAATATTTCGTTTATCATTTGAATTGTTTCGCTGTTTTCTATTTCACCTGTTTTTATCTTTTTTGCAAGCAGATTTTTTCTTTCTTCCTTGTCAAGAGCAGCGTATTCAAGTATTTCGTCTGGTATGTTGTATTTAATGAATTTTTCAATGTTAATTGATGAAAACAGGCTTTGAACAAGAGTTTTGATAACAGAAGTCAGTTCGTCTGATACATCGTTTTCTTTGTCTGTAATTTGTAAAAGCAGTAAAATCATGCTTTTTATATTTTTGGCGTTAAAATCTTTTGTTGTTTTAATGCCGCTGTTAACTGCTATGTTATATATTGTTTGAACGGCTTTTTTTATTTCTTCAATGTTTGCACTGTCCAAACTTGTTGAAAAAGAGTCTTCCAAATATTCGCTGAGTAAGCTGAATTTTTTTGTGCTTTCAAACTCAGTTCCTGCTATGCTCCATGTAAAAATATTGTGTTGTGCACCGCCGTTTGTACTGCTTTTAATTATTTTGCATTTTCCGGCAGTTTCAAGCATTCTGCCTACTATAGAATCTTCCGGCAGTAAATTAAGTATTTTGTCATACATATCATGGTGAATAAGTATTTTTACAAGTTCTTTCGGAAAACCCGGTCCGTCGTTGTTATATGTTTTTATAATTCTTTCTCTGTACTGCGATTCAACGAAAGCAAAGGCAAAAAGTGCACTGTTTCCGCCTTTTGAATGACCGCCTAAATAAAATTTTTCAGCCTTGTTTTCCGCTGTTATTATATCTGTTGCAAAACTTACTGCGGCAACTTGGCTTGGTATCGGGAAAGAGTATGCAAGCTCTGCGTCCTCATAAAATCCCATCAACTTTTCGTCTGTGCCTCTGAACGCTATATATGTTGTATCGTTTATCATTTTAAATGATACTCCGTAAAATGCCGCTCCTTTATCTTCGCTTATAACTTCTTTTGTGTGGCTTATTGTAACGCTTTCAAATCGTTTTGTATTTCCGGCAGCTTTAATTAATTCTTTTGTTTTGGCAATGTTTTTTGAATCTTCTTCATCGGCTGTAAAATTTTTTGCAATTTCTTTTAATTCTTTGCCTTCACAGCCGTTAAAGTCTAAATATGCCAGCCTGCTGAATACGGCATTATCCGCTTCCGTTAAACCCATATGGTTAAAATCTATATTTTCAAACATTTTTACATATGTAAATAAATCGCTCATATTATCACCGTTTTCCCATTTAATATCATTATATAAAAATTTACAAAATAAGACAATCAAAATTTACGTTATTTATACATTCCGCCAAAAAGGTTAAAATTTGGTGTCAAATTGTCATATCTTGTTGCAATAGTTCGGTTTATAGTATATCATATTTGCGTAATTCAGTTAGGTGGATATTTTATGGAACTTCTTAAACAAAAAATAATTAATGAAGGCGAAATTTACGAAGGAAATATTTTAAAGGTAGATTGTTTTTTAAATCATCAAATTGATATTCCTTTTATGCGTGAGGTCGGCAAGGAATTTCATAGGTTATATAAAAATGACGGTGTAAATAAAATTTTAACTATTGAATCTTCAGGTATTGCAATCGGTTCAATGGTTGCACAGGAATTTGAATGTCCTCTTGTTTTTGCTAAAAAAAATAAAACCAAAAACATAGCAGGGGATGTTTATGTTACACC
>CAKSWS010000050.1 GCA_934512155.1 uncultured Eubacterium sp. | reverse complement strand
GCTGCCCGGGAAGATAGGTCAACGCTGACATCTTAAAAACCTACTCATCTTTTGAGTAGGTTTTTTTCTTGCCCTTTTCTTCCTTTTTTGGTATGATGAAGATATATTTTATATTAATTTTTATTTGGTGTTATTATGGATATTGTTGAGGCTTTAAAGTCAAATATATTGGTTTCTATTTCACTTGAAGAAATAGTTAATGTTTTTTGCACAGTTAATGAAAAATTTTCTTTTGATAATTCAGAATACATTTTTGATTCAGGTATTTATGAATCTACTTGTGATGAAATGTTTAATTTTTCTTTAATTCGTGAGTATAAAGAAAATAACATTTTAAACAGAATTTGTGTAGAGGTTATTTTTTCACCTAATATTGATAATTATGAATTATCGGATAACCGACATTTTTCTACCCATAATGATTTTAAAAGTTATGTTTTAGCTACAAATGAATATAAAATTTTAAAAAATAAAAATATTTTAAAAATAAATATTTATCAGGATTGATTTATTATGAATTACATATATCAAACTATTGATGATATTTCGTTTAAAATGAGATCATTTTATGATTTTGGTTTTATTAATAAGTATGGAAAAGTGTTTAAAGTATTTGATAGTCAAAATTCAGGTAATATATGTTTTGGTACTGTAAAAGACGATGCAAAGTATTTTATTAAATTTGCCGGCTCACAAACTGCTGAATATAATGGTGATACTAAAGTTGCAGTTAACCAATTTAAAAAGGCTTTGCCGATTTATAAAAAATTATAACATAAAAATTTAATTGAATTAGTTGATTGTAAAAATATAAATAATGGTTTTGCAATGATATTTAAGTGGATCGATGGCTGTTGTATGGGTCGTGTATGTCAGAAAGAACATAAAACATTTATGCAATTGCTAACCCATGAAAAGCTTAATATATTTTTCGATATACTCGATTTTTTAGAATATGTTAATTCAAACGGTTATGTTGCTATTGATTTTTATGATGGAAGTATAATTTACGATTCTATAAATCATAAAACAACAATTTGCGATATTGATTATTTTGAAAAAAGCTCATATGTAAATAATATCGGCAGAATGTACTGCAGTGCAAAATTTATGTCACCTGAAGAATTTAAATTTGGCGCAATTATTGATGAAGCAACAAACGTATATACTGCCGGTGCGTTTGCTTTTGCTTTGTTTGGAAATTTCAGTCGAGATATTGATGATTGGAAATTATCTGATGATTTGTTCAAAGTCGCAACAAAGGCTGTAAAGGATAATAGAAATGAGCGATATAAGTCAATAAAAGAATTAATAAAGGATTGGAATTATTTTTTAAATGACTAAACAAGAAATGATGAATATTGTTTATAATCAGCTTGCTGTTGATTATAATTGTAAACCCGATGATTTTAATAAAGACGGTGTTATTTTCACATATGCCGAAAAACAAATCGGTAGGCGTGAAATGCCTTTTGTATCTCCTCGTCTTGAGGTGATAACTATGGGTAAAAGTACAATTATTAATGCATCTGAAAGAATTATGCCATATGTTAAGCGTAGGTTTAAGGGCAAATCATCTTATGAAATTTTAACAAGTAAAATTGTATACGGCGTTAATCCTTATTATTTACCTAATGTTGAAAATATTAATTTTATAAATAATGATTTATATTCATTTAAATTGATTAGAAACGATATTCAATCTTTATATAAATATGATGGCTTTCCTGATGCTTTGCAATACAATATTTTAAGTAAAAGACCTGAAGTTTTGGCTGCTGTAGCATATGATTTTACAAAGATAATAGGTATTGCGTCTGCCAGCTTAGATAGTAAAACAATGTGGCAAATCGGTGTTGATGTTCTACCGGAATATCGTGGGCAAGGAGTAGCCGTAAAGCTTGTTAATATGTTAACTATAGAAACGCTTAATAACAGCGTTGTTCCGTATTATTCTACTGATTGTTCAAATATAAATTCTCAAAAAGTTGCAATAAAAAGCGGATATTATCCTGCATGGGCTCATTGTTTTAAAACAAGATTGCCTAAATTTTATATATGATAATATTATGATCATATAATTATTTTGATGAATTGTAATCATCTAAAATAGTATAAAAATGTAAAATAATATTGACAATATTAATTTTAAATAAGTAAAACCACGGCAACTTTAATGCCGTGGTTTATTTTATATGCATATTATTTTAGAATTTTTCTTTTCTTTTTATTACTTATTATAATTATTAAAACAACTGTAATTATTAAAATTACAGTAATAACAGGCACAATTATTTTTATAATAGTTTTTTCTAATGTACCCATTTTATTTGTAACCTCATGGGCGTCATTAATTGATAATGTTACCATACCGTCTAAATTCAATTCATTTGGCTCCGGTTCGGCAGATTTTGTATTTTCAATTATTGCTTTATATTCTTCTGCGTTGTCAGAATTTTCAAAACCGTTAAATCGGTGGGTAAAATTAAAATCAATAACGGTATAATTTCCTAAACCTGTCATATAATTTACATCAAAAAATGTTCTTTCGTTTTCTGAAAGTGTTACTGCATACGGTGAAAATGTAGTTAAATGAATTTTATTGTGTACTTCATCAAAATCTGCAAATTTAAAAAATGCATTTCCGCCGTTTTGCATAAATTGATAGTCTGCCATAACAGAATAAACTTCATTTCCTGCATCGTTTTTTAAAACTTCTTCTCCGGCGCCGTGGTTATGCCCTGAAATCAACATAAACACTTGATTATATTTTTTTACAATTTGCCAAACATCTTTACCCAATTTGCTTAAATTAACAAGGTTAGGAACAGCTGCGTCAACATCCTGGAAGTTGTGGCTTGTAACTATTGTTGGGTTGTTTGGGTGTTCTTTCAGCACGTTTTCAAACCATTCACGTTCTTTTTTGTCATCAATATGGTACATTGAAATGTTTACTGCAAGGTATTTGTAGCTTCCGCCGTCAAACATAATATATGATGAGTATCCACTCGGTGAATAAATTACACCTCGCTCTGTTTGGCGTTTTCCAAAATTTGAGTTATTACCAAATGCATTTAAATAATATTCTTCTCCGTAATCGTGATTTCCGGGTTGCTGAAGAATAGGGGAGTTGCATTCTTCAAGTATTGAATAAAACTGTTTTGCGTTATTCCATTGTTTTTCATCGTCAAAGTCATTTACATTGTCGCCAAGGCTTATAATTGATGTTAAATTAACACTGCTTTTGTTTTCTTTTATCCACTCTGCAGCTGTGTAAAGTACGTTAGGTTTAAATTCAACTGCATTTTGAATGTCCGGCAAAAACATTACATTATAGCTTGCAACTGATGATTTTGTGAAAGGCAAATTCACCCCAAAATCTTCAACATAGTTTTCATGATCGGAAATTAACCATTGTGATTTTTCTAAGGGTATATTTGCAATTCTTATTTGTTGTAATGTGCCTCTTCCAAAATGATTATGTATGCCGCTGTTATATCCGCCTATAACAAATCTGCCGTCGTTAGAGTCTGCATACATTCCAATCATTTCGTTGCTTTCGTAGTCTCTAAAAGATTCACATCCGTTTACAAATGTTCTGATTATTTTTCCGTCTGAAACAATTACTATGTGGTACCATAAGCCACCTTTATCCATTGTTAATGACCAGGTTGAATCCATTTTGTGGCTGTCATCTTTATTAGCTGTTAAAAATTGAATTTCTTTACAGTTTGAAACTGCAACGCTCATTGTGCATTTTTTTGTGTCTGTTTGGGTTTCACAATTTCCTTTTCTTGCAAGCAACCCCATCCAGGCGTCATCTGCGGAAAAATCTTTTGGCAGTTGGTAAATTAATTCAATGGTGTATCCGTTTTCAAAGTTTTCTTTGTTAATTTTTGCATTTTTTGAAGTTAAAAATTCAACACCTTTGCCTAAAATACGTTGCTTTTCATTATTTAACATTAGACTTCCGCTTGTTTCGTTATACATTTTTTCATCTGAAAATTCAATGTATTTACTTGCGTCCTTTCCTGTTAAATAAATGTCATTTCCGTTGCCGCTTAAATCACTTATAATAAGGTCGTTGTTTTCAATTGAGCCTGATTTAACCGATTTTTCGTCAAATTTCCAATTTGCCGCAATAGTATTGCTGTCGCCGGCAAAAACAGTTAACGGTATTGCGGAAAAAAATAATATAATGCATAAAAAAACTGATGTAATTATTTTTGATTTTTTCAAAATTTTCACTCCTTTACAGTTTGAGTATATCAACAATTTTTAATAATTTCAATAGGGATTTTTGCAATTTATACAAAAATTATTAGCTTTGAGTTGATTTTTTGTGCAAAATAAGTTATTATTAGTTCGGATTGTTAATATTGTTCTGTGAGGTAAGATATGAAATTACTTTTGATTTTATTAATAATATTGTTAATTATTTTGCTTTTTTTATTTATTGTTTGCGGTTTTGTATTTAATCAAATTGTTTGGAGAAAAACCGTTAATGTTCCAAATTTTATCATGAATATGATTGCAGGTAATTCAGCACCTGATGAATATGAACAAAAAAATGCCGTCGCAATTAAATCTTTTTTGCAGTTACCTCTTGATACCGTGTTTGTTACAACTGATGACGGAGCAAAACTTTTAGCGCATATTTTGATGCCTGAAAATCCAAACGGAAAATTAATTGTTGCCTGCCACGGTGCCAGAAGCTCCGGTATCGGTGAATTTGCATTCATGTCAAAGTTTTTATACAAAAAGGGATTTACAGTTATTTTTCCGGATCATCGTGGATGCGGTGAAAGCGATGGTAAATACATGGGATATGGTACTCATGAAAGCAAGGATACTTTTTTGTGGCTTGATTATGCAAAAAAGAATTTTTCCGATATGCCCGTGTTTTTATTAGGCGTTTCAATGGGTGCCGCAACTGTTTTAATGATGAGTGATAATGTTGATTGCAATCAGGTTAAAGGCATAATTGAAGATTGTTCATATACTTCTGCTTGGGATGAATTTTCTTATCAGCTTAAAACATCATTCCATTTGCCTGATTTTCCTATTCTACATATTTGTAATTTGTACAGTAAAATTTTCGCAGGTTATTCTTTTAAATCGGCTTCTCCGTTAAATGCCGTAAAAAATGCAAAAGTACCGATTTTATTTATTCACGGTAAAAAAGATGATTTTGTTCCGTTTTATATGCGTGATATTTTGTTTAATGCTTGTCCTACGGAAAAATATAAGTTAACGGTTAAAAATGCTGTGCATGCAAGAAGTTATTTTACAGATTCAACTGCATATGAACTTGCTGTTGAACGGTTTGTTGATAAATGTTTGGAAAGTAATAATGATTAATACAGTTTTAAATAATAGTACGGTGCTTTTGCCGTGTGATGAAAAATCAAATATTATTTGTCCTTTTACCGTAAAAGAGGAAGCTAACGCAGTTTATATTGATTTTGATTATTCTCCTAAAAATCTTGATGATCTTGAAAAATCAAAATTCTTAATAAAAAAATGCCTTTCCGTTGATGAACAGGGTATTACGGACGATATGATTAATTTTAAAGATTTTTTACCTCTTAAAAATCTTGTAACCGTATCTGTTTATTCTCCTTGCGGTTGGGTGGGTTCTGCTCATCGTCATAATCCTGTTCAGCATCATATTATTAACAAAATTAAAAGTTCACCAGGATTTATTACCGGGGAAATTGTACCGGGTGAATGGTATGTGTGTATTAATGTTCATGCTGTTGTTACCGATGAATGTGTTTGTAATTTAAAAGTCAGCATTGGGGGTGATGGCAATGGATAATTGGTTTGCTTGTGAACTCCATTGCCACACTTATCACAGCGACGGCGATTTTACTGTAAATACATTGCTTAAAACTGCTAAAGAGCGATTGCTTGATGGAATTTGCTTAACAGACCATAATACAATATCCGGTTGGTATGAAGTTGAAAATAACTTTACGCCGGTTGTTTTAAAAGGAATGGAGTTGACTACTTATTACGGTCATATGTTGACCCTTGGAATTGATGAATATGTTGAATGGTGTGATGCTTTGCCCGATAATATTGATGAAAAAATGAAATTTGTACATTCTCATTCGGGGTTAGTGGGCATGGCACATCCGTTTCAGGCAGGAACACCTATTTGTACCGGCGGTCATTGGGATTACAATGTCAGTGATTATAAGCTTGTTAATTATTTGGAAGTTTGGTCAGAGGGAAATCCGTTTATGAATAGTGCAAATGTTAAAGCATATAAATTATGGGTTTCACTTCTTGATAAGGGTTTTAAAATTACACCCACATTCGGCAGAGATTGGCATAACAGCGAAAATGATATTTACCCTTGTGCCTGCACATATTTAAATTGTGATTCAAATCAACTAACACCTATTAAAATGAAAAATGCAATTAAGAACGGAAAAACAACTGTAAGTGCAGGTCCTTTATTTTATTTCAAAACTGTTGATAATCGTGTTATTTTTACAACAGATTTTAAAAGATGCAAAAAATTTAAAAATGCACCTGTATTTGAGCCTAAAATCATAAAGCTTTTAACGAATAATAATACTGTTTTGGCTGAAATTCCTTTTAGTTCTAATGCTGTTTTAAGTAATATTAATTTTGAATTTAATCATTATTATCGTGCGGAATTGTATGGTGCAATTAATGAAAACGAAAATTGTTTAATTGCTTTTACCGCACCTGTTTATTATTAATTATTGTTGTGAAAGGTGTTTTCTTATGGATAATACTGCAATGAAAGAAAAACGCTATGTCGGCGTTAAGGAAACTGTAATATATGGCGTTGCAAACGGCGGTCAGGTAATCGGTTATAATCTTGTTCGTATGCAATTAACGTTCTTTCTTGTAACTGTTTTCGGTATTCCGGGAACAGCTGTGTCTTTAATGATTTTTATTATGGGCATTTGGGATACTATGAACGACCCTATAATGGGAACTATTGTTGATAAAACAAGAACTCGCTACGGTAAGTTACGCCCTTATCTTTTGTTTGTTCCCATACCGTTGGGAATTGCAACGATTTTGTTTTTCGGCGGTGCCGAATTTTTAAGAGATGTTCAGTCTACAGCCGCTAAAATTGTTTATATGTGTATTACATATTTTATTTGGGAATTCTTCTATACAATAGGCGATATTCCTTTTTGGGGCTTGTCAGCGGCTATTTCACCTAATCCGCAAGACAGGTCAATGGCAATCACTTCTGCCAGATTTATTTCAGGCATTATAGGCGGACTTGTGGGTCCTGTTATTTCTGTTTTTATTGATTTACAAAAAAGCGGAAAAATCGGAATTGATATGCGTCAACTGTTTTTTATTTTGGGCATAGTTGCCGGAACATTCGGTATGGCTCTGTTTTCTCTTGCAGGTATTTTCACTAAAGAGCGTGTAATTCAAAACTCAGAAGAGACAAAAATTTCCGATTGCTTTAAGTGCTTATTTAAAAACAAGCCTTTGCTTCTCATAGTTTGCTCTAATGTTTTGGGAACGGTTGAAAGTATTGCAGATACATTTACTCAGTATTTTTACTTGTTTACTCTCGGCAAAGCAAGTCTTTCAATAATCGCAGGTATTCCCGGCACAATCACCGGTTTTTTGGCGTATACTTTTATTCCTGCACTTGAAAAGAAATGGAGTTCAAAGCAAATTATTATTCGTGCCGTTATTGTTAAAGCAGTTGTTTCGTCTGCAATTTTCTTTATAGGAATAAAATGGTATCGTCAGCCTATGGTAATTGTTCCGTTAATGATGGTTTGGGGCGTTTTCAATTCGGTAGTCAGCAGCATTAAAATGGTAATTCCCACAAAAATGATTGGTGATACCGTGGATTATATGGAATGGAAAACTAAAGAACGTAATGAAGGCACATCGTTTTCCTTGCTTACTTTTGTAAGTAAGTTAACAGGTTCTTTGGCAACTGCCGTTTCTGCCGCACTTATTCCCGTTATCGGTTTGCAGCAGGTTAATCAAGATATGGTATTGCCGGAAAATGGGGAAATTAATACACGTTTTCTTTTATGGGCAATCGTTACAATTATTCCCGCAG
>CAKSWS010000049.1 GCA_934512155.1 uncultured Eubacterium sp. | reverse complement strand
ACGCCGTGTTTACGCAGGTTTTGGAGCTGATAGTCGGACTCGAACCGACGGCCTGCGCATTACGAATGCGCTGCTCTACCAACTGAGCCATATCAGCATTTATTCAATTTTTCACTTGCTTTAAGCCTAAATCGGCGAACAGCCTTCAGTTTACGAATGCGCTGCTCTACCAACTGAGCCATATCAGCAAGGTGAAGATATTATATAACAAAAAAGCATTTTGGTCAATAGACTAAACGTTTTTTTAAATATGTTTTATAACAACTCATTTAGCTTTTGAAACACAAATTTGACGGAAGCATTTCTGACGTTATTTCTACCTAATGCACCAAACTGCTTTGTATAAGTTTCAATTTTGCCGTTTATATAAAAACCAAAGCACACCATACCCACAGGTTTTTTCGCTGTTCCGCCGCCCGGTCCCGCAACGCCGGTTATACCAACCCCCACTTGTGAGCCGGCAAATTTCGCAACGCCTGCACACATTTGAGCTGCCACTTCTTCTGAAACAACACCAAATTTATTTATTATTTTTTCCTCAACAGCAAGATGTTTTATTTTAGCCTCATTGGCATAAGTTGTTAAAGAAACATCCAAAACTCTTGAAGCATCTGCAATTCCCACAAGCGTTGCGCAACACAAGCCGCCTGTGCAACTTTCTGCAAAAGAAATATGATATTTTTTATCTATTAACTTTTGAACTGTTTTTTGTGCAAGTTCCATAAACATCACCTTAACAATATAAAAACACTTTTTGCTGCTGATTTTTTTATAACATTTCCATACATATTATAACATTAACGCAACAAATTATCAAATAAACCTTGAATAAAGAAAACATTAACCTTATAATAAAACAAAAATATTTGTGAGGCAAATATGGGTAAATTAAAAAGAAATGCATTTGACAAACTTAAAACTTTATTATTTTGGAAGGACACAAGAGTTACAGATGGTGAGCCTTACACAATAGTAAAAGAATTTGATTTTTCTTCCTACTGCCCTATTGAAAAATATGTAAACGAAATTGAAATACCAAACAAAAACACATTTAACATTAACGATTTTGGTGCCATTGCAAACAATAAAGAATTTGACAACGCAAAGCCTATTAATGATGCAATAAGTGCAGCCGAAAAAACGAGTGGCACAATTTTAATAATCGGCGGAGATTTTACAAGCAGTGAAATTTTACTGAAAAGCAATGTAACTGTTTTTATTGCAAGCGACTCGGCAATTATTGCAAAAGAAAACGGAAAAGGATACCCAAACAAAGCATTAATTTTTGCAAATGGTGCTAAAAACATTACATTTACCGGCGGAGGAAAAATTAAAGGCAACGGCAACTTTTTTGGCTTAAAACCTGTTTTCAATGAAAATCAAACGCAACCTGCCGAATATATAGACATGATTGAATTACGCCAAGATTACAGAAAGCAAATTAGATTTGCCCACAAAAGCAAGTACGGCTCGCCTGTTATTTTAAAGAACTGCCAAAACATTAACGTAAACAACATTATTATTGAAAACAGTGCTTCTTGGAGTTTCAGAACCGATAACTGCAACAATATTAGTTTTAGTAACTTTGTAATTAACAACAACAGAAATGTTGCAAACGCAGACGGAATAGATATTTGCGGCAGCAGCAACATCAACATAAATCACTGTTTTATTTCAACGGCAGACGACGGAATTGTTATAAAAAATGCAATTTGGCTTGGCTGTAAAAATGAAATGAAAAATATAAATATAAACGACTGTGAAATAATTTCAAGAACGAATTCAATTAAAATAGGAACTGAAACTACATTTAATATCAGCGATGTTAAAATTGAAAACTGCAAATTCCTTTTACCCGATTTATACCCTTACACGGTTTCGGGACTTGCGATTGAAGCAGTAGACGGTTCTGAAATTTATAACGTGTTTGCAAAAAATATTGAAATTTACAACTGCTCATGCCCAATTTTTATAAGACTTGGAAACAGAAACAGAGCGGCAGAGGTTACAGAGCAAAGCGCCAACGCCATTGAGTACGGTCAAAAAGCCGAAAAAGGCGTTTCTGCCGATAAAAACAGATTTAACTTTAAAAGCGAAATACACGATTTGCAATTTGAAAACATTAAAGCATTTGACACTGAAGCACCCATAATGATTTGCGGTTTTAAGCAAAAAGGCAAAATAAAAAGAGTTAAAAACATTTGCTTTAAAAACATTGAAATAAACTGCACAACCAGAAAGCATACAATAGACAAAAGACTTTTTATTCCCGAATACGCAAAAGAATACCCTGAGTGCAACAGATTTCGTAATTTACCAAGTTACTTTTTATTTATTCGCCATGCTGAAAACATTAAATTTGAAAACTGCAAATGCAACGGGCAATCAAATTATAAAAAAGAAAACTATATAAAAGACTTAAAGCCGTAACCGATATTAAATATCGGCTGCGGCTTTTTTAATATAACTGTGTTTTAACAACTGAAGCAAAACAACTATAATTATTCCTATTACACCATAAATTAAACAGCAAACATAGTATATTTATCTGTTTTGCCGAGAATTAATTGATTTCCTCTTTTAATGTTTCCACAATACTGTCGTTTCTGAGTTTTCGCACAGAAAACAGCATTGAAATGCCGATAATTACAAAAACTACAACTACTGTGGCAAGATAAAGCAGCCAATTAATTTCAAAAGGTACCGATTGTGTACCTACCTGACTGTACATTAAATAATTAATTGCAACACTTACAGGCAATGCAACAACAAGTGCCTTTAAACCGTAAAACACACTTTCAAGCACAATCATTTTCCTAAATCCGATTGGAGTAGTGCCTACTGATTTTAACATTGCAAATTCTTTTCTGCGCATCATGATTCCCGTTGAAATAGTGTTTATGATATTGGCAATGGTAATAAGAGTAATAAGAACTATAAAGCCGTAAATAAACACTTCCATAACGAACACGAAAGTGTTCATTGATTGCATAGATTCCACAAAATCGGTTAAGCCGAATTGAGAATACTTACCGCTTGCAATATTTCTTATTTCCTCGGCAACACTTTCATGATGCTCTGTTACAATACCCACTGAATAATACAAATCATTGGTGCATTTTGAAACGGGAATATAAATTGACACTGTTTTTGCTGCATTTAAATTACAAACATAATTATTACTGTCATAATTAACAAGGCCCGCTATTTCAACATCTTCAAATTTTTGACCTATTACATCTGAATTAAACACGGCACTGCCAAAATTTTTATGAGTAATATTGTTCATCAAAACGCCTTTTGTTTCACTGCCGTAAAACTGCGTGTAATCAATACTATTATTTTTACAAAGCTGATTAAAATCCTCATCATCAATATAATTAATATAGAAATGAGATTTTGAGGCAAACATATTTTTATATGCAGATGTTAAATATTTTTTATTGGCAACAGGTTGCGAAGTGTCATTTTTTTGCAAAATAACATAATCAAAATTAATTGAAAAATAATCGTCAACATCCGGGGTATTTTTAATATCATTTAAAAACTTATCTTTTTCATCTATTGACACAAATGTTGATATTTGATACGGTACCTGACTTTCCAAATCAATTTCCTGAACAAATAATTGGCAAAAGCTGTTACAAGAAAGGAACAATATAACAGAAAGTGCTATTGAAGCAATTATAACTCTGCCTTTTCTGCCGTTTCGCTTTAAATTTTTATAAGCAAGCTCGCCTTCGTAACCGAAAATCTTACGAATAATTTTTGGAGATTTTAATTTTTTAGCTTTAACTTTAATTTCCTGTCTTTGCCTGATAGCGTCAATAGGAGTTACAGATGAAGCTTTAACAGACGGAATAAACGAAGAAATAAAAATTGTTAAGGCGCTGAACAGTACAACACCTATTATTGCCCAAACGGGAACAACGGTTTTCATTGTTAAATTTTCACTTGTAATGCCGTTTAACATGCCTGTTTGAATTATTTTATCACCGGTTGCTTTAAGTGTAATGCTTATACCCAAAACACCCGCCAAAATGCCGATTGGAATACCTACTGCGCCAAGAATAAATCCTTCATAATATACAGACATTTTCTTTTGCTTTTTTGTTGCGCCTACTGAAGCAAGCATTCCCAAATAACGAACTCTTTCACTTAAAGACATAGCGAATGCATTATAAATAAGAACAACTGACGCAACTATAATTATTGTTAAAACTATTAGGCACATTGGCATAATTGTTGTAATAAAAGTGCTGTTTTTATCAAATGCAAGCTTTGATTCAAGATAGTCCTTTGAAACAACATAACCACTGATATTATGAGATTTTGCTATATCTTTTAGCGTAACAAGTGATTTGCTGTTTGCATTTTTTAACTGAACGGTTGCCGTTACGGTGTTGTCGTCTTTCAAATTAAGATTATTTAAATCAAGTCCGCAAATGATTTTATAATTATCCATAGTTGCAGGATTATCTTTTAAAATTGCGGTAATTTTATATTCGTTAACGGCAGATTTAATAAATTCATCGCCGTTTACATAGGCACCGCCGGTTACTACGGTTTCGCCGTTATCGTTATATTGACGCAATCCAACCGGAATTTTAACGGTATCACCTATTTTCCAATTAAGTTTGTTATCATCAATAAAAGACTGTTCAACGGCAATTTCATGTTCATTTTTGGGAATTTCGCCGCTGTATTCGCCTGTAAACATTTGAATTAAATTTGTTTCGTCGCCCCAATAAAAATCGCCTGTACATTTGCTGTATGTGGAATCGCTTTGAACCTGATATGCAATGTAATCATCCGGTGCAGTGTTAACACCCACCGTGCTTAAACGTTCATCCTTCATAAGTTCGGTAAGCTGATAATCATTTACCGTCATATATGCATCAATATGACCGTCTTTCATATAAGAAATTTCGCCGAAAAGATTTAATATAGAAGCTGCGGCAACAAAAACAGCAGTAATCATTGCCACGGAAACGCAAATACCCAATGTGGTTATAACAGTTCTGCTTTTGTTTTCTTTAAGATGGCGAAGGGTTAATTTATTTACAATGTTCAACCCATTCTCACCTCATCCCTTTTAATTTTACCGTCTTCAATAGAAATGATTCGGTCTGCGGACAAGGCAATTTTTTCATCATGTGTAATAATTACAACAGTTTGCTTATATTCCCTATTAAAATGCCTTAAAAGTGAAATAATTTCTTTGCTGTTTTCACTGTCCAAATTACCTGTAGGCTCATCGGCAAGCATTAAAGCCGGATTGTTAACAAGAGCTCTGCCGATTGAAACACGCTGCTGCTGTCCGCCTGAAAGCTGATTCGGCAAATGATTGAGCCTATGCTCCAAGCCCAATTTTTTTATTAAATCGTTAATAACATTTTCATCCGGTTTTCTGCCGTCTAACAAAAGAGGAAGAGTTAAATTTTCCTTAACGGTTAAAATAGGAATAAGATTATAGAACTGATAAATAAGTCCTATTTGCCTGCGGCGAAAAATTGCAAGATTTGTTTCGTTAAGTGTTGAAATATCTGTATTATTAATAACAACACTGCCGCTTGTGGGAACATCTACACCGCCCAAAATATGCAAAAGAGTTGATTTACCTGAACCTGACGGACCTATAATTGCAACAAATTCGCCCTGTTCCACGGAAAAAGAAACATCATCAAGAGCTTTAACCATTGTATCGCCTTTTCCGTAAATTTTAGATAAGTGCTTTACATCAAGTATTTTCATTTATTTATCTCCTTTCGATGATGCCATTATATTTCCCGTGCCTTACAAACAGGTGAATATTAAATTACAAATTTGTAATTAAACGATAGCCTTATATAATTTTACAGTAAAATGCGTTCCCTGCCCCTCTGTGCTTTCAACAGCAATTTCACCGTTTTCTTTTTCAAAAACTGTTTTTGCAAGTGCCAAGCCGATTCCTACACTTTCATTAGATGAATTTGTTCCGTGATAAAACCTTTCAAAAACATGGGGCAAATCACACGCACAAATGCCGCAACCGTTGTCGCTTATATCAATTTGATTATATAAATTTGTTGAAAAAGCGGAAATTTTTATACATCCGTTTTTGTCTGTATGTTCTATGCAGTTTTTAATTATGTTTTCAAAAGCCTCTTGCGACCAATTTTCATCGCCGAGAAAACAAAAATCCTCTAAATCAAGATTTACCGATATTTCTTTTAAATCAAGCATAACAAGAAACGGCTTTAAACTGTTTTCAATAACTTTTTGTATTGAAACATTTTCCTTTTTAAACTCTGCCGTACCTGCATCAAGCTTTGAAAGCTTTAAAAGATTTAAAATAAGCCACTTCATTTTATCAAGCTGAGTTTCTATAACTCCTAAAAATTCATGTTGCTTTTCAATATTTTGTTCATCTGCCATTAAATCAGTCATCATCATTATTGATGTAAGCGGTGTTTTAAGCTGATGAGAAATATCTGCCAATGATTCTGCCAAATATGTTTTATCTTTATTAAGCATTTCATTTTGATTGTTTAAAAGAGTTATTACCTTATAAAGATTGTTAGATAAAATTGAAAGTTCACCCTCTGTATTGTCGGCAATATTTAAATCAAAATCACCTGCGCAAACACGGGAAAGATAGTTGTTTAAATCATTAAGTTTATTATATCTTTTTTTAGTATAGCCGTAAAAAACAAACGTTAGCAATGTGCCGCACACAAGGCAAAGTATGCCTGAAATCTTATTAAAATAAAAGCAAACGCCGGACAAAACAACAGTAATTACAATGCCTAAAACAACCGTATTTTTAACTTCCTTATTAATCATTATCTATCACATACCCCAATCCACGCACGGTTTTAATATAAACAGGCTTAGTAGGCTCGTCCTCAATTTTATCTCTTAACCGTTTAATATAAACGGTTAAAGTGTTATCTTCCACAAAATCGCCGTCAATATCCCAAATATTTTCCAACAGTTGAGTTCTTGAAAGCACCTTGCCACGATTATTAAGTAAAATTAAAAGCAATCTGTATTCCATGGCGGTAAGCACAATTTCATTGCCGTTTTTATAAACCTTTGCCTCATTTGTATTTATAGTTAATTCTTTAATTTTAATAACGCCGTCTGCCGAATCTTTATTATATCTTCTTAAAACGCTTTTAATTCTCACAAGAAGCTCTTTTAATCTGAATGGCTTTGAAATATAATCGTCTGCACCAAACTCAAAGCCCATAACAACATTAACCTCATCATCAAAAGCTGTTAAGAATATTACAGGTAAATCGCCGATTTTCTTTATTTCTTTACAAACATCGTATCCGCTGCCATCCGGCAAGGTTAAATCAAGAATATACAGCGAAAATTTTTGATTTTTGATAATTTCCATTGCCTCTTTAACACTTTTTGCAAGAATTACGTTATATCCCTCATTTTCAAGAGAATATGTTAATCCCAAAGCGATTGCACTGTCGTCCTCCAAAACAAAAAGATTCATTATACCACCTCAATTTAATTTTATCATAAGGCACATTTATTTTCCATTACAATATTGTAATAAAAAACCCCTTTACATTCAATTTGAAAGTAAAGGGAAATCATTTAATCTTTTATATTATTTTGAAGCTTTGCCGCCGTTAAAGTGTTTTGCATTAACATTGAAATTGTCATTGGTCCCACACCGCCGGGAACAGGTGTGATATAAGAGCATTTATCGTAAACAGCGTCAAAATCCACATCGCCGCAGAGTTTTCCGTTTTCATCACGATTCATACCAACATCAATGACAACAGCACCGTCTTTAACCATATCAGCACCAACAAATTTTGCTTTACCTATAGCTGCAACCAAAATATCTGCATCGCTTGTAATCTCTTTAAGATTTTTTGTTTTTGAATGAGTAATTTCAACAGTTGCGTTTTCGTGAAGCAAAAGCATTGCCATAGGCTTGCCGACAATATTGCTTCTTCCCATTACAACAGCTTTTTTGCCGCAAACATCTACACCGGTAGAGTGAATAAGTTCCATAATACCGGCAGGGGTACAAGGCAGAAAATTATAATCGCCAATCATTATTGCACCTACATTTACAGGATGAAAAGCATCTACATCCTTAATAGGGTCAATAAGATTAATAACCTCTTTATCATC
>CAKSWS010000048.1 GCA_934512155.1 uncultured Eubacterium sp. | reverse complement strand
TCCGCAGAGATGATGTTGACGAGAGCGGATATACCTGTCGAAAAAATCAAGGGACTGTTTTGTGGCGATGAAGGCTATCAAACACCAAAGTTAGATACTCGAGCTGCGATTTTTAGCGATGAAAAAATTTTGCTTGTATGCGAGAAAGGAAAATGGTCGTTGCCGGGTGGCTGGTGCGAATTCAATCTTTCTCCGGCAGACAATATTGTTAAAGAAACAAAAGAAGAGGCAGGACTGGATGTTCGTGTTGAAAAGGTTATAGCTATTCAGGACAGAGATAAGCACAATCCTCCACCGTATGCATATGGCGTGGTAAAAATATTCTATCTATGCAAAGTTCTCGGAGGTAAGTTTACCGAAAATATTGAGACATCGGAAAGCAGATTTTTTTCAAAAGAGGAGCTTCCATTATTAGCTGAGGAAAAATGTAACAAAGAGCAAATTTTAATGTGCTTTGATGCGTATAATTCCAATAATTGGACGGTCGTTTTTGATTGACAACTTCATTTTGTCGCTTTACAAATAAATCACTCTTGTCATACCACCGGGGAGAAATCCCCGGTGGTATTTTTATGCCCGGAAGGAGGTCGATTTCATGATTCCGGTAGAGTAATGCAACCCCCTAAAGCTGTGATTGCACCCCCTTAAAATAGTTTCTATTAAAGTTAGGGCTCTTTGCCAAGTAAAAGCATTGAATTTCGCTAATATAGCGGTTCAGTGCTTTTCTTATGTTCAAATTTATGCGGTTTATAATGTTTTATAATGAAAGGTGTTTTTTGAGTAATTAAACTGAAAAAATTATTTGCAAATTTAAATTAAAAATTGGTTTTCAAATTATTTAATGTGTAAAAAATATTAAGTTTTAATAAAATTATCTATGTATATTTCACATAGATTTCACATAACCTTGACTAATGGCTGAAAATAGTATATTATTTTTAAAGGGCAAAGGTGTCGCGTAAGGCACTTTTGCCCTTTTGTATTTTTATAATTCGGGTGGTAATTATGAAGTTTAATAAAAACGGTAAGTTTAAAATTATGCAAATAACCGATATTCAGGAGGTTTATAAAGTTTCTCCCGATACGGAAAAATTGCTTGAGGCGGCAGTTGAACAGGAAAAACCTGACCTTGTTGTTTATACAGGCGACCAAATTAAGGGTTATGGCGTAACTTATAAAGGTATGGGTAAAGAGCTGGTTAACAATGTTGCCATTACAATTAAAAAACTTCTTAAACCTGTTACAGACAGAAATATTCCATTTGCCGTTACTTTCGGTAATCATGACAGACAGGTAGGTATCAGCAATAAAGACCAGTTTGAGCAAATTTATAAAAAGTTGCCTAATTGTGTAGGTGAGCAGGCAGAGGGCATTGACGGCGGCGGAACTACATATATACCGATTAAATCAAGTTCCGGCGATAAAGATGTTTTTAATATTTATTTATTTGACAGTGGCACAGATGCAAAAGGCGGCGGTTATGAACCTTTTGACCCGGCTGTTATTGAATGGTACAAAAAAACAAGGGAAAATTTAAAAGAAAAAAACGGAAATTATGTTCCCTCTCTTGTTTTTCAGCATATACCCATGTTTGAGCATTATAATTTGTTGAAACAGGTTAAAAAAAGTGAAAAAGGTGCAATACCTGCTTTTAGAATACACAAAGGTGAATATTATAAAATTGATGAATCAAAGTGTGTACCCGGCTCAGTGCTTTTGGAACCGCCGTCAATTCCCGATGTAAATACAGGTGAATTTGACGCTTTAAAAGAAAAAGGTGAGGTTTTGGGCGTATTTGTCGGTCATGACCATAAAAACAGCTATGTTGGCAAAGTAGACGGTATAGATGTCGGATTTACTCAATCTGCAGGCTTTAATGTTTACGGTAACGGTAAACAAAGGGGCGTTCGCTGTTTTGTTATTGATGAAAATGACCCAAAACATTATAAAACATACACAAAAACTTATGAACAGCTTTGCGACGGTAAACTTCATAAGCCGCTGCTTGACGCAATATGGCGTGTTGCTCCAACAACAATGGATATGGCAAAGCCGATGATTGCAAAAGCCGTAGGTGTTCTTGCGGCAATAATAGTTATTATTGTGCTTTTGGCAATTTTTTTGTAATAAGTAGTTTTTGTTTGTGCACTTTATAAGACCACGTAAAGTGTTTGGATTTTAATAAGTGGTCGGAAAGGCAGTATATTTTTATGAGTGAAAAGAAATTGAGCGGCTTTAAAAAATTTACCGAAAAGCATGCCGAAATATGGAAATTTATTAAGTTTACAATCGCCGGGGGAAGTTCATCTGCCATCGAGCTTGTTGTACATATGATTTTACTTAATACTGTTTTTAAGGCGTTAACTGTTGTTCCTATTACTAATTCTGCGCTGGAAATGATTGGTATTCAGTCAAAAGGTTATCTTTACACTTATTTGATTTCAACCACCGTGGGCTATGCTATTGCGTTTATTTTAAACAGAAAAATAACCTTTAAAGCAGATTCAAACCCGGCTCTTTCGATGCTTTTATATTTTATAATGGTTGTGTTAACTATTTTCGCAAATGGTTGGATAGGTTCGGCTATGACTACGTTTGCTCAGGCACATTCTTTAACAGGTAATCTGTGGGATCTAATTATAAAACTTATCGGTATGGCAATTCCGACTCTTTGGACTTATCCATGTAACAGATTTATAATTCACAGAAAGAAAAAAGAAGTTAAATCAGATGATTAATGTGCTGTTTTACATTGACATATGTTTTACAGATGATATAATATTATTGTTGCAAGGAAGCACATTTTGTTTCCTTGCATTTTCATTTTAAAAAGGCTTTGGTTTGTTATGGAACAGGTTATTTACAGTACCGGTATAGATATAGGCACGTCAACAACTCATTTAATTATAAGCAAATTAACTGTTGCTGTTAAAGAAGGTTTCGGTTGTGCACCAAAAGTTGAAATCGGTAAAAAAGAAATTTTATATATGTCAAAAATTTATTTTACGCCTCTTGATGATGACGGAAAAATTTCTGCTTCCGGAGTAAAACAAATAATTGATTTTGAATATAAAAATGCAAATATTTCCCCGGAAATCTTAAAAAGCGGAGCAGTAATTATTACCGGGGAAAGTGCTAAAAAACGAAATGCAAAGGAATTGCTTTTTGAAATTTCTAAATATGCAGGTGATTTTATAGTTGCCGAGGCAGGCGGTGAAACGGAAAGTGTTCTTGCCGGTAAAGGTGTTGGCGGAATGCAGCTTTCCGCAAATGAAATGTGCGGCGTTTGCACTGTGGATATAGGCGGCGGCACAACAAATATTGCTTACTTTTTGAATGGAAGTGCAAAAAAAGCATCTTGTATAGATGTAGGCGGCAGATTGATTAAATTTGACGGCAATAATATTGTTTCTGATATTTCAAATACAATAAGACCTTTGCTTTTACAAAATAATATTGATTTGCAAATCGGAGATGTATTAACAAAAGCTGAGGTAAGCAAAATTGTGTTTGCTTTATGGCAAAATATTTTACTTGAGCTTAAAAATTATCCTCATGCCGATAAATATATTTTTTCCGGCGGCGTTTCAGATTGTATAGGCAAAAATTATGGCGATTACAGTTTTAATGATTTAGGCGTTTTGCTTTCCCGTGAAATTGAAAACAGTAAATTTTTTAAAGAAAATAATTGTGTTGCCGCTGAAAATTCAATTCGTGCCACTGTTATAGGAGCAGGCAATTTTTCCTTTGAGATTTCAGGTTCAACAATTTCAAATTTTAATTTTAAATTACCTGTAAAAAATATACCATGCATAAAAATTAATGTGAATTGCAAGGATGACATTAATACCGCCGCAAACGGATTGAATGCTGAATTTTTAAGGTTTCCTCAAAATAAACCTGTTGCTGTTGCGTTTAACGGTTATAACGGTATAACGGCAAATGAAATGATTTGTCTTGCAAAGCAAATTATAAATAGTGCAAAGCCTTTAATTAAAAATAATTTACCGATTATAGTTTTAATTGATAAAGATATCGGCAAAGCATTCGGAGTTTGTCTTAAAAAATATCTTCCCGAAAATTATCCTGTACTTTGTATTGATTGCGTTAATGCCAATGATAACGATTTTCTTGATATAGGCGAAAGTGTTGGCGGAGGAAGGGCTGTTCCCGTTTCTGTTAAGCAACTTGTATTTTCTGTGTAATGAGGTGAAAATATGATTTTAAAAACTATGCTTTACGGCGTTGTTTATAACTTTTCTTCAATAAAAGAAGTTCTTGCAAAAGCTAATGAAAGAAAAAGCGGCGATACTCTTGCGGGAATTGCCGCTGAAAGTGATTTAGAGCGTGTGGCGGCAAAAATTGTTCTTTCGGAATTAACTGTAGGCGAAATAACGGAAAATCCTGTTGTGCCTTATGAAGATGACAGCGTAACAAGAATTATTCTTGATGATTTAAATATTGATGTTTATGATTCTGTTAAAAATATGACTGTCGGCGATTTGCGTGAATATTTGCTTGATAATGTGCGCACATCTGATGAATTGCTTTATATATCAAAAGGATTGTGCAGTGAGGTGATTGCCGCAGTTGCAAAATTAATGAGCAATCTTGATTTAATGTATGTATCTTCAAAATTTGAAATTACTGCTCATTGTAATACAACAATCGGTAAAAGAGGTACGTTTTCTTCAAGACTTCAGCCAAATCATCCTACGGATAATGTTAAAGGTGTAACTTCATCTCTTTTGGAGGGGTTAAGTTATGGTGTAGGCGATGCTGTTTTGGGACTTAATCCGGCAGTTGATACGGTGGAAAGTACAACAGATATTTTAAATCTTTTTTGTGATGTTAAAACACGTTTGCAAATTCCAACTCAAACTTGTGTTTTATCTCATATAACAACTCAAATGAAAGCACTTGAAAATGGTACTCCTATGGATTTATGTTTTCAATCTATTGCCGGCAGTGAAAAAAGTCTGTCTTCATTTGGTGTTACGGTTGATATGCTTGCACAAGCAAACAGTATGATGGCAGAACTTTCTTCTGCCCGGGGTCCGAATTATATGTATTTTGAAACAGGTCAGGGCTCCGAACTTTCTTCAAACGGTCATAACGGTGCTGACCAGCAAACAATGGAATGCAGGTGTTACGGTTTGGCTCGTCATTTTAATCCGTTTCTTGTAAATACTGTTGTGGGTTTTATTGGTCCTGAATATATTTACGATACAAAAGAACTTATCCGTGCCGCATTGGAGGATGTTTTTTGTGGCCATATGCACGGCTTGCCTATGGGGTGTGATATTTGTTATACGAATCATATGAAAGCTGACCAAAATGATGTTGATTCTCTTTTGGTTATGCTTGCTTCAAGCGGTTGTCATTATGTAATGGGCGTTCCTCAGGGTGATGACATTATGCTTATGTATCAATCCACCGGCTTTCATGACATAGCAGCTGTTCGTGAAATGCTTAATAAAAGACCTATTAAAGAGTTTGAACAGTGGCTTGAAAAATACGGTATAATCGAAAACGGCAAATTAACAAGTAGGGCAGGCGACCCAACTTTGTTTATGTAGGTGTAAGTATGAGCAATGATATTAAAGATATTACTTCCGTGCCTATGAATGATTTTATTTTTACCGATACGGAAAACGAAAAGGCATTAGTAAATTTAAAAAAGTTTACAGGTGCAAGAATAGGAATCGGCAGGTCAGGAGCACGTTATAAAACCGTTCCTTACCTTCGCTTTAGGGCAGACCATGCCGCTGCCAATGATGCCGTTATGCTTGAAGTTGAAGAAAAAATAATTCAAAATTTAGGCTTGTTTGAAATAAGAACAAAATGTAGAAATAAATATGAAATGCTAACCCGTCCCGATTGGGGCAGAATTATTCCGGATGAATATAAAAATATTCTGCTTGAAAAATGCAAACAAAATGTTGACGTTCAAATTTATTGCGGCGACGGATTGTCAGCTCCTGCCATAGGTGCAAATGTGGGCGATTTGCTGCAAATTATTTCTCTTGCGCTTGACGGTTCGGGAATAACAATGGGCACGCCGTTTTTTGTTCGCTATTGCCGTGTTAATACTGCCCGTGAAATTGCACCGTTGCTCCATGCAAAGGTTACTTGTGTTCTTATAGGTGAACGACCGGGGTTATCAAACGGTGAAAGCATGTCTGCTTATATTGCATATAATGCCCGTCCGGATATGAGCGAATCCGATTATACAGTTGTTTCAAATATAAGCAGAAAAGGAATGCATCCTGCCGAGGCGGGTGCTTATATTGCCGAATTGATTGTAAAAATGCTAAATCAAAAAACAAGCGGATTGAATTTAAAAATCTAATTTATCAGTAATTATGAATTATGTTATTTTTGATAATGAGAAAATTGAATATAATTTAATGCGAAAGAATGTAAAAAACCTTAATTTGCGTATTTATCCAAACGGTAAAATAAATGTTTCTGCACCTAAACATGTAGGTATAGATGTTATTAATGATTTCGTTTTAAAAAATGCAGGTCGTATTCTTTCTGTTAAAAATAAATTTGCAGAAACTTTGCCGGTTGAAAATAATATTTTTAACTGCTCTCAAATTTATGTGTTTGGTAATTTGTATAAGCTTGTTGCGCAAATTGGTGAAAAAAACGCTTGCAAAACCGAAAACGGCGTTTTGTATCTTATCTGCAAAGATTCAAACATTGCAAATAAAGTGTTTTATAATTATGTTTTTGATAAAGCACAAACGGTGTTTTCTGAAATTTTAAGTAAAAATTATTATTTGTTTTCCCATTACTGCAAGTCGGTTCCCGAATTGAAAATTCGTATTATGAAATCACAATGGGGTAATTGCCGACCTAAATTAAACAGAATAACCCTAAATTTAAAACTTGTTCATTTTGACAGAAAGGTTATTGAATTTGTAATTTTGCACGAATATTGCCATTTTGCCGTTGCCAATCATTCAAAGGATTTTTACAATGTTTTAAATTCCGTTATGCCCGATTGGAAAAAATATGATTTAATTCTTAAAAATCAGTTAAATTATTGTTAATTAATTGACAATCGCCGATTTAGGTTCTAAAATATTTATTGAACGAAAGTTCAATATGTTATTGTATTTTGGAGGAAAATATTATGGCTAATCGTTTTGTACTTAATGAAACAAGTTATCACGGCGCAGGCGCAATTCAGGAAATTGCAGGTGAAGTAAAAGGAAGAGGCTTTAAAAAGTGCTTTGTTTGTTCAGACCCTGACCTTATTAAGTTTGGCGTAACTAAAAAGGTTACCGATGTGCTTGATAATGCAAATATAGATTATGAAATTTACAGTGAAATCAAACCAAATCCTACTGTTCAAAATGTTCAAACCGGTGTTGCGGCATTTAAGGCATCGGGTTCTGATTGTATTATTGCAATCGGCGGCGGTTCTTCAATGGATACGGCAAAGGCAATCGGCATTATTATTAAAAATCCTGAATTTGAAAATGTTGTTTCTCTTGAAGGTGTAGCTCCTACAAAAAATAAGTGTGTTCCTATTATTGCAGTTCCTACAACTGCAGGTACTGCTGCTGAAGTTACAATCAACTATGTAATTACAGATACAGAGAAAAACAGAAAAATGGTTTGCGTAGATCCTAAAGATATTCCTGTTATTGCAGTTGTAGACCCGGACATGATGTCTTCAATGCCAAAGGGACTTACTGCCGCTACAGGTATGGATGCCCTTACACACGCTATTGAAGGTTATATCACAAAGGGTGCTTGGGAACTTTCCGATATGTTCCATCTTAAAGCTATTGAAATTATTTCAAGAAGTCTTCGTGACGCTGTAAATAATACACCTGAAGGAAGGGCAGATATGGCTCTCGGTCAGTATGTTGCAGGTATGGGTTTTTCAAATGTAGGTTTGGGACTTGTTCATTCAATGGCTCATCCTCTCGGCGCAGTTTATGATACTCCTCATGGTGTCGCAAACGCAATCATTCTTCCTACTGTTATGGAATATAATGCTCCGTCAACAGGCGAGAAGTACAGAGATATTGCAAAGGCAATGGGCGTTGAAGGCGTTGATGATATGACTCTTGATGATGCAAGAAAAGCTGCTGTTGATGCAGTAAGAAAACTTGGTGAGGATGTTGGCATTCCTGCAAATCTTAAAGAAATTGTTAAGGATGAGGATGTAGATTTCCTTGCTCAAAGTGCATATGACGATGCTTGCCGTCCGGGCAATCCTAAAGACACTTCTGTAGAAGAAATTAAAGCACTTTATCGTTCTTTAATGTAATTTTTAAATGATT
>CAKSWS010000047.1 GCA_934512155.1 uncultured Eubacterium sp. | reverse complement strand
GTTTTGTAATTATAGGCGTTATTCCATTCCAAATCAAATATAATATAATTCATTATTACTCCAAAAAAAATAACCTTGCATAGCGCAAGGTTATTTGCCTTTTTTATTTTACAAAAAGGAAAACCAAAAATGCAGCAAGCACAATAACAAAGAAAGCAACAATTAACCATTTTGTAACTTTTTCAAGTTTTGCTTCTATTGTGCGTGCTTTTGACTTTCCGAGAAAAGTATCGGCACCGCCTGCGATTGCACCTGAAAGGTTTTGTGATCTGCCTTCCTGCATTAATACTACTGCTGTAATAATAATTGAAGCAACAATAAGAATTGCACCAAACACATAATGATACCAAAGCATCTGAAAATCCTCCAAAGAAAATTTAATACTAATGGATTATATCATAAGAAGATATAATATGCAAGAGTTTTTTTATTTTACAAAAATTTAAAGTATAAATTTAAAACGTTAACTGCTCGCCAACATCATTGGCAGAAGGCAAGGCACCTGCGGCAGGTAAATTTTTTGCCCTAAAGCGCCATTCTTTTTCAAACTCACCTTCACTGTAAATATGAACAGAAGAAACTTTATCGTTTTTCTTTTTAAGTTTTAAAACTTGAACACCCAGTGTGCTTTTAGTTGTTTTAGGCGTAATTGTAGCTGTGTTAACTAATAATTGCCGTCCGTTTTCAGCACATAAAACTATGTCAGTATCTTCCTGTAAATACAAAGCAGATGCAAGAACCGACTTATCGCTGTAAGCGTTAATAAGCTTTTTCCTGTTTGTTTTGGTTTCGTAAGCAGACATATCTACTTTTGCAAGTTTTCCGTTTTCAAAAACAAAAATCATATAACCCTTATAACTGTTAAATACGGTAATATAAACTGCTTCTTCTCCTTCATCCATTGAAAGTTTAGCAGGAATATATTCTCCTAAAACGGAAGCTTTTGTGTCAATAAAATCATCAAGCTTTGCCTTATAAACCTGTTGCTTATTAGTAAATGCCATTAATTCATCTTTATTTGAACATTCTATTTCAGCAACAATTTTATCGCCTTCCTTAACTTTTTGTTCACCGCTCATTCTTAAATTGGCAGTTTTTATTTTTTTAACATAACCTTCTTTTGAAATAAAAACAGTTACCGGATAATCGGGAACCTCAGCATTAGGCTCTTCTTCATTATCAGGCAAATCATATAAAACCTGAGATTTTCTGCCGTTATCATATTTTTTAATTACCGCATCAAGCTCGGTAATGATAATTTTTTTCTTTTTAGTTTCACTTGAAACAGTTTGTTCAAGCTCGGCAATTTCATTTTCCAAGCTTTCAATATCGGCAATACGCTTTAAAATATACTCTCTGTTTAAATGACGAAGTTTAATTTCAGCTACATATTCAGCTTGAATTTCATCTATTCCGAATCCAATCATAAGATTTGGAACAACGTCTGCTTCACTTTCTGTTTCTCTTACAATTTTAATTGCTTTATCAATATCAAGTAAGATTTTTGAAAGGCCTTTTAAAAGATGAAGTTGTTTTCTTTTCTTATTTAAACTGTAATTAATTCTTCTTGTAACACAATTAAGTCTGAATTTAATCCATTCGTTAAGTAATTCACGAACTCCCCTAACACCCGGGTTGCCATTAATTAAAACGTTAAAATTACAAGAGAAAGTATCTTCAAGAGGGGTCATTTTATATAAACGCATCATTAATTTATCGGGGTCAGTTCCACGTTTTAAATCAATAGTGATTTTTAAACCGCTTAAATCAGTCTCGTCTCGAATATCTGAAATTTCACGAATTTTATTGGCTTTTACAAGTTCAATTATTTTATCAATAATAGCTTCGGAAGTTGTTGTAGGCGGAATTTCGGTAATATCAATACAATTATATGATTTATCATATATGTATTTTGAACGAACCTTAACAGAACCTCTTCCGGTTTCGTAAATTTTATCTAATTCCGATTTATCATAAATTACAAAACCGCCGCCCACAAAATCAGGAGCAACTAAAGTATCCGATATAACATGGTCGGGATTTTTCATTAACGCTATTGTTGTTTCACAAATTTCTTTAAGATTAAATGAAGCTATTGAAGAGGCCATACCTACAGCAATACCGGTAGTAACATTACAAAGAATTGTAGGAAATGTTACAGGCAGAAGTTTTGGCTCTTTCATTGTATTGTCATAGTTATCTACAAAATCTACAGTATCTTTATCAATATCGTCAAAAAGTTCACGGCAAATAGGTGCAAGTTTTGCTTCAGTATAACGAGAAGCCGCATACATCATATTTTTTGAATAAGCTTTACCGAAGTTACCTTTTGATTCAACATAAGGATATAAAAGAGTTTCATTTCCTCTTGAAAGACGAACCATAGTATCATAAATGGAAGCGTCGCCATGTGGATTAAGCTGCATTGTTCTTCCTACAATATTTGCACTTTTAATTGTAGAGCCTTTAAGCAAGCCCATATTATACATTGTGTACAATAATTTTCTGTGAGAAGGTTTTAAGCCGTCTATTTCAGGAATTGCACGGCTTAAAATGACGCTCATGGCATAAGGCATATAGTTTGTTGTTAAAGTATCTGTTATAATTTCGTTTTTTATAGTGCCGGCATCTTCAATATGAACGTTTTCGTTAATAGGTTTACTGTTATCTGTGTTCTTTTTTCTTTTTGCCAATTTTATAAACCTCCTTAACTTACATCTGCGGCATCAATATATAAATGGCCGTAATCAGTAATATATTGCTTTCTGCCGTCCAAATTATCACCAAGCAACAAATCAAACATTTGAGATGTTTTTTCTGCTTCATCGGGAGTAACCTTAATTAATCTTCTTGTTGCGGGATTCATTGTTGTTAAAGCCATCATTTCAGCTTCGTTTTCACCAAGACCTTTTGAACGCTGAACGGTGTACTTTTGATTACCGATTTCATTTTTGATTTTATCCATCTCTATTTCGTTGTATGCAAAATAAGTTTGGTCTTTGCAGGTAACTTCATAAAGAGGAGATTCGTCAATAAACACCTTACCCTCTTCAATAAGTTTTGGCATTAAACGGTAAATCATTGTTAAAACAAGCGTTCTGATTTGAAATCCGTCAACATCAGCATCGGTACAAATAAGAATTTTGTTCCATCTTAAATTATTCATATCAAAGGCAGACAAATCTTTTGCAGCCTTTGAGCGAACTTCAACACCGCAACCAAGAACCTTAATTAAATCGGTAATAATTTCGCTTTTGAATATTTTATCGTATTCGCATTTCAAACAGTTTAAAATTTTACCTCTAATAGGCATAATTGCTTGGAAATTTGCATCTCTTGCTTGCTTACATGCACCTAAAGCCGAATCACCCTCAACAATAAAGATTTCTCTTTCGTTAACATCTTTTGAGCGACAATCAACAAACTTTTGCACTCTGTTTGTCATATCCATTTTTGTTTGAAGAGTTTTCTTTAAAGTTTTTCTTGTGTTTTCTGCTTTAATTCTGCTTCGCATATTGATAATAACTTGATCGGCAATTTTATCTGCTTCCAATTTATTTTCAATAAAATAAACTTCCAACTGTTTTCTGAAGAATTCAGTCATAGCTTCTTGAATAAACTTATTAGTAATAGCTTTTTTTGTTTGGTTTTCATAGGAAGTTTGTGTTGAAAACGAAGAAATAACAAGAATTAAAATATCCTCTACGTCTTGAACGTTAATCTGACTGTCTGTTTTATTATATTTATTGTTTGCCTTAAGATAAGCATTAATTTCATTGACAAAAGCACTTTTAAACGCTTTATCCGGTGAGCCGCCATGTTCAAGAAAACTTGAGTTATGATAAAATTCTTTAATTTGTGTTTTTTGTGAAAAGCATAATGCAGCTTTAATTTTTAATTTATAATCCTTTAAATCTTCACGGTCTCTGCCTATACGTTCACATTCCCAATATTGTGGAGTTGTAAATGCATTATCGCCGGCAAGTTCTTCAACATAATCTTTTATACCGTTTTTATAGTGATATTCAAATGTTTCAAATCGTGATCCAACCTGATTTTTCAGAATAAAAAGAACACCGTCATTGACTATTGCTTGTCTTTTTATAGTTTCTTTAAAATACTCAATGGGAACATTAATATCCGTAAAAACTTTTAAATCAGGTTTCCATTTAATTCTTGAACCTGTATCTTTCTTATCATAAGGCTGTTTGTCAAGTCCGCCTATGTTTTCTCCATGTTCAAAATGAAGTTTATAACAAAATCCATCTCTGTGAATTTCCGCATCCATATATTCTGAAGCATATTGGGTAGCACAAAGTCCAAGACCGTTCAAACCCAAAGAGAACTCATAATTATCGGCACCGTTGTCATATTTACCGCCTGCATACATTTCGCAAAAAAGAAGTTTCCAGTTTTCTTCCTTTTCCGCTTGGTTATAATCAACAGGAATGCCAGCACCAAAGTCTTGTACTTCAACAGAGCCGTCTTCAAATTTTGTTACAACTATTTTATTTCCACGTCCTTCTCTTGCCTCGTCAATAGAGTTAGACATAATTTCAAATATAGAATGTTCGCATCCCTCAATACCGTCCGAACCGAAGATTACGGCAGGTCTTTTTCTTACACGGTCTGCACCTTTTAATGACTTAATGCTTTCGTTGCCGTATTGCTTTTTACTTGCCATTTTACCCTCCAAATAAATTTATACAGCTTAATATTATACAATATATTGTAGTTTTGTCAAGATTTTGTAATAATTGTTACAATATAATGAAAAAGGAGCAGTAAAAACCGCTCCTATAACCTATTAAGTTTTAGACGAATCATCATTATTTGTTTCGTTAGAAACACTGCTTGTGTTTTCTTCTGATTTGATTTCAGAAGATAGATTCTCACTATTTTCAGATGTTTCTTCAACATTATCGATTTCATCTGTATTTGAAGTTGTAGTTTCATCAACAACTACTTCATTTTCAACAGGCAATAAACCTGTTTTCATTAAAGATTCAAATTCTACGCCTGAAATTTTTTCATTCTTAATAAGTGTTTCGGCAATAAGAACAAGTTTATCATAGTGCTCTTTGAGAATACTTTCTGTATCTGCATAAGCTTTACGCATCATTTTTTCAATTTCAGCATCAATTTTAGCAGAAGTTACCTCACTGTAGTTATTTACATGACCATAATCTTTACCTAAAAATACTTCGTCATTTTCATCACTGTAAACCACAGGACCAACACTGTCGCTCATGCCGTATTTTGCAACCATATCACGACAAATTTTTGACGCACGCTGCAAATCATTTGAAGCACCTGTTGAAATATCTTTAAGAGCCAATGCTTCGGCAACACGACCGCCAAGAAGAGAGTTCAAATCATTAAGCATTTCTTGTTTAGAATTATAATTTTCTTCCTGAGGAGTATACCAAGTATAACCGCCGGCTCCCATACCACGTGGTACAATAGAGATTTCTTTAACAGGGTCATGACCTTCAACGTAATATGAAGTTACGGCGTGACCTGCTTCGTGATATGCAGTAAGTTTCAATGACCTTTCGGAATATTTATGAGATTTCTTTTCAACGCCCATTTCAACTCTTGAAGTAGCGTCAAAAATTTCTGCGTTTGAAATTGCCTTCTTATGCCTTTTAGCAGCAAGCAATGCTGCCTCGTTCATAAGATTTTCAAGATCAGCACCTGTAAATCCCATTGTATCTTTTGCAATTTCTTTAAGATTAACATCGGGTGCAAGAGGTTTATTTCTTGAGTGTACCTTTAATATATCTTCCCTTCCCTGAGCATCAGGTCTGTTAACGGTAATTTGTCTGTCAAATCTGCCGGGACGTAAAAGAGCAGGGTCAAGTACATCGGGTCTGTTAGTAGCTGCAATAACGATTACACCGCTGTTTGTTCCAAAACCATCCATCTCAACAAGCAATTGGTTAAGCGTTTGTTCTCTTTCATCATTTCCGCCACCTGTGCCTGCGCCTCTGTGCCTGCCAACTGCATCGATTTCATCAATAAAAACAATAGCAGGACTTTTTTTAATAGCCTGAGAAAAAAGGTCTCTTACGCGGGAAGCACCTACGCCGACATACATTTCAACAAAGTCAGAACCTGAAATTGAAAGAAACGGAGCACCGGCTTCACCTGCAACTGCTTTTGCAAGAAGTGTTTTACCTGTACCCGGAGGGCCTACAAGAAGAACGCCCTTAGGAATACGTGCACCTAATTCGGTAAATTTTTTAGGATTTTTCAAAAATTCAACAAGTTCTTCTAATTCGGATTTTTCTTCATCACACCCGGCAACGTCCTTAAATGTTATTCCTTTAGCAGAAGCATCTTCAAGTGTTTTAGCCTTAATCTTTCCGAATCCAAGTGTTCTGTTGCTTTCACTATTCATGGTGTCGCCCATTTTTTTAATGAAATAATACGACAATATTGAAATAATAACTACAAGCAACAAAGTAGGTAATAAACTTAAAATCCAATTTTTTGAACTGCTTGCCGTGTAATTATACGAAATTTGATTGTCAGGATTTTCATCATTATACTCATTTACACTGTCTCTGATATCATCAACAAAATAAGTAACGCTTGGAACAGAATATTTTTGAGTTTCATCAGGCTTATCTTTGGTTTTATAAGTAAGAGAACCTGATGTTAAATCCAAATTATACTCGGTAACCTGATCAGTTTTAAATAAATTAACTACTTGACTGTATGTTAATTCTGTTTTGTTTTGTATGCTTGCAAAATAGAATGCAAAACTGACAAGCACAATAGGAATTAACAAATAAATTACTATTGTTTTCCAATTTTTAGCCATATTTTTCATTAAATATTTTCCTCCGTAAAACCGGGAATTTCCAATAATAATACTTCACGAGTTGAATTATCGCAGGCAACACGTGCATCAACACAATAGCCATATATGCCTATAACACCAACATTATCACATATAACAGGTATTTTATTTCGCAATTCAACAGGTATATGATATTCATTATATAGTTTTTTTAAAGTTTTTTTGCAATTTCTTTTAGCAGGAGTAATATAATCACCGCTTTTTCTGTATCTTACAAAAACTTTTCCACTTATTTTATCACAGTCGCAATAAAAATCAAACTTTTTATTTAACAATTCACATTTATTTAAAAATTCGTTAAAAGGCAACACCGTTTTATTAACAATTAATTGAGATGGAACGTTGTTATTGCAATTAAAATCAATAATTCTTAAAAAGCCGGCAGATGAAATTGCAAACAAATCGCCTTTTAATTGGCATTTTCCGTTGTTATACAACAAATTTATTAACAAATTTAAATGGATTTCATCTAAATTAATATTTTTTTCAGAAGCAAGTTTAATTAAAATTCGCTTTTGAACGGATAAATCAAGTTGAGAGATTTTATTTATATCAATACCATTTTTATTTTTTACACTTAAATAAACATCATCAACCTGTGCATTGATGAAAGAATTATCTTCATTTAAAGAATTAATTAAGCGGGCAATATTTTTTTCATATTCCGAATTAATTTTTTGAAATTCAGGTAAAACAGAATTTCTTATTCTGTTTCTTGAATAATCGTTATGATTGTTTGTGTTATCAATACAATAATCTAAACCTTTGTCGCTTAAAAAATTTCTGATTTCCGATGATGAAACACAAAGTAAAGGTCTTATAATTTTTCCTCTTTTTATCGGAATAGAACACAAACCGTTTAAAGATGTTCCACGTGCACATCGAAATAAAAAAGTTTCAACATTATCTGTTAAATTATGTGCTGTGGCAATTTTATCGCAACAAATAGAATTAAAAAATTCATATCTTTTAATTCTGCTGTATTCTTCAACACCAAAACCTGCTTTTTTAGCTTCTTCAATAGCGTTAATGTGCAATTCAAAAAACTCTATATTATTACGTTTTGCAAAATTTTTTGAAAATTCGCAGTCATGCAGGCTATCATCGCCTCTTATTCCATGTTCAACGTGTGCAATTTTTAAAGTCAGTTTTTTTTCATCTCTTATGCTTAAAAGGTATTCGGAAAGAAAAACAGAATCTGCACCGCCGGAAAAAGCAATTAAAATACAATCATTATCTTTAATAAGATTGTGTTTATTTACAAATTCATTAATTTTATTCTTCATATTTCTTTTCAATGCTCTTGAATCTGGTAAACTCTTTATCAAATGTCATTTCGATTGTACCTACTGCACCGTGCCTGTTTTTAGCAACAATAAGTTCTGTTAAATTCGCATCAATTTCGTCCTGTTTATCTTCATCTGCTTCATTTCTATAGTAGTCCTCACGATAAAGGAACATAACAATATCGGCATCCTGTTCAATAGAACCTGATTCACGAAGATCTGAAAGCTGTGGTTTATGACTTTTTCCTCTGCCTTCTGTACCACGAGAAAGCTGTGCGCAGCAAACAACCGGTATATTTAAATCTTTTGCAAGCATTTTTAAGTTTCTGGTGATTTCCGAAACTTCCTGAACTCTGTTTTCTTTTCTTGTAGCAGACTGAATTAATCCTAAATAGTCAATAATGATAATATCAACATTTTTTAATCTGCGAACTCTCGATTTTATTTCAGGAACGGTAATTGATGCTGTATCGTCAAGATACAACTCAACTTTATCGTAATCACCTGCAGCATTTCCTAAACGAACCC
>CAKSWS010000046.1 GCA_934512155.1 uncultured Eubacterium sp. | reverse complement strand
ATCTGCCACCGGCAGCGGTCGCAAACGAGCCCCCTAATAACCCCCTTAACATTCGTAAAACCGCCACGCTTACGCATTGGCGGTTTTGTTTAGCCTCCAATATTAAGGGACTCAATAATTCGGTTACAAATTTATTCTTCGCTTTGATTATCCTGTGTGTTTTCTTCCGCTATTTCGTCGTCTGCATCTTCTTCCAAACGCTCAACAACAGAAATAGTGGCAACCTTTTCACCCTCGTTAACCTTCATAACTTTAACGCCCTTACTTGGTCGCTGGAATGTAGAAATTTGGTCAACGTGAGTTCTTATAACAATACCGTCGGTTGTAATCATAATTACATCCTGTTCTTCATTAACGGCGGCAATCATTGCTACCTTGCCGTATTGCTCTGTACGATAGTTAATAAGACCTTTACCGCCACGGCTTTGAACACGGTAATCTTCAAAACCGCTCTTTCTGCCAAAGCCTGTTTCTGAAACGGTAAGCAAAGTAAATCCGTCAAGCGAAGCAGCAAAACCTACAACATAATCATCATCTTCAAGTTGAATTGCTTTCACACCACGTGCAGTTCTGCCTATAAGTCTTGCGTCATTTTCATCAAAGCAAATACTCATACCGTTGTGGGTTGCAACAACAAGCTTTCTTTCGCCGTCTGTAATTTCAACATAGGCAAGCTCGTCCCCTTCATCAAGGTTAATTGCAATAATACCGCTTTGGCGAATATGCTTATATTCATTAATATCTGTTCTTTTAATAACGCCTTTTTTCGTTACCATGCACAAATATTTTCTGTTTTCTTCCTGTGGAATCTTAACCATGGCAGAAACAGTTTCGCCTTTTTCAAGAGGCAAAAGGTTAACCACATTCATGCCTTTGCCCGTTCTGGAAGAAGCAGGAATTTCATATGCTTTCTTTTTGAAAACTTTACCGCTGTTTGTGAAAATAAATACCACATCGTGAGAAGAACAGGTAAACATTGTTTTTGCCACATCTTCTTCACGGCGGCTCATTCCCATAATACCTCTGCCGCCTCTGTTTTGTGCTTTATAAGTATCAACAGTCATTCTCTTCATGTAACCCATATTAGTTAATGTTAAGATTGATTCTTCTACAGGAATTAAATCTTCATCTTCAACGCTGCCGGTCATAGCAGTAATTTCAGTTTTTCTGTCATCACCGAATTTATCTATAATTTCCTGTGATTCCTGCTTAATAATACCGTAAACACGGTCTTGATTTGCCAAAATATCTTTATAATCGGCAATTTTTGCGTGCAGTTCGTTTAATTCGTTTGTAATTTTTTCAATTTCAAGTCCTGCCAACTGACCTAATCTAAAGGCAACTATTGCGGCAGCCTGCGGCTCATCAAAACCAAATTTTTCCATAATGGCTTGTTTTGCTTCCGACTGACCGCCCTTGCAGGCACGGATTGTGGCAATAATTTCATCCACAATATCAATGGCTCTTGCCAGACCTTCTAAAATATGAGCCCTGTCTGACGCTTTTTTAAGTTCAAACTTTGTTCTTCTTACTATAACTTCTTCACGGAAATCAATATATTTCTGAAGAACCTCTTTAAGCGTAAGAATTTTAGGCACATTATTAACAAGTGCCAGCATAATAACACCAAATGTAACTTGCATTTGAGTCATCTTATAAAGATTATTTAAAACAACCTGGGCATTTGCATCTCGTTTACAAACAATTTCAATTTGCATACCTTTTCTGTTTGAATAATCTTTAATATCGGCAATGCCTTCAATTCGCTTGTCCTTAACTAAATCCGCAATGCTTACTATAAGCCTTGCTTTGTTAACCTGGTAAGGAAGCTCTGTAATAACAATTTTGTATCTGTCGTTTTTATCTTCAACTATTTCTGCTCTTGCACGCAAATAAATTTTGCCTCTGCCTGTTGCATATGCTTCTTTAATGCCCTTTGTACCCATAATAATTGCAGAAGTAGGGAAGTCCGGTCCTTTAATGAACTGCATAATTTCTTCCAAACTTGCGTCTTTATGGTCTAAAAGGTAATCAATTCCCTGCAGCACTTCTTTAAGGTTATGTGGCGGAATATTTGTTGCCATACCAACGGCAATACCGCTTGAACCGTTAACAAGCAATGAAGGAATTCTTGTAGGCAAAACAGTAGGCTCTTTTAAACGGTCATCATAGTTTGATGCAAAATCAACCGTATCTTTATCAATATCGGCAAGCATTTTCATGCTTATTTTGCTCATTCTTGATTCGGTATAACGGTAAGCAGCGGCAGGGTCGCCGTCTACGGTACCAAAGTTACCGTGTCCGTCTACAAGCGGGTATCTCATTGAAAACCATTGTGCCAAACGAACCATTGCGTCATAAACAGAAGCGTCGCCGTGAGGATGGTATCTACCTAAAACGGCACCTACTGTATCGGCACATTTACGGTATGCCTTTTCGGGATAAAGGTTGTTTTCATACATAGTGTAAAGAATTCTTCTGTGAACAGGTTTTAAACCGTCTCTTACATCAGGTAAAGCACGCTGCACAATAACACTCATTGAATAATCAAGGAATGCCGCTCTTACTTCTTTACTTATTTCAATATCCGTTATTCTTTGGTTATCATAACGCACTATTTCTTCATTATTCGGCATTTTTATCTCTCCTTGCCAAATTTAATATATTAAACATCAAGATTTTGAACGTATTTTGCGTTTTTCTCAATAAATTCACGGCGTGGCTCAACATTATCACCCATAAGAATGCTGAATGTTTCGTCTGCTCTTTGAGCGTCTTCAACCGTAACACGCTTCATTGTTCTGAATTCAGGGTCCATAGTTGTTTCCCAAAGCTGGTCGGGGTCCATTTCACCCAAACCTTTGTAACGCTGAATATCACATTGACCGCCCATTTCTTCAATATATTTATCTCTTTCTTCATCTGAAAAAGCATAAACGCTTTTTTTACCTTTGCTTACTTTAAAAAGAGGCGGCTGTGCAAGGTAAACATAACCGTCATCCACAATTTCTTTCATAAATCTAAAGAAAAATGTTAAAAGAAGTGTTCTGATGTGGGCACCGTCAACATCGGCATCCGCCATAATAACTATTTTGTGGTATCTTAATTTTGTAATATCAAAATCTTCACCTATTCCCGTGCCTAATGACTGAACAACAGGTGTAAGTTTTTCGTTGCCGTAAACTTTATCAAGCCTTGCTTTTTCAACGTTAAGCATTTTACCCCAAAGAGGAAGAATTGCTTGGTGCTTTCTGTCTCTTCCGTCCTTTGCCGAACCGCCTGCCGAATCACCTTCGACGATAAACAATTCGCATTCTTCCGGCACATTTGATGTGCAGTCTGCCAATTTACCAGGCAATGAATTGCTTTCAAGCGGACTTTTTCTTCTTGCACTTTCTTTTGCTTTTCTTATTGCTTCTCTTACTCTTGAAGCGTCAATAGATTTGTTTAAAAGTGCTTTTGCCGTTGCCGGATTTTCTTCAAAATACGTCATCAGCTTATTATAAACAAGGTTTGAAACAAGACCGGCAATATCTGTGTTACCTAATTTACCTTTTGTTTGACCTTCAAACTGTGCTTCTGTAAGTTTAACGCTGATAACTACGGTTAAACCTTCCAAAACATCATCGCCTGAAAGTTTTTTGTCGCTGTCCTTTAAAATATTATATTTTTTACCGTAATCGTTAAATACTCTTGTTAACGCACGTTTAAATCCTGCTTCGTGGGTACCGCCGTCAACAGTGTTAATATTGTTTGCAAATGAAAGAAGAGTTAAATTGTATCCTTCATTATAGCAAAGGGCAACTTCTGCCGACCTGTCTTCCTTAGTTGTGGAAATATGAATAACTTCTTCCTGAATAGGATTGTATCCACGGCTTTTATTAATATATTCAACAAATGATTTAATACCGCCTTCATAGCAAAATTCTTCACTTTGCTGAAGCTCTTTGTCATCTTCTCTTAAATCTGAAAGTTTAATTGAGAGACCGGCGTTTAAAAATGCCTGTTCACGAAGCCTTTTTTCCAAAACATCATATTCAAAAACAGTTGTTTCCGTAAATATTTCGGCATCAGGTTTAAATTTAATTAATGTGCCGTGTCCCTCGGCATCGCCTATAATATGTAAATCATTAACAGGCTTACCTCTTTCAAAACGCTGTGAATAAATATGACCGTTTTGTGTAACCTCAACTTCAAGCCATTCGGAAAGGGCGTTAACTACAGAAGAACCTACGCCATGCAAACCGCCGGAAACTTTGTAGCCGCTGCCGCCGAATTTACCGCCTGCGTGAAGAACGGTTAAAACAACCGTAACTGCCGGCAAACCTGTTTTTTCATTAATACCAACGGGAATACCACGGCCGTTATCACGAACGGAAATAATATTATCCGGTAAAATATCACATTCAATATGGGTACAAACCCCTGCCAATGCTTCGTCAATAGAGTTATCAACAATTTCGTAAACCAAGTGGTGTAATCCTCTGGGTCCTGTAGAACCTATGTACATACCCGGTCTTTTACGAACAGCTTCCAACCCCTCAAGAACCTGAATACTGTTTTCGGAATATTCCTCGGTAACAACAGTATCCATATCCTCTTCTTCTAAAACTGTTTTGTTTTCTTCACTCATAATGAAAACTCCTGTCTTGACCGCTTTAACAATGTACTTGTGTTAAGCGGACTGATATATATTTTATCTTTCGTAACTATAAAACTTTTAGGTAAATCATAGTTAACGTAAACTGTTTTTTTATTTTTTTCCGCAATATTCAAATAATCTCTTGTGGCTTTATTAACGGTTGATGTATCCATATCAAAAATACCTATAATTTCTTTTGAATTTACAACCGTATCTTCACCTAAATGTAAATACATTAGTTTTCTTCAGCCTTTCCGCCTACTATATGAAAAGTTTTGCCTTTTTTCAGTCTTAAAACAGTATTGGCATCACAACACGTAATAAAAACCTGTTGATTTTTAATGTGGTTTAAAATATAATCCTGCCTGTTTTCATCAAGCTCGCTCATAACATCATCTAAAAGAGCAATAGGCTCATCTTGTGTTTTTTCTTTAAGCAAACTTGCTTCTGCCAATTTAAGTGCCAAAACACAACTTCTTTGCTGACCCTGACTGCCGTATTTTTTTGCAGATTTACCGTTTATAAGTATTTCCAAATCATCACGGTGAGGTCCTATTGTTGTTATTCTGTTTATAATATCCGCACTTCTGTTATTTTCAAGAGCAAACATTAATTTTTTTTCTATTTCGTCTACAGTTAAATTTTCATAATCAAAAGCACCTTTAAATACAATGTTTATTTCTTCTTTACCGTTTGAAAGACCTGAAAAAACATCTTTTACATAAGGTTCAAGGGCTTCTGTATATTTTTGGCGTTGATAAATAATTTTTGCACCGTATTTTGCAAAACTTTTATCCCAAATATAAAGCATATCTTTAAGACTTGGGTTATTAACCATATCTTTAAGCAACATATTACGCTGATTTAAAGCTTTTGAATATTCTTTAATAATATTTCTGTAGCCGTATTTAATTTGGCACAATGCTCCGTCAACAAATTTACGCCTTTCAGCCGGTCCGTCCTTAATCATTGAAAGATGAACAGGGCTGAAAATAACGGCTTTCATTTCTTCACCCAACATAGAAGGTGATTTTTTCTTAATTCCGTTAAGTTTTGCTTCTCTTTTTTTTTTTATAATAATTTCTGCATTTTGTTCTCTGTTTTTATCTGTAAAATCAATTTTTAAACGTGCAAATTCACTGTTAAAATTAATTAATTCTTTATCCTTTGCACCTCTAAAAGATTTTGCACCGGTAAAAAGATAAATTGCTTCTATTAAATTTGTTTTACCTTGGGCATTTTCACCGTAAATAATGTTAACATCTTCAAAATTTAATTTTAAATTTTCAATGTTTCTGTAATTTTCAATATTAATACTGTTAATTTTCATTAATAATTTTTAAATCAATATTTTTAAAAGAAACAACATCGCCTTGTTTTATTTTTTTGCCCCTTGCAGTGCAAACTTCACCGTTAACTTTAACTTTTCCGTCTTGCACCAACATTTTTGCCATACTTCCCGTTTCAGCCAAGCCTGCAAATTTAAGCAAACTGTCAAGTTTAATAAAATCGGTGTTAATTGTAATTGTTTCTTCTTTTTTTTCTGCAATTTTTAATTTATACTTCATTTTTTAATCTCATAGGTAATACAAGGAATAAATAACTTTCATCATTAACAGGTAAAACTTTAACAGGGCTTACAGGTCCGTTAAGTTCAATTCTAACCTGATCTGTATCTGCCGCATGAAGAGCATCAAGAACATATTTTGAATTAAATCCTATTTCTACTCTGTTACCGCTTACATTTGCATGTGTGTAATCCACAACTCTGCCAAGTGATGAAACTGTAGAAACTCTCATTTCATCTGCATCAAATAAACATCTTATTGGATTTTTTGCATTATTTTCAATAACAGGCACTGTTCTTTCAATACAAGAAATTGCGTCGTCTGTATTAATTAAAACTGTTGTTGTGGATGTTTTCGGCACAGCGGCATTGTAATCAAGAAAATCACCGTCTAAAAGTCGGCTGATAATACTGTAATTGCCTATTTCAAATACAATATGCCTTTTTCCAACGCTTATTGAAACATCATTTTCAATATCTGTTCCTATTAATTTAATAAGTTCTTTAATTGTTTTTTTAGGCACAATAAATGTAATGTCTTCACCGTCATATTTAATTGTTTCAGTTCTTATGGCAAGTCTGTAACCGTCAACACCTATTAGTCTCAATTGATTTAAAGTCATTTCAAATTTTAAACCTGTGTGTACCGGTTTTGAATTTTCATTGTCTGCAACTGCAAAAAGTGTTTGTGAAACCATTTGTTGCAATATTCCTTGATTAATAAATAAAGGATAACCGCCGGAAACAGAAGGTAATTCAGGATAATCATCTGCATCAATACCGTTAATATTATATTGTGCGGCACCTGCTGTAACAGTAACGTTTGTTCCGTTTGTTTCTATTGTAACTGTTTCTGCAGAAAGTTTTCTTATAATATCGCAAATAACTTTTGCATTAATTACTATTGCGCCGGGTTCAACAACCGTTGCATTTAAAATTGTATTTATTCCAAATTCAAAATCATAGCCGGTTAAACTTAAAGTGTCTGAACCGCATTCAATAAGAATACCTTCAATAGTTGGAATTGTAACTTTTGCACTAACGGCTCTTATTACATTATTGCAGGCTTCGTTTAATTTTTGGGTGTTGCAGGAAAATTTCATAAAACTTACCTTCTTTCGTTAATTATGAATATTATCTTTTAATCATAGTAATAAAGGCTGCGGAAATTGTTAAAAACTTCCGAAACGCTTATATACTGTAAAATTTTACTGTTTTTTTATTGTTAAAGTTTAAATAAAGTTTTGTTAACATTGCGGAAAATTTTTATCTTTAACAATGGCTGTTAAAGATTTTTTTGCGGAAAAGGAAAAAAGTGTGGAAAATTTTTGTTATTCTTCCATATCTTTAATATTGTTAATCATATCGTTAACAACACGGTTTAATCTGCTGTCTGTTTCCATTTCTTCACTGATTTGTTGAATATTATACATAACCGTTGAATGGTGTTTATTAAATTTTTCACCTATTGCTTCATAACTTGTGTTTGTAACTTCACGAATTATGTACATTGCAATTTTTCTTGCATGGGTAATATTTGCTTTTTGTTTTTTGCCGTAAATATCTTCCACTGAAATGCCTTCTGTTCTGCTGACTTCTTCCACTATTTTTTCAATAGTAACGGGAACAGGCTGCTGTGTATCGTCAATAATATCTTTAATAACTTTTTGTGCCAGTGCAATAGTTGGCTTTTCACCTGAAAGTTGGCTCATTGCGTGTAATCTTACGGTAATGCCTTCTAATTGACGAATATTGGTTTTAATTTTTTCGGCAACGTAATTAACAACAGCGTCGGAAATATCAAAATTAATCATTTTTGCTTTTGATTTAATACTTGCACCTCTTGTTTCATATTCAGGTGATTGAATATCTGCAAGCAAGCCTTTTTCAAATCTTGTGCAAAGTCTTTCAGTTAAGCTTCTTATTTCTTTCGGTGGACGGTCGGAAGTTAAAACAATTTGTTTTCCGTTTTCTACAAGAGAATTAAAAGTATGGAAAAATTCTTCCTCTGTTCTGTCTTTACCGCCTATAAATTGAATATCGTCAATAAGTAAAATATCTATATTTCTGAATTTATCATGAAATTCATCAATAGTTTTTTTACCAAGGGCAGAGATAAATTCATTAACAAAATCTTCACAGCGAACGTAAAGAATTCGCATTTCAGGAAAATTAATGCTTATTTCATGGCAAATTGCATTTAAAATATGTGTTTTACCAAGTCCTGATTTACCGTAAATAAAAAGAGGATTGTAATTTAAAGAATCTGCACCGTTGTTAATTCCGCCGGGATTTTTTGAAACAGCAATGGCTGCACGATATGCAAATCTGTTTGAAGGACCTTCAATAAAATTATCAAAAGTAAATTGGTCATTTCCTCTTTTAACATTTTGGTTATTATTTTGTTGTTCTTTTTCATTATTATTTTCGTCTTCAACTTCATCAAAAATAGATTGGTGAAAACGGTATTCAACATTAATTTTAAAACCAAGCACTTGTTCAAGGGCTTCTTCAATTAAACTGCCGTATTGTTCCATAACAATTTTCTTTTTAACGGCACTGCCCATTATTAAAACAAAACTGTTGTTTTCAAAACCGCCTATTTCAACGGTTTTAAGCCAAAGTTTATATCCTGTTTCGGAAACTTTGCCTTTGCAATATTCCAAAACGGCATCCCATATATCGTTATATGTTTCCATAAAAATTCCTTTCAAAAAAATAAGTTTTTAACAATGTAAACGCAAAAATGCGGAAAATTTCAATATAATATGTATTATATCATTAAATATTTATATAATCAATAGATATTTAAAATATCATATATTATATAATATATAGAGTATATAGTATATAGATAAAAATATTAATAAAAATAAACTTGTATTGCGTTATAAACTAATATATAATTAATTTGGATTAAGTTATTATGTACAGGCAAGGAGGGTAAACTTGCGTTTATTTAAAAACAGGGGCGATATTTATGTGCCTAAAACAAAATTTAAATCTGATGTAGAGCAAAAAGTTTTAATTTCAATACTTGCTTTTATAATTGTTTTTACGGCTGTTTTTGTTATTTTTATTGGTTTTAAATATGATTTTTCGGCAAAAAAATTTTTTACGCCAAATGATTTAAAAGTTGTTGAAGTTGAAAATGATGATGTTTTGCCT
>CAKSWS010000045.1 GCA_934512155.1 uncultured Eubacterium sp. | reverse complement strand
CAGTACAATACCAAAAACAATAACTCCTAAAAAATCATATTTCACTCTTAATCACCTCTTTTCGTGACTTCATGATAACGAAATTTCATGGTTGCTACCACCAACTATCACGATATTTCTTTGGTTGCGAACGGTTGCAGAACTAAAATAACACTTTTTTGTAAAAGGCATATATGTTAATAAAACGACAAATCCCGATTTGTATTTCTGTTTGTTTTAAAAATGGGCAATCCCGATTGGAATTGCCCATTGATTAATTGTATATTATTGCTCATTTGGAAGCGGCTTCATTGTGGGGAACAAAAGAACATCACGAATAGAATAACTGTCTGTTAACAGCATAACAAGACGGTCTATACCTATACCCAATCCACCTGTAGGAGGCATACCGTATTCAAGAGCAGTAACAAAATCGTGGTCTATCATATTAGCCTCATCGTCGCCTGCTTCACGAAGCTTCATTTGAGCCTCAAATCTTGACATTTGGTCAATAGGGTCATTAAGCTCTGAATAAGCATTGCCGTATTCGCCGCCTAAAATGAAAAGTTCAAATCTTTCCGTAAGAACAGGACAATCGGGTTTTCTCTTGGTAAGAGGAGAAATTTCAACAGGATAATCCATAATAAATGTTGGCTGAATAAGATTTTCCTCTACAAATTCTTCAAAGAATGAATTTAAAATATCGCCCCATGTTGCCTTTCCAGGTTGAATTTCAATACCTTTTTCTTTTGCAATTTCTATAGCTTTATCATTATCACTCATAAACTCGGCAAAATCAACGCCGCTGAATTCTTTAACAGCCTCTACCATTGTTTTTCTTGCAAACGGAGTTTCAAGGTCAATTTCAGTGCCGTTAAATGTTATATGCAAGCTGTCGCAAACTTCATTTGCAGCATTTCTGATAAGATTTTCAGCAATATCCATCATTCCGTGATAATCTGTAAATGCTTGGTAAAGTTCTATGCAAGTAAATTCCGGATTATGACGAACATCCATACCTTCGTTTCTGAAATTTCTGCCGATTTCATAAACTCTTTCCATACCGCCAACAATAAGACGCTTTAAGTAAAGCTCTGTTGCAATACGAAGATACATATCCATATCAAGAGTGTTGTGGTGTGTAATGAACGGTCTTGCAGCAGCACCACCGGGAATTGTGTTAAGAATAGGTGTTTCTACTTCAACAAATCCAAGATTATCAAGATAATTACGAATAGAAGTAATTATTTTTGAACGTTTAATAAATGTATCCTTAACATTAGGATTCATAATCATATCAAGGTAACGCTTACGGTACCTTGTATCTGTATCTGTTAAACCGTGAAATTTTTCAGGAAGAGGAAGAAGTGATTTTGAAAGAAGCCTGATTTCATTAACATGAACAGAAATTTCCTCTGTTCTTGTTTTAAAAACGTAACCCGTTGCTTCAACAATATCGCCCAAGTCCCAAGTTTTAAATTCCTTAAACTTTTCTTCGCCCACATCATTCATACGAACGTACGCTTGAATTCTGCCGTTTCTGTCTTGAATATCAATAAAGTTTGCTTTACCCATATCACGCCAAGTCATAATACGACCGGTAACAGTAACGGTTTTACCTTCAAGCTGGTCAAATTGAAGTTTAATTTCATCACTGTGGTGAGTTTGCTTTGCAAGTGTAATTTCAAATGGGTCATTTCCGTTATTTTGCATTGTCTTAAGCTTGTCTATACGAATTTGCTTTTGCTCATTTTCGCTTAAAACAACCTCTGCCACAGCCATAGGTGCGGCATTTGCATTATTACCCATAAATGTAATTGCATCTAATGCTTCCTGCTCACTGTCTGCAACGCCTGTGCATGCCACTGTGCCTGTTTGAAGATAAAGTGTAAATTTAAATTTATCGCCGTCTGCTTCTACAAGATATTTAGGATTTGTTTTTTCTTCATCACCCTGAACAGCATTTTGAACTTTCATTCGGCTGTTTTTCTTTACAGCTTTAACGCCTCTTTTACATTCATCTTCCTTTGAAAAAACAGGAGAAGATGCAATAATTTTATCTTCCGCTTTAAAATCAAATGTGAAAGTACCATCAGCATTTTTGCTGATTTCAAACTTTCCTGCCATATATCATACCTCTTAATCTATTGATAAAATATTATATTCAAGGTTTCCGATTGGAGCCTCAACCGCAACCGTTTCACCCATTTTAGCACCCATAAGTGCTTTGCCTACAGGGCTTTCATCTGAAATTTTGCCCTCTGAAGGATTGCTTTGTGCAAAACCTACAATTTCATAAACTGCTTCAACGCCGTCTGAAAGTCTTTTAACCTTAACCTTTGAACCCATTGAAACAGAATCTTTATCTGCTGTATCTATAATTTCAGCATGGTCAAGCTGATATTCAAGTTCTGTGATACGTGCTTCGATTTTTGCCTGTTCTGATTTTGCTTCATCATATTCACTGTTTTCCGAAAGGTCGCCGTAAGAACGTGCAACTTTAAGTTTTTCTGCTATATCAATACGACCCTCTGTTTTAAGGGATTCAAGCTCTTTTTCAAGTTCTGCTTTTCCGGCAGCGGTCATTTTAAATGTTTTTGTTGCCATAATACACTACTCCTTCATATTATTAAAATTCATTTAATTATATATTATAATATATAATCTGTCAAGCAAAAAGAGCACCCGCAAATGTGGGTGCTCCTTACTGTAATCAAATTAATCGTTTGGCAAAAACGCATTATGAACAGCAGTTACGGCACGATCTGCCTCATCTGCATCAATAATAACGGAAATTTTAATTTCAGATGTTGAAATCATTTGAATATTAATATTTTGAGCATAAAGTGCCTCAAACATAGTTGATGCTGTGCCCGGATGTGATTCCATACCTGCACCTACAATTGAAACTTTTGCAACATTTGTTACACATTTAATTTCTCTGTCGTCAACATCGCTCATATTCTTTAAAAGCTCAACGGCAACAGGACCGTTTTCTTTAGAAACAGTAAATGTTAAATCTTTTGTACCGTCTCTGCCAACAGATTGAAGAATAATATCTACATTAATATTTTTTTGCGCAAGTTTTGCAAAAACTTTAAAAGCTACGCCCGGATTGTCATCAAGACCGATAACTGAAATAAGTGCCACGTCTTTATCCTTTGTAACACCTCTGATAAGCATTTTTTCCATTTTAATCTTCTCCTTAACAATAGTTCCCGGAACGGGATTAAGTGATGAAAGAACCTCAAGTTCTACAGAATATTTTTTTGCCATTTCAACAGACCTGTTATTAAGCACCTGTGCACCCAATGTAGCAAGCTCAAGCATTTCGTCATATGTAATTTCATCAAGTTTTCTTGCGCCTTCAACTTTTCTTGGGTCTGCTGTATAAACGCCCTCTACATCAGTAAAGATTTGGCATTTGTCTGCGTGCAACGAAGCGGCAATAGCAACAGCAGAAGTGTCTGAACCACCACGACCGAGAGTAGTTAAATCATCGTAACGGTTAATACCCTGGAAGCCGGCAACAACAACAATATTATGCTTTGCAAGCTCTGCCTGAAGCCTGTTTGTTTTAATATTTTTAATACGAGATGCTCCGTAAACGGAATTTGTATTAAAACCTGCCTGCCAACCTAAAAGTGAAATAACAGGAAAACCTAATTTTTCAATAGCCATTGCAAGAAGAGAAATTGAAATTTGCTCACCTGCTGTTAAAAGTTGGTCCATTTCACGTTTTGCAGCATTAGGATTAATTTCGTTTGCCTTTTCAATTAAATCATCTGTAGTATCACCTTGTGCGGAAACAACAACCACAACATCGTTACCGGCTTTGTAAGTATCTGTAACAATGCGGGCAACATTCATTACTCTTGCCGCATCGGCAACCGATGAACCACCGAATTTTTGAACAATCAGTGCCATAAAATAATATCCTCCGTTAATAGTTTGTAACTTTGATTATATTAAGAACCTTAGCATTTGCTAATTTTTCTTTAAGTACATTTTCTGTCATTGAATCAGTAATGAAAGCAACTTCATCAGACGGTTGACCGACTCTTGAAAGGAATTTAACATCGTGAAATTTATTTGCTACGTCTGTTTCACTCATTTTTGCACGAACATAAAATGGCATTTCAATAGTTGCTTTATAATCAACAACATATGACTCGTCGCCAGCTTCCCAACCGAAGATTTTTCTTCTGTCAACATGCTTTGCACAATCAACCATATCTGCAACAACAGCGGAAGCCGTTGGCAACTTACCTGCTCCTCTGCCGTAGAAGCAAACATCACCCACAGCGTCGCCTCTTACAAGAATTGCATTAAACACATCTCTTACCGAAGCAAGCTGACTGCCGTTGAATACAACAGCCGGGCTTACAAATGCCGCAATGTTATCTTCATCAATATATTTGATTTGACCTAACAATTTAATAACGCCGTTTGCAGATGAAATATAAGAAACGTCTTCCAAAGTAATGTTTGAAATGCCTTCTGTTTCAACCTGGTTTGGATAAACATGCTTGCCAAATGCAAGAGATGCCAAAATGCAAACTTTTCTGCAAGCGTCATGACCTTCAACATCGGCAGTAGGATCTTTTTCTGCATATCCATTATCTTGTGCAAGTTTCAAAGCGGTTTCAAAACTCATATCTTCTTCAATCATTTTTGTTAAAATAAAGTTTGTTGTGCCGTTAAGGATGCCTGCAATACCTTCAATATTATTTGCCGCAAGGCACTGTGCCATAGGTCTGATAATAGGAATACCTCCACCGACACTTGCCTCAAATAAATAGTTTGTGTTATTTTCTTTTGCGGCAGTTAAAAGTTCTAATCCCTTTTGTGCCACAAGTTCTTTGTTTGATGTTACAACAGCTTTACCTGCTTTTAAAAGTTTCATTGTAAAATCAAATGCAGGATTTACCCCGCCCATTGTTTCTGCAACAACTTTCACTTCAGGGTCATTTAAAATATCATTAAAGTCTTTTGTAAACACATCTTTATGAGGATCTTCGGGAAAATCACGAAGATCAAGAATATGTGCAACTTCCAAAACTTCTCCGTCTGTGCGCTTTGAAATAATATTTTTATGAGTTTCAATAACTTCAACCACGCCCGAGCCTACTGTTCCGTAGCCCATAACTGCAACTTTCATATATACCTCCTAAGATAACTTAACGGATTTTACACCGCTGAGTGATTTTAATTTTTCGGTTAAGCTTTCAACAGAAACGTTCATTTCCGCAATTCTTACGGTTAATGAAACATTGGCAACGCCGTTTTGAGGCAATTCCTGATTAATTGAAAGAACATTTGCCCCCACCATATAAATTTCGTTTGTAACGGCTGAAAGGACGCCTTTTGTATCAAGCAAAATTAAAGACAGGGTTGCCATTTCTTCCGAATTTTGCGGGTTATATTCAAAAACCTGGTCTTTATATTTATAATATGCAGACCGTGAAATACCCGCCATTTTTGCCGCCATTGTTGTACTTGAAGCATCACCGCCGGCAATAAATTTTTTTGCTTGCAAAACCTTTCTGTAAACTTCGGGCAGAATTTCGGCATTTACAAGAACATAATTTAATTTTCCCATAACAATCTGTCCACCACCCAAATACAATTGTTTTGCTATGAAAAACGCTTTAGATATATTACCACCTTTCAAACTAATATGCAAGAGAAAAATTTAATTTTTTACCTATTGCATATTATTGAATATTGATTTAGAATAAATACATACTATTTTTACAAATAAAGGAGGTTAAAATGAACAGCAAAGTTGAAAAAAGAAAAGGATTTTTGATAAATCTTCTTTATATAGCAACAATACTCGGATTAGTGTATGTTTTCTTCAAATTCCTATTTTGGCCTGCGGCACCGTTTTTACTTTCGTTTTTCTTTGCGGTTTTGCTTCAAAAGCCTCTTAGATTTATTGATAAAAAAACAAAAAACAAGTGCCACACATTATGGAGCGTACTGCTTGTTTTACTTACGATTACAATAATTCTTGTGCCTATAATTCTTATACTTTCAAATTTATTCGGACAAATAAAAGATTTTGGCTCATATTTATCATCAGAGTTAAGCGATTTTCCACAATTTATGGAAACACTTAAAAGTGAATTGCTTAAATTAATTTCTTTTTTACCTCAAAGTATATATGATAAAGTTTCTGTTGTCGTTTCAACCGGTATTGACAATTTGGTTAAGGATTTTGATTTAAGCAAAATCGGAATAAATACAGGAACAATATCATCAGGCGTAACAGGAATTTACAGTGTTATAAAAAATGTTCCGTCTGCCGTAATTGCAATAGTTATAGGCATTGTTGCGTGGATTCTTTTTACAAAAGATTACAACAGAATTGTATCATTTATTAAACTTCAACTTCCTGACGGCAAAAAGAACTTGCTTGTAGAAATTAAACAGGTATTTACAAAAACAATTTTAAAAATGTTTCGTGCTTACGGCATAATTATGTTCATTACATTTTGTGAACTTTCACTTGGATTTACCATTTTAAAAGCAGTTCACATTATGGACTCAGGATATATTTACCTTATAGCAATGGCAATAGCAATATTTGATATTTTGCCTGTTGCGGGATCCGGCGGAATTCTTATTCCTTGGGCAATCATTTCCATAATAACCGGCAACAATGCACAATGCATAGGATTGCTTATAATGTACGCACTAATAACTGTTATTCGCCAATATATTGAGCCAAAAATAGTTGGCGACACATTAGGCGTTAACCCAATAATTACATTGGCAGGTCTTTATTTTGGCTTAAAGCTTTTCGGATTTATAGGAATGTTTGTTGTGCCGATTTGCATTATGACGCTTAAAGCATTTAACGACACCGGAAGAATTAAGCTGTGGAAAACACCGGAAGATGAAAAAATTGAATTAAAGTAAAAAAAGCCCCGACATACATTAATTGTATATCGGGGAATTTTTATTTTTCATAAGACTGCAAAAATTCTTTTGTTCTTTCATTTTGAGGATTGCCGAAAACCTGTTCTGGAGAACCTTGCTCGTAAACAACACCATTTTCCATAAAAATAACTTTGTCGGAAACATCACGGGCAAAATTCATTTCATGAGTAACAATAATCATTGTGCTTCCCGTATCTTTAAGGTTTTTAATTACCTTAAGAACCTCGCCGGTAAGTTCAGGGTCAAGGGCAGAAGTAGGTTCGTCAAAACATAAAACATCCGGATTAAGCATTAACGCACGTGCAATAGCTACACGCTGCTGCTGACCGCCTGAAAGTTCACACGGGTAATAATTTTTCTTATTCTCTAAACCAACACGCTTAATAATTTCGTTTGCATTATTTTCAATTTCTTCTTTACTTGCCATTTTCAAAAGATTTGGAGCAAGCATTAAATTTTGCATAACATTGTATTGAGGGAACAAATTAAACGATTGAAAAACAAGGCCGAAATGAAGCCTTTTCTTTCTTAAATCCGCTTCTTTAATTCTTTTATCTTTAGCGCCGTTATAAATCAGTTCACTGTTAACGGTGATTGTGCCTTCTTCAGCAAATTCCAAAAAGTTTATGCAACGCAAAAGTGTTGTTTTACCCGAACCGGAAGAACCGATAATAGACAAAACCTGACCTTTTTCAAGTTCAAAATCTATACCCTTTAAAATTTGATTTTTACCAAAACTCTTTTTAATATTATTAACTTCAAGTAATGCCATAAAATCACCGCCTTAGTTAAAATAGCTCATTTTCTTTTCTATAGCCCTAAACACAAGAGTTAAAATGCCGCAGAAAAGAAGATAGAATACAGCCGTATAGAACAAAGGCCAAATTAATCCGTTTGATTTAATAAAGCTTTGACCTACAAAAATTATTTCATAAACTGCAATTATTCTTGCCAAAGATGTATCCTTAACAAGCGTTATTATTTCATTACTCATAGGAGGCACAATACGCTTAATTACCTGAAGCAAGGTAACTTTAAAGAAAATTTGCGACTTTGTCATGCCCAAAACAAGGCCTGCCTCTTGCTGGCCTTTTGGAACAGACTGAATACCGCCCCTGTAAATCTCTGAAAAATAACAGGAATAATTAATAACAAAAGCCACCAAAACAGCGTTAAACCTTTCCATTAACCCAACACCGAACACAAGGCCGGGGCCATAATAAACGATAATAAGCTGAAGCATTAACGGAGTGCCCCTGATAATCCATATTAACGTTTTTACAATCCAACTGAGAGGTTTAAATTTTGACATTGAGCCAAAGCTTAAAACCAACCCCAAAGGTAACGAAAAAACAAGGGTTAAGGCGAATATTTTAACCGTTTCGCCAAAACCTTTAAGCAAATCAAGCGTTACCTGAACAAACATACTATCCATAATTTCATTCCTCAACAAACATGGGCAGAAAGCAAGCTTTCTGCCCTTTTTGTATAAATATCGCTTTAAATCAAATAATTAATTTATTTTGCAAGTGAAACACTGTATTTATCTGCAAGTTGCTGAAGCGTTCCGTCTGCTTTGAATTCTTCAATGTAAGAATTCATTTTTTCAACCATATCAGAACCTTTTCTGAAGCTGATGCCATATTGCTCATCAACCAAAACAACAGATGTTGCAAGGTTTGCATAGTCTGTTCCCTCACCCGTCATGGCAGCAGCCATTGTTGAGTCAATAATGCAAGCATCTACAGAACCTGAAGCAACCTCAAGAAGTGCGTCCGACTGAGCATTAACAGCAGTAGCATTTAATCCGTTTTCTTCAGCGGCATTTTGACCTGCCGAACCATTTTCAACGGCAAATGTTAAATCTTTAAGAGAATCAACAGTTGTGTAATTTGCAACCTTATCTGCACTCATAACAACAATTTGTTGATTCATGGCATATGCATTTGTTACATCTGTATTTTGTGTAACTTCATCTGTAATGGTCATACCGTTCCAAATACAGTCAATAGATTTTGTATCAAGTTCAAGAAATTTATTATCCCAGTCAATTTCAACAAACTCAATATCAACGCCCATTTTTTCTGCAACGGCTTTACCTAAATCAGCGTCAAAACCAATCCAGTTACCGTTTTCATCTTTATAATCCATAGGTGCAAAATCTGTTATGCCAACAACAAGCTTACCCTTGTTTTTAATATAGTCAAAATCACTTTCTGCATTTGCTTTATTTGAAGAACAAGCGGCAAAAGCCGAAACAACAAACAAAACAGAAAGAATAACTGCTAATACTTTTGTTATTTTTTTCATTGAAAAATCCCCCATTAAATAAGATAGGTACATTTTACCGTGTTAGCACGCTAAAGTCAACAGTTTTTTATAAGATTGTTTACTTTAATGAAATAATATGCTAAATCATTACTTATTCTAAACAATATAAACAAAAGCCTCCTTTGATTTAAATCAAAAGAGGCTTAAAAATCACTTAAAATTACCAATGTTGCAAGACTTGCCGAAAACATAAAGAATTTTTGAAGCGTGAATTCTTTGGGTAATGTTACTTGGGTCAATATTGCC
>CAKSWS010000044.1 GCA_934512155.1 uncultured Eubacterium sp. | reverse complement strand
GAATATTTCCATAGCACCTATACCCAAACTGAGAGTGAAGAAAGCGTGGCTCATAGCAGCAAACACAGCGGTGCCGAATCCCTGCCGGGCAACAGCCTTAAAATTGGGAACAAGATAAAATTTATACCCCTCTCCTGCATTTGGCAACGTTGCAGAATTAATTGCAAGCGCAAGCATTAATATTATAAGCAAGCTCATCATAACTTTGGTTACTTTTTCAACACCGTTTCGCACGCCGAGAGCGCAAATACCGAAAGAAACAACAATGGCAATGAATGCCCAAAATCCCATGGTTTGAGGTTGAGAAAGCATTGTACCAAACATATCGCCAACGCCGTTAACATCAAGGCCTACAAGCTTACCCGTTAATTCCAAATATGCATAATAAAGCATCCAACCGGCAACCATTGTGTAAAATGACATCAAAAGGAAACAACCGATAATACTAATCCATTTTAAACGATGCCATTTTGTTCCCTTTGGCTCTAACTTTTCAAATGCTTTGCCCATACCCAACCGGCTGCCTCTGCCTATAGCAAATTCAGAAACCAAAATAGGAAACCCAAGCAAAACCAAAAATATTAAATACATTACAATGAATGCCGCACCGCCGTACATTCCGCAAATATAAGGAAATTTCCAAACATTTCCTATTCCTACGGCACAGCCTGCTGAAACCAAAATAAACCCAAGCCTTGAACCAAACTTTTCTCTTTCCATAACAAACTATCCTTTATAGCAAACATTTTGTGCAAAGCACAGCCAAACAATAATAACATAGCATTCACATTTTTTCAAGCAAATAAAAATGGGTAAATATTGTTTTAAATATTGAAAAAACAAATCCCTAATATTATAATATAGAGTATAAATTTCGGAAAGAGGAAAAGACATGAACATTTATTCAACCGTTAAATCGTTAACAAACTACGCAATATCAAACCAAATGATTGAAAAAGAAGATGAAATTTGGGCAATTAACAGAATTTGTGAAGCATTAAATTTAGATTCTTTTGAAGACTGTGAAGCAACAAGCACCGACTTGCAGGAAATTTTAGCATCAATTTTAGATTTTGCAATACAAAACGGACTGTGTGAAGACAGTGTTGTTTACCGTGATTTGTTTGATACAAAAATTATGGGTTTACTTACTCCAAAACCAAGCGAAGTTATTTCCGAATTTTACAAGCGTTATGAATCCTCACCGAAAGAAGCAACAGACTACTATTATAAATTAAGCAATGACAGCGATTATATTCGCCGATACAGAATTAAAAACGATATTAAATGGATTACAAAAACAGACTACGGCGACATTGATATTACAATAAATCTTTCAAAGCCGGAAAAAGACCCGAAAGCCATTGCGGCGGCTTTAAAAATGAAAACCACATCATACCCCAAGTGCCTGCTTTGTAAGGAAAATGAAGGTTATGCCGGCAGAATCAACCACCCGGCACGCCAAAACCACAGAATTATTCCTACAGAACTGGACGGTGAAAAATTCTTTATTCAATATTCGCCGTATGTTTATTACAACGAACATTGCATTGTTTTTAATGCAGAACACACACCAATGAAAATAGACCGCAGTGCATTTGCAAAACTGCTTGATTTTATTGAGAAATTTCCGCACTATTTTATAGGTTCAAACGCCGACTTGCCGATAGTAGGCGGTTCAATTTTAACACATGAGCATTTTCAGGGCGGCAATTACGAATTTGCAATGGCAAAAGCACCTGTTGAAACAAAAGTTACATTTAACGGATTTGAAGATGTTAACGCCGGCATAGTAAAATGGCCTATGAGCGTTATAAGAATAAGCGGAAAAAACAAGAAAAGGCTTGTTGATTTGGCAGATAAAATTCTAAACGCTTGGCGCAATTACACAGATGAAGAATCATTCATTTACGCAAATACAAACGGTGAGCCGCACAATACAATAACGCCTATCGCAAGAATGAGAAACGGCGAATTTGAATTTGACCTTGTTTTAAGAAACAACATTACAACAGATGAATGTCCATTAGGATTTTATCATCCCCACCCCGAATACCACCACATTAAAAAAGAAAACATAGGATTAATAGAAGTTATGGGGCTTGCGGTTTTGCCAAGCAGACTTAAAAATGAAATGGCAGAATTGGCAGATGCTATGGTAAACGAAAAAGATATCAGCGAAATTCCGTCTATTGCAAGCCATAAAGAATGGGCAGAAATGATTATGAATAAATACGACATTACAGCAAATAACTGCCATGAAATTCTGCAAAAAGAAATAGGCATTGTTTTTGCATCTATTTTAGAGCAATGCGGTGTTTATTCAAGAGACGAAAACGGCAAAGCCGGATTTATTAAATTTATTGAAAGCGTTAAATAAATGTACAATTATCACAACCACACATTCAGATGCCACCACGCAAAAGGTACCGACGAGGAATATGTTATTAAAGCAATAGAAAACGGATACACTGAAATAGGATTTTCCGACCACGCACCTTATATTTTTCCAAACGGTCATACAAGCACATTCAGAATGGAACTTGATAAAACAAAAGATTATGTTTCAAGTGTGATGAAGCTGAAAGAAAAATACAAAGATAAAATAGACATTAAATTAGGATTTGAAGTTGAATACTACCCAAAATTAATTGAAAAAGAATTGGAATATTTAAAAAATTTTCACTATGATTTTATAATTTTGGGTCAACATTTTGTTGATAACGAATATGAAGATTATGCCAAGTATTCAGGCTCTCAAACAGATTCCGAAGAAACCCTTTGCAAATATATTTCACAAGTTATTGAAGCGGCAAAAAGCGGTGAATTTACTTACATTGCCCACCCTGATTTAATTAATTTTACAGGCGATAAAAGTATTTACAAGGCAAAAATGGAACAAATGATTATAACCTTAAATAAAATTGACATTCCCATTGAATTTAACTTTTTGGGATTTACCGACAAAAGGAATTATCCTAACAAAGACTTTTGGGAAATTGCCGCAAATACAGGCAATAAGGTTGTTATTGGCTTAGACGCTCATAATCCAAGCGTTTATGATGACAAAATAAATCTTAAAAAGGCAAACGATTATTTGAAAAAATTAAATATAATTCCGCAAAAAGAAATAAATTTAATTTCTTGGAATCACAAATAAAAAAAGCAGGTTAAGGCACTGAAACAGCCGTATCCTGCTTTTTTTACTGTCTGTCGGCATTAACATTAAGCAATTTAAAATGATTTTTATTTGTTTTTATAATGCCTGCTTTTTGCAAATTTGAAAGTTCCGCCGACATTGCCGAACGTTCAACACACAAATAATCGGCAAGTTCACGGCGATTGAAAGGAATATCAAATTCAAAAGAGCCGCATCTAACAGATTCGGCAGAAAGATATGATAAAATTTTATCTTTTGTTTTTCGTTTACTCAAATGGGTTACTTTATCATTATATACCAAAATTTTTCTTGAAAGTATTTTAATTAAATTATAATTAATTTTACTTTTGCACGAGTAATCTGCGGAAAACACACTACTCATATTTATAAATAAAACTTGGCAATCTTCATTTGCTTCCACGCTTACATTCAACGGTATATTTCCAAGGCTTGCGAACACCTCGCCGAAAAAATCACAACAATTTAAATTTGTAATAATGTTTCTGTTTCCCCAAACATCCTCCTGAACAACAAGGGCACTGCCGTTTAGCAAAAGCCCAAGATTTTCGGTTTTATCACCGGCATACACAATAAATTCATCCTTTTTATATACCCTAACACTATGGCTTACACTTGCAAAAAACATATTAATTTCATCTGCTGTTAACCCATTAAAAAGCGCACAATTATTTAAAATTTCCATATATTTCATTATAAAATCACCGCATTTTGTTGTAATTCCAACATATTTAACAACTCAATTATACTATAATGATGCCACACAAGCAAATAACATAAACAAAAAGGAGTTTCAAATATGATTAGAAGAATTATTCAAATAGATAAAGACAAATGTAACGGCTGCGGTGCATGTGCAAATGCTTGCCATGAGGGTGCAATAGGCATGGTTGACGGCAAGGCAAAGCTTTTGCGTGATGATTACTGCGACGGACTTGGCGACTGTTTGCCAGCATGTCCTACGGGAGCAATTACTTTTGTTGAGCGTGAAGCTGCAGAATATGACAAAAAAGCAGTTGAAGAAAATATGAAGAAAAAAGAAAAAATTTCTCATCAACACATTCACCACGGCTGTCCGGGCAGTGCTTTGCGTACTTTTAATAAAAACAGCAATAATTTAAATATTGAAAATACTGTTGCACCTGTTTCACAACTGGGTCAATGGCCATGCCAAATCAAACTTGTACCTGTTAACGCACCGTATTTTGACGGTGCAGACTTACTGATTGCAGCAGATTGCACAGCTTATGCTTACGCTAATTTGCACAATGAATTTATGAAAGGTAAAATTACAATTATCGGCTGCCCGAAACTTGACGATACAGATTACAGTGAAAAACTTGAATCTATAATTAAAACCAACAATATAAAAAGCGTTACGATTATAAGAATGGAAGTTCCATGCTGTGGTGGACTTGAAAATGCGGCAAAGTCTGCACTTCAAAGAAGCGGAAAGTTCATTCCGTGGCAAGTTGTTACGATTTCTGTTGACGGCAAAAAATTATAACAAAAAGGCTGAAGAACATATTCTTCAGCCTTCTTATATTTTACACAACAATATTTTTATTTCTAAAACCATTCTTTTTCATTTTGAACATAAGTTTGATAAAATTCTTCATCAGACTTTGTTAAATAAAGTATTCCCTCAATAAGACCGATAACTTCCATAACAAAAGCACCGATACTAAAGGTAAGAAGCGACACAAGAAGCATAATAACGGCACTTTTTGTATAGCCGAGATAAAACTTATGAATACCTAATGGACCAAGAAAAATAGCGAGCAATCCTGCAACAAGTTTATCCTTGGCAGGCGCAGAGTTCATATTAGCCTGCTGATATGCCGATTGTTGTGTGCCCTGCTGATTATAGGAATTATATTGATTACTCTGCTGTGTATTCGGATTATAATATACATTTGGGTTTTGCCCGTTATTTTGTGCCGAATTAGTAGGAGTTCCGCAATATGGGCAAAAAGCAACATTATCATCAATATTGTTAGAACAATTTTTGCAAATCATAAATTAACCTCTTTTCATTATCATGTTGAGTTTAACATATGTAAATAAAATTTACAAGGCAGTAAAATTGCCTAAAAATTACAATTAAATATTAAAGTAAATCAAAGCCGTTGAATATAACCTGTTTTTATTAGAAGAAATTTTATTTACTGTTTAGAAAAAATAATTTATCAAACCGATAACAAACAGGTGTGCCGGATAAAAAATGTAGAAAAACCATTTCATAAATTTATTGATTTTCGGATTTTTACCCCTGCTGCCGTTATACAATGCAATCACAGGGAGTGAAAGAACAACGCCCATTTGCAAAACGCCGTACACCTTATCAATGGCGAAGAAATATACTAAAGAATACAAAGTCACATAGAAAATCATCCAAGACATTTGCTTGCGAAAATCACCTCTGTTTGTACCGATTGCCATAATGCAAAGAGCGGCTATACAACTCCAATCGCTCGGCAAAGTAATAATGCAAATCAAAATAACAAGTAAAACTTTATATATTAATTTAATTCTTTTACTGTCGGCAATTCTGAGCATAATCAAGCCCCAAGCAAGCGACCACATAACGCTCGTCTGATTTAAGAAATTGCCGTAATAAAACGGAATAAATGACTTAAAATCAACAAAATCATTGGAGGCAAAAATATACGCGAAATGCGAAACGAAGGCAAAAGCAAACAATCTGAAAATATACTTATTTATATCCCTTGTATAGTGATAACCCTCGGCAATAAAATAGCACATTATAGGACAAGTTAACCTGCCGATTATATGCATTACCAATGGCAACAAAGCGGTCGGATAACCGTCAAACATTGCCCAGGCTATATGGTCAACAGTCATTGCGATTATTGCAATAAGTTTTAGTTGATTGGAATTAAGTATTTTGCTTTTCGGCATATATGGCTCTCTCCCACAAGTTTTATCTGTAAAATAATTATAACACAGGAATAAACGATTACACAACGTTTTTAACAAAAAAGAGCATCTCAAATGAGATGCTCTTGAATAATTAATTAGCTTAGTAAATTTTTTAACCCGTTAACAGTTTTAACAATATATGTTGCGTCGGCATTTTTAAGTTCATCAAAGGTGCCATATCCATATTCTACGCCGATTGAATCAATACCTACTGATTGAGCACCAATCATATCCTCTGCTCTGTCGCCAATCATTACAACTTTGGATTTGTCTTTGATATTACATTCACTAAGCGCATATTCGATTACTTCTGCCTTTTTTGAGCGAGAAGTATCCATATTTGAACCTGCAATAAAATCAAAATATTTTGTTAGCTCAAAATGTTCCATTATTCTGTCAGTAAATAGCTGAGGCTTAGAGGTGGCAACAATAAGAGTTTTTCCGTTTTCTTTAAGATTTTGAAGCAGGTTGGTTATACCGCAATAAACTTCGTTTTCAAACAAGCCATTTAAACTGAAATACTCACGGTAAAATTTTACTGCTTGCAAAGATTTTTCCTTATCAAAACCATAATATTTTTCAAATGATTCGTGAAGCGGAGGACCTAAAAACTTTCTCAAAAGCGACATGTCATAATCATTAATATCATACTTTGCAAGCGCATAAATGATAGAATTAATAATTCCCTGCGATGAATCTGTGAGTGTCCCGTCAAGGTCAAAAAGAATAGTTGAATAGCTTTTCATAAAACACCTTTGTTATAAAATATTTGCAAAAAAAGAGCATCTCAAACGAGATGCTCTTAAATGTTTAATTAGCCGTTGATTTGCTTTGCAATTTCTTCTGCAAAGTTCTCTTCTCTCTTTTCAAGGCCATCGCCTTTCATCATTCTGATGAAGCCGTTAAGTTTGATTTCTGTGCCGAGTTCTTTAGCAACTGAATCAACATAGCCTTTAACAGAACCTTGGAAAAGGTCTGAACGAACAAACTCCTGATCTACAAGGCAGTTTTCTTTATAATACTTGCCCATTTTACCTGCAGCAATTTTTGCAAGAACTGCTTCAGGTTTAGAAGCCATTTTAGGGTCTTCTTTCATCTGTGCTGCAAGAATACCTTTTTCATGTTCAACAACTTCTGCAGGAACAGATGCTTCATCAAGATAAGAAGGGTTCATGGCTGCAATTTGCATTGCAACATTTTTGCCCATTGCTTCAAATTCTGCTGTTGCAGCTTTTGATTCGTCTGCAACATCAAAGCCAACCATAACGCCTACTGAGCCGCCGCCGTGAATATATGTTGAAACAACGCCGTCCATTCTTTCAAAGCGGCGTATTTTCATATTTTCACCGATTGAAAGAACAAGGTCATTAAGAGTTTCTGTAACTGTTCTGTCTGTGCCGTCAAACTTTTCTTCTTTAAGAACGTCAACGTCTGCAGGATTTGTTGCAAGAATTGTTTTAGCAACGCCTTCAACAAAGTTCATAAACTTTTCGTTTTTAGCAACAAAGTCTGTTTCAGAGTTAACTTCAACAACCACGCCTTTTTTAGCCTGTTCGTCATAATAAGGAAGAACAACGCCTTCAGCAGCAATTCTTGTTGCTTTCTTTTGTGCTGCGGCAAGACCTCTTTCACGAAGAAAATCAATTGCCTTGTCCATATCGCCGTCAGCCTCTGTAAGAGCCTTTTTACATTCCATCATACCAACGCCTGTCTTCTCACGAAGCGCTTTTACGTCTTGAGCTGTAAATGCCATTTTTAATCCTCCAAACCAATATAGTTATTATTTACAAATATAAATTATTCAGCTGTTTCTTCTGCTGTTTCTGCTTCTGCAGCAGCTTCTTCTGCTGTATCCTGACCGTCACGGCCTTCTATAACTGCGGATGCCATTGCGCCTGCAATAAGTTTTACTGCACGGATAGCGTCATCATTACCCGGAATAACGTAATCAATTTCATCAGGATCGCAGTTTGTGTCAACAATAGCAACGATTGGAAGACCAAGTTTAATTGCTTCTGAAACAGCAATTCTTTCTTTTCTTGGGTCAACTATAAACATTGCATCCGGAACTTTTTTCATTTCTGTGATACCGCCGAGATACTTTTCAAGTTTTTCAATTTCAAGTTCAAGACCTGTAACTTCTTTTTTAGGAAGAAGGTCAAAAGTGCCGTCTTCACGCATTTTTTTAAGTTGAGCAAGACGAGCAACACGGCCACGGATAGTTTTGAAGTTTGTAAGCATACCGCCAAGCCAACGAGCGTTAACATAAGGCATTGCGCAACGTTCTGCTTCTTCTTTAACAGATTCCTGAGCCTGCTTTTTTGTACCTACGAAAATAATTGAGCCGCCTTCTGCAGCAAGATCACGAACAAACATGTATGCTTCATCAAGCTTCTTAACTGTTTTTTGAAGGTCGATGATATAAATACCGTTACGTTCTGTGAAGATGTATTCAGCCATTTTAGGGTTCCATCTTCTTGTTTGGTGTCCGAAGTGAACACCTGCTTCTAAAAGTTGTTTCATTGAAACTACGTTTGCCATTGATTTTTCCTCCTTTAAGGTTAGTCCTCCACCTGCCCTATGGCAAAATCCCGCATTAAGCACCTTAGGATTAAGAGCAAGGTGTGTGTTTATGTGCAAGTATTGCTTTTGCACGCTGAAACATTTTAACACAAGATCAACCGTAAATCAAGGAAAATTTGAATATTTTTTTATAAATTATATATATAAATCCCTAACCTGCTTTCGAGCGATGATTTCCATTGTGTTATCAAGAGGCGAAAGTTCTGCTTTACCGTACTTTCTCAACAATGCGTTTTCAATAATTAAATCCGCAAAATCAGGGTTTTTCGGCAAAATCGGTCCATGACAATAAGTGCCGAATGTATTTTTATATCTTACGCCTTCCGTGCCGTCCTTTCCGTTATTTCCACAACCCATTAACACTTTACCGAGGGGTTTTAAATTTTTGCTTAAATAAGTTCTGCCTGAATGATTTTCAAACCCCATTATCCTTATTTTTTCTTCTGTTTTAAATATATAATTACCTATAAGCCTTTTAGCTTTGCCAACCGTATAAAAATCAAGAATACCCGTAAAATTCAGCACATCCCCTTTATTAGTTTGATAATACTTGCCCAAAAGCTGAAAACCGCCGCAAACCGCAAGAACACAAACTTCATTTTCTATTGCGCTGTGCAAATTATCCGCCACGCCTTTGTTTAAAGATTTTAAAACCAATCGCTGTTCAAAATCCTGACCTCCGCCTATAAAGATAATGTCATAATTATTTAAATCAAAATACGAATCGGCATACAACAAATCTGTTTTGCATTCAATATTACGCCACATTAACCTTTTCTGAAGGCAAAGAACATTGCCGGAATCGCCGTACAAATTAAGCAAATCAGGATATAAATGAGCAATTTTTACAATCATTTCCAAAACGCTTCCTTTTTATATTTTTGCGCAAAATAAGGTCGCAAAGCCATCATAGCAGTATATGTAGGAATTATTACGGTCTTGTTTTTTCGGCATACATCATAAAAGCGATTATAATCTTTTATCACTTCCGTATTATACCCCTCATATTTCAACCGAAGTGCCATATCGCCGCTTCTGATACCGAATGTATATATTTTTTTTACTTTATCGCTAACGGGAATTTCCGCATCCCATATCCATGACACATCCCTGCCGTCTGCTTTATTATCATTTAAAACGAACACAAGATTTTCAGCGTCTGTGGTTTTTAAATAATTCATTGTTTGAGTAAAACCCGCCGGATTTTTAACAAGCAACATTTTTAAACTGCCAAAATTTTCC
>CAKSWS010000043.1 GCA_934512155.1 uncultured Eubacterium sp. | reverse complement strand
GTTTGCCCCCTTGCAAAGGTTATGCGCCGTGAATTGAAAAAAAGGGGAGTAAAAAAACTCAAGGTTGTTTATTCAAAAGAGCAGCCGATTAAGCCGGTTGAAGATATGGCAATCAGCTGCAAGGCACACTGTATTTGTCCTCCGGGAACGGCAAGAAAATGTACTCAAAGGCGTTCTGTTCCGGGAAGCACAGCGTTTGTGCCGTCAACGGTAGGTTTAATTATAGCCGGCGAAGTAGTTAAGGATTTAATAGGATACGGAAAATGATTGAAGAAATTACAGTTAACGAATTACTTGATTTAAAAAACAACGAATATCTTGTTGTTGATATAAGAGACGAAATTGCGTTTGCATACGGTACTATAAACGGTGCAATTAATATTCCACAGGCAAAAATTGATGAATGTGTGGATTCATTGCCTAAAGATAAATTGCTTGTTATTTGTTGCAAAAGCGGCATTATCAGCGACGGTGTAGCCGAAAATTTAAGAAGCAAAGGTTTTAATGCTGCAAATCTTAAAGAGGGTTATTACGGCTATATGCTTGCCAAGCTTCAAACAGATTCTCAAAAAGCAAAAGATGTGGAAAGAAGTATAAATAAAAAATTCCATAAAAGTATTTGGAGCAAGTTTACGGCGGCACTTAATGAATATGATTTAATTCAGGAAAATGATAAAATTGCCGTTTGCATTTCAGGCGGCAAGGATTCTATGTTGATGGCAAAGCTTTTTCAAGAACTAAAACGCCATAATAAATTTAATTTTGAACTTGTTTTTCTTGTTATGGACCCCGGTTACAGCCCGGAAAACAGAGCAATTATTGAAAAAAACGCAAAAATGCTTAATGTGCCTATAACGGTTTTTGAATCAAATATTTTTGAATCCGTGCTTCATATTGAAAAATCACCTTGCTATATTTGTGCCCGTATGAGAAGGGGCTATTTGTATAATAAGGCAAAGGAATTGGGTTGCAACAAAATCGCTCTCGGTCATCATTATGATGATGTTATAGAAACTGTTTTAATGGGCATGCTTTACGGCGGTCAGGTGCAAACAATGATGCCTAAATTGCACAGCACAAATTTTGAAGGTATGGAATTAATAAGACCCATGTATTTAATTCGTGAAAGCGAAATAAAGCATTGGCGTGATTATAATGATTTGCATTTTATCCAGTGTGCTTGTAAGTTTACAGATACTTGTACTTCATGTAATCCGGATAATGCATCAAAGCGTCAGGAAGTTAAAAATTTAATTGCCGGTTTAGCAAAAATTAACCCTCAGGTTGAAAGCAATATTTTCAAAAGTGTTGAAAATGTTAATTTAGATACTGTTGTGGGTTATAAGCAAAAAGGTGTTAAACATTCTTTTTTGGAAAATTATAATAACTAAAAGCAAAAACATCCGTTCTTGAATTAAGAACGGATGTTTTTCTATGCTTTTTATTTCCAAAGATTTTTGTAAATTGTTAAAATGTCTTCTTTTGAAACTTCTTTAATTGTGTTGGCAGGTGAACCTGATGCAAGTGCATCGTCTGCCATTTTATCCATAACTTCAAAGAATTTGTTTTTGTCAATTCCGTATTCTTCTAAAGTTGGAATTTCGCAGGTTTTGCAAATTTCTTTGCAAGCGTTAAGGAATTTTTCAGCTGCTGTTTTATCATCATCTTCAGGTGCGGCAACTTCTATGGCTTTGCCTAAATCAGCAAATCTTTTATATGCACCGTCAATTGCAAAGCTGTAACATTCGCTTAAAAGCATTGCGTTTGAAATTCCGTGCGGCACATGGAAAAGTGCGCCGATAGGTCTGCTCATACCATGAATAATTGTAACGGATGCATTGTTAAATGCAACGCCGGCTTCAAGAGCAGCAAGGCTCATTTCAGCTCTTGCCTGCACGTTTTTAGGTTCTTTAAATACAACAGGTAAATTTTTAAAAATTCTTTTTGTAGCACTGATTGCCAAATCGTCTGTTAAAGGCTGTGCCTTTCTTGATGTGTATGCTTCTGTTGCATGGCAAAGTGCATCAAGTCCTGTTGCCGCAGTAATTGAAGGGGGAGCAGTCATTGTAAACGCAGGGTCATCTATGGCCAAATCCGGCATTAATACAGGACCTTTTAAAAGCATTTTAATGTCTTTTTCCGTGTTGGTAATAATTGTAAATTGTGTTGCTTCAGAACCTGTTCCGCTTGTGGTTGGAACTGCTACCATTGGCGGTGTGGGAATGGTAATAACTTTACCGTAATAATCGTTAATCGAACCGCCGTTTGTAATAACAGCACCTATTGCTTTCATAGCGTCAATAGGTGAACCGCCGCCTATTGCTATAAGAAAATCACAGTTTTCTTTTTTATAAATTTCAATTCCCTTGTCAATTAAAATATTTGTCGGCTCGGAATTAATTCCGTCATAAACGGCATAATCGGTTTTTAATTCGTCAAGTATGTCTGTAACCAATTTGACATTGCCGAATTTAACCATAAAACTATCTGTAACAATTAAAGCTTTTTTGCCGAAATCGCTTAAAAGCGGCTTTGCATTTTCAAGTGCGCCTTCGCCGTAAACGATTTTTCCGGGCATAATGAATTGAGAACCCATATATATACCTTCTTTTTATAAATATTTACAACTTATATTTTAAAATAAATACGGCAAAAGTCAAGAGTATAAAATTATTAATTTACTTTCACTATTCATATTATTTTTTCATAGAATATTCGGAGGTGATGTAATCTTGACTCTTGCAGATATGTGCGTTAATCAAAAGGGTATTATTTCCGAAGTAGACAATGCCTGCCTTATAAAAAGGCGACTTTTCGATATGGGCTTTGTAAAAGGTAATAATGTTTGTTGCGTTTTCAGAAATCCGTTAGGCTCGCCGATTGCCTATCGTATAGACGGTTCAATAATTGCATTAAGAAAACCTGATGCTCAAATGGTGGGTGTTATTTTATGAAAAACAAACGAAAAGTTGTTCTTGCAGGTAACCCTAATGTGGGCAAAAGCACTGTTTTTAATGAAATAACCGGCAGTAATCAGCATACAGGTAATTGGACGGGAAAAACCGTGGATTTGGCAAAGGGTAATTATTATTATAAGTATAACGATTATGAACTTGTGGATTTGCCCGGTTCTTACAGTCTTGTTGCCTCTTCAAAGGAGGAAGAGGTTACAAGGGACTATATTGAATCCTTAAATTATGATTGCCTTGTTTGTGTGCTTGACGCTACAAATCTTGAGCGTAATATTAATTTGGCTTTGCAAATAGCGGAAGTAACAGATAATATTGTGTTTCTTTTAAATTTATGTGATGAGGCTGAAAAAAGGAATATAGATATTAATACGGAAATGCTTTCACAAATGCTTGGTGCGCCTGTTGTAAAAGCCACGGCACGAAGCGGCAGAGGAATTAATAATTTGCTTGAACAGGTTCACTTAATTGTTACCGGCGCTTTAAAGCCGTCTGTTAATAAGGTTACATATGTAAGTCCTGTTGAGCAGTCATTGCGTATAATGGAAAAAGCCGGTATATCTCGTTATAAATCAATAAGATATTTGGAAACGGGTATTCAGCCTGAAGAGCAAAAGCAGATAAATGCTTATTTGAAAGCTCAATCTGTTCTTGAACGTTATAATATGAACGGCGATAATTTTTCCCGTGCCTTAACTTTAAGTGTGTTTCAAAAATCCAAAAGAATTTATTGCACTTGCGTAAAAAAAGCACCTTCAAAAAAAGAAAAACGAGAGAAAATTCTTGATAAAATATTAATGGGCAAGGTAACATCTGTTATTTCAATGGCTGTTATTTTTGCCGTTGTTTTGTGGTTAACAATAGTAGGTTCTAATTATCCTTCTGAAATATTAAAGCAGTTGTTTGATGATTTTGAGTCGTTTATTTATAATACTATGGTTAATGCTTCATTGCCTGTTGTAGTTGCCGATTTGGTTGTTAACGGCGTTTTGAAGGTTTTGCTCTGGGTCGTAGCTGTAATGCTGCCTCCTATGGCTGTTTTTTTTCCATTATTTGCTTTGCTTGAAGATTTTGGCGTATTGCCACGCATTGCTTTTAATTTGGACCCATGCTTTAAATCCTGCGGTGCCTGCGGAAAACAGGCACTTACCACTTGTATGGGCTATGGGTGTAATGCTGTTGGTGTAATCGGTGCAAGAATTATTGATTCTCCACGTGAACGGCTTATTGCAATAATAACCAATTCACTTTCACCCTGTAACGGCAGATTTCCGCTTTTGATTGCGGTAATTTCAATGTTTTTTACAAAAAACACATTTGTCGGTGCAGTTTTGCTTTTGTGTTTTATTGCAATTTCAATGCTTGTTACGTTGCTTTCTTCAAACGTTCTTACAAAAACGGTTTTAAAAGGTAAACCGTCATCTTTTGTTTTGGAACTTCCGCCATACAGGAAGCCGGATTTTATTAAAATTATGATTCAAACATTAAAAGAAAAAATATTGTTTGTTTTGCTTCGTGCCGTTGTTGTTGCGGCACCTGCCGGTTTAATTATTTGGGTGCTTGCAAATATTATTGTAGGTAATGTGTCGCTTCTTAATCATATATCCGATTTTTTAAATCCTATAGGTAGGTTTATAGGGCTTGACGGCGTTATACTATTAGGATTTATATTGGGCTTTCCTGCTAATGAAATAGTAATTCCCGTAATTTTAATGGCATATTTGTCGTCAGGGCAGTTAGGTGATTATTCATCTTTGTCATCTCTTAAAGAAATTCTTGTAAATAATGGTTGGACCGTTCAAACGGCAGTTTGCACGTGTTTGTTTTCAATGTTCCATTGGCCGTGTTCAACTACATTGTTTACAGTTTGGAAAGAAACAAAATCATTAAAATGGACTGCATTAAGCGTTGCTACGCCGTTAGCAGCAGGCTTTGTAATTTGTTTAGCGGTAAATTTGATTTTTTAAGTTGATTTTTGGTTGAAAACCTTGTCATATTTTATCTGTTGTAAACATAAGTGAAAAAATATCACATAAATTTGGAAAATACTATTGCATTATTTTGGATTATGTGTTATTATGTGAACATCAATCACAGATGTATTTATGGAGGTAAACTATGAACAGTAAACTTAAAGTACTTATTGCAGATGATGCAACGCAGTTTTCAAGGGATTGCAAAAAAGAACTTGAAAAGAAAGATTTTGAAGTTTTTCTTTGTAAAAAGGATGGTACAAAGGTAATTTCCATTCTTGAAACTCAACATTTTGACGCCGTGCTTATGGATGTGTTTATGGCAAATGCAGACGGCGTTGATGTTTTAGAGCATATTAATGATTCGCTTTCCGAAAAGCCTATTTCACTTGTTGTTTCGGCAGTTGATAATTCACAGTTTGAAGAGCAAATTATTTCAGCCGGTGCTGATTATTACTTTATAAAGCCTGTTGCACCGGAATCTGTTGCCAAACGAATTGAAAAGCTTTCAGCTTGGAAACGAAATAAATCAAAAAATTCTTCTTTTGCAAATTATGATATTGATGTTGTTATATCCGATATAATGCGTCAAATCGGTGTGCCTGCACATATTAAAGGCTATCAGTATTTGAGAACAGCGATTAAATTATCTGTAAACGACCCGCAAATGTTAGGTTCCGTAACTAAAATATTGTATCCTACCGTTGCTAAAATGTATAACACAACACCGTCAAGAGTAGAGCGTGCCATTCGTCATGCTATTGAGGTTGCGTGGGATAGAGGCGATGTGGATGTTCTTTCGTCTTATTTCGGTTACACAATTCAGTCGCAAAGAGGCAAGCCTACAAACAGTGAATTTGTTGCAATGATTGCCGATAAGTTAAAGCTGTCAATGAAAACAACGGCATAAAAATACCCCTCGCTAAAATTTAAGGCGAGGGGATTTTTTCTATCTGATTGTTTTAAATATTGCAAATTCGTCATTTTCATATAAAAGTGTATAATCACTGTCGTTTATCAATAATGTGTAAACAGTAGGTTCAGTGTCTTTATCAATGAAAAAATGAGTAAAGTTATACTTTTTTGCAAAGTCTTTGTAATATAATGTTCCGTTTTTAAAATTTGTATATTCCGTTAAGTAGTCAAAATCATGGTTTGCTTCAATTACAAACGAATCAGCTCTCGGGTCAATGTATGTTGTGTAATCGTTAAATTCCAAATATGCGCCGGTGTTAAAGCCGTTGTAAAGCACCATGGTGTTTTTATCTTCATTGTTAAGTACAGAAAGTGCATTGTCAAATTTTTCAATGTATTCCTTTTCTGTTTGGTCGTTAACAATATTATCGGAATTTATAAACGAATAATGAGTTACTGTTATTGCCACGGTAAAAATAACCGCTATTGCAATAAATATTTCACTGCCTATTACACGGTTGAATTTTTTATCTTTAAATTTTTCTTTAATAGGTATTTTGTAGTTTTGAATTAAAGATGATGCTGTTGTTACACCTGCAATTAAAAAGTAAGAAAAAAGTTTTTTATATGCAAGCGCCATAATAAGCGTGCCTATTATAAGCAAATGGTATCTTAGCGGTGCGGCGTTTTTTGATTTTTTTAAGTAAATACAGTAGCAAACTATAACAAATATTACTGCTGTTAAAAATAATATGTTATCTTTTGACAATGTTATGGGTTCAAGTTCCGATATGTCTGAATTAACTTTGTTTCCGATAGATGTTGTAAAAATAAAGCTTATTCCCTTAATTCCGTAAGGAGTTAAAAATCCTCCAACAATCATAGCTGCCGCTGTAACAATTAATGGCAATAATTTGCAGCATGAAATGTTTTTGCCTTTGATTTTTAATGGCAGTGAGTTTGCAATGTAAGGCATCATTATTATAAACAGCATTGTAAACATTGATGCGTGTAAATTAACTTCAAGAACTGCTAAAAACGGCAACGGAATTAAATATTGCCATTTGCTGTTTTTAACAAAACTTTCAAGGCAAATTATTTCAGTTAAAATAATAGCATATGAGAATATTTGTGGTCTTGTTACTGCAAAATAAAATAAAATAATGGCAGAACAAGTTGCTGAAATTGCCTGCATTAATTTGCCTGTGTTAAGTAAATTGTGCAGTTTGTAAATCAGCAGAAAAATAATTATATACATTACAGACACTAAAATTATAGGTCCTGCAACGCCGAACCATGCATATAATTTGTAAAATATCACATCAGAAAGCCATTGTTGCACTACTAAATCCATATTTGTGTGCATTGTTAAAAAATCTTTAGTGGGAATTCCGTTGTTTACAATATGTTCGCCTGTTTTAACAATCCAATATGTGTCGTTATCCCATTGTCTGTTTACACCTATTACAAGAATAAACGGCAACGCAAGTAATATTTTTTTTATTGCGTTGTACATATTTATATGCTTTTTATTTTCCATTCTTTTTTTCCTCCAATATTCTTATAGTGGTTAAGTGGTGTTCAATGTTTTCTCTTTCTTGTTTTTTTAAAACGGAAAGTGTTATTCCCGAATTAAATGAAACAAGACCGAACATCATAAATCCCACAGAAACTATAAGGGTGGGGAATCTGGGAACAAGCCCTGTTTTTAAGTATTCGGTAAAAACAGGTATAAATAAAATTAATGACAGCATAAAGAAAATTGCTGAAAGCACTGTGAAAAATAAAAACGGTTTTGTGTCTTTAAAAAGTCTGCTTATTGTGTTTAATACACTAAAACCGTCTTTGTAAGTGTTTAATTTGCTTTCACTGCCTTCAGGTCTGTCTCTGTAACCTATAGGGGTTTCGTATATTTTAAAATTGTTGTCAAGGGCAAAAACAGTCATTTCAGTTTCAATTTCAAATTTTTTAGACATAATCGGAAATGTTTTTACAAAATCCCTGCTGAATGCTCTTGCTCCCGTCATTATATCATTAATGTTTGAATGGTAAATTGTGTTAATAAGATTTCTTACAAGCACATTACCAAAGTTGTGAAATCTTCTTTTATTTTCTTCAAAATATGTGGATGACAGTCTGTCGCCTATAGCCATATCGGCTTTGCCCGATAAAACCGCATCTTGAAGCTTAATTATATCTTCACAGTTATATGTATTATCACCGTCAACAATTATGTAGCAATCGGCTTCAATATCTCTAAACATTGTGCGCACAACATTTCCTTTTCCCTGCCTGTATTCGCGCCTTACCGTTACACCGCAGGCGGCCGCAATTTCCGCAGTTTTATCTGTGGAATTATTGTCGTAAATATATATTTTTGCATTAGGAAAATAGTGCTTAAAATCATTAATTACTTTTTCTATTGTGAGTTCTTCATTGTAACAAGGAATAAGTATTGCTGTGGTTTGTTCCATATCCGTCCTCTTTTTCTATGCTTAAATTATCAAATATCTCTTGTGGGTAATATGCTTTTCTTGTAAAAAAGTTTTAAAATCCCAACGGCAATAAGAAAGAAAATCATACCCACTATTGCACCTAAAGCAATATCGCTTAAAAAGTGTGCACCTCTTAATATTCTTGTAAAACCTAATGTGCCAACATATACAAAACATATAATACAAGCAGGAATCGTTAAATTTTTCAGCTTTTTGAAAGTATTGCAAAAAATTGCACTTAAAAATATAAAGCAACCGCTTATTACATGACCGCTGGGGCAGCTGGTACCCTCAAGCTTAAAGTTGTTAATAACTTCGCCGCCAAAGCCTTTTTGATACCAATTTGTATAATAATCAAAATTTGCTCTGTCAATTAAAGAACTGTTTATTGCAATGTTTTTTGGGTCTTCAATTCCGGCAGAAAAAGCCACAATTTCACGAAATCTTGCTCTGTTTGCAATGCTTTTAATAGGTGCTTCAAACATAAATAAAATGCCCATAAGTATTCCTGCCAAAGCAAGCGGCTCTAATTTGTTAAGAATCCTTTTTGGTATTTTTGTAAATATTGCAAAAACAATAAGTGCAACAACGGCGGAAATTAAATACCAAATGCCTTTGTTTAAATCAACATAGTATTTGCCAACGTTTCTTATAACCTTGTCCCATCCTAAAATCGCAAGTGCGGTAAAACCGATAATTTCAATAATGTTTAAAATTTTGTTCAAAACGATGTACGGCTTTTTAACTTTTGCTTCTTCGCTTAAACAGGGAATAAACGGCAAAATCTTATGTATTATTTCAAGGCAGTCAGCTAAATTATGCCTTGTAAATAAAAGTACTGTTGCCGCAGGTGCCCACATTGCAAAACGCGGTACCTCTCCCCAAATTTCAAAAAACTTTGCAAATGAGTTTTGGGGATTAAATAAATTCTTTTCTATTTGTAAATCGTAAATGCTGCCCACTGCCAGTAATGCTCCGAAAAACAGAAAGTAGATAACAATAAATATTATGTAAGGTAATTGTTTTTTTCTTGTGTTTTTATTCATTTTTTATCACTCCTGCATAGATTTTATCATATAAGATGAAAAATTTCCATATATTTTGAATAATTCTTGATTACTGTTTTAAATGAGTGTAAAATAAATTTATTAGGAGGTGGTTAAATGGCAAATTCTGCTTTAACCAAAAAGAAAAAAACAGGTTATGCCTTTGGTATTTTTACGGAATCGTTAATTTATAATATGTTTTATACATATTATTTAACTTTTTTAAATGAAATTGTAGGCATTCAACCTAAGTACAGTTCAATAATTATTTTCATTTCTATTGCTTGGGACGCTGTAACAGACCCGTTAATCGGAAATTATACAGACCGTCCCGGTGTTGATAAAAGGAAAATAATGAAGGGTTCTTTAATTCCGCTTGCAATTATTTTTGTTGTTGCGTGGACGAGCATCGGCGCCGGATTTAATTCTCAAATTGCAAAAATTTTGCTTTACACTGCAATTTCAATGGCTATTTGGGTTTTCTATACAATGTACACAATTCCTTACTATGCTGTTGTTGCCGAACTTACAGAGGATTATGATGAAAGAACACAGATAAGAAGTTTATCTTCTCTTTTAAATGCAATTGCAGTGGGACTCGGCAATATCTTACCGGCACTTGTTCCAACCGTGGCAGTTCTTTTAACCGAAAAATATGAAAGTAATGCTTATGCTGTTGTTGCGGCTCTTATCAGCATATTGGCAGTTATTTTAGGTTTTGTTTGCTGTAAATCTCTTAACGGTGTTTACAGCCCCAAAAAGGCAGTTCCGGGCGCACCGGTTCAAAAGGTCAGCATTAAAG
>CAKSWS010000042.1 GCA_934512155.1 uncultured Eubacterium sp. | reverse complement strand
CACGGGTAACGACAGTATATTTATGGTTGGCAACGATTACCGTTCAAAGCGCAGTACGAAAATTAATATTGATATGTTTACGTATCATACTGTTACCGAAGGCGATTTCTATTCTTATCGTGATATAGATAATTATAAACAGTGTTATTTCTATGTAGGCGGTAATATGCTTGTAAATACACTTGGTGCAACTGTAAGAGCCGATACAATCTTTACTTCGGCTATACCTGAAAATAATTCACGTGATATGGATGTTTATTCAAATTCAAATATCTATGTTGGCGGCTCTCTTTACTGCAACTGTAAGCTTTATATGAAGCAAAATGCTACATTGGTTGTTGCCGGTGATAAGAGTTTGTATGATGAAAACGGTAAAGTTCTTCAGCAAATCTTTGACTCTTCATTGAGCGGAACAGTTAAGCAAACAATTCAAAGCTTGCTTGACGGCACCAATTATAAAATATTTATTTATCAGTGCCTTGATGAAAATATTTGCTCAAAAATCATATGCGGCGGTAGTATGTTTGTTAAAGATACGTCTAAAATCCGTGATATGACTAAAAACTGGATTTATGGCAACTTTAAGTGTAATAACTATGTTGAAATCGGTAAATCATTGCTTGATGATAACAGGGATGAATCACAGGCAACATCCGCTCCGTATAGGCTTGACGGTGAGAATAAGATAGATTATGTTTTTGCAAACGCAGGTTATACTTACGTAGGCGGCGATTTTAATTGCTCAAAGTATAATAAGGTTTATGCTTCGACAACATTAAGAGTTGCAGGCGATTATTACACAGGCAAATACTTAACATTGCGCCACGATGCAAAAATTTATGTCGGCAAAAAGTTAACTGCCACAACTTCTATTGACGGCGGTACTTATTCCGAATTCCATGTTGCAGGCAGTATGCAGGCAACAACAAAAACAATCAAGCTCAGAGACGGTGTAACTTCTGTTGTCGGCGGTAATATGACGGCACTTTCTTATATTGAATTGGGTAAAGCCGGCGGTGATAACTATGTTCGTACCGTTACTAAGAATTCAGACGGAACATATACCGTAACAGAAAGTGATATTCACGGTACCACAGAAGGTACGGAAGATAACTATAAGGACGATAAAGGCGACGGCGATAAAACAGAAGGTGAAAATACCGGTTCCGGTTCAGAAGCAGGCGGCGATAATCCGGGCGGAGAAGAAAGTACTAAGGATTCAACAACATTAGATACTTCTAACGAACTTGCATCTGATTCAAGCGACACTGCAACAGGCGGCGAATTTTATGTTGGCAAAGCTCTTGTTTCATACACAAGCTACATCAAAGAATTTGCTTACTCTCGTGTTGCTGTGGGAAATTATGTATTTACACCTAAGTATTTAACACTTCGTCATAATTCTGACCTTTGGGTAATGCCTGAAACATTTAATAACGATACCTTTGTTAAAAAGTCCTATGTCAGTGAGTCTGACGGAACAATTATAGGTAATATTATTGATAAAATTAAGGAATTCAATTTTAATGTTTCTCAAACATTTGCTCTTAAAAACGGCAGTGTTTATACTTTAGGTGAGTTAACACTTAACAAGAATGCCTCTTTGATGGGTACTTATGATACTGTTGCTCTCGGTCAGTGCGTTCTTCGCCAAAACAGCCTTATTTATATGGGTCATAATTTCAGTTGTTCGGCACACAGTGCAAATATATCTCTTGATTCAATTAAGGGTAAAACTTCTGTTGTCGGCTTTGACAGTTATGGCACAGTAGGCGAAAATGGCACAGCATTTCCTGTTGTTGTTTATGCAGATAATGAAATAAATATTTCCACAACCATAGATATGAAATTAACTTATCTTGTTTCAAACCGTGGTGATGTTAATCTTTACGATATTTATTCAAAGTCGGATAATGCAGAAAATAACGCAAAGCAACTTCCAAATGCAGTTTGCTCTTATCAAAAGAATGTTAATTACTTTGCTATGTATGGTAAAATAGGCGCATTGTTCTACAGTCCAAACGGTAATATTAACCTTGACGGTTATTATATGGAAATTTGGGGTAGCTGTGTTGGCAATACAATAGATGTTAATACTTACTATTTATCTCTTCACAGATTTACAAACTGGCGCACAATGCAACTTGATATTGCCGAATCCGGTAATGTTTACCTTGTTTCTCAAAAGGAATATGAGTCAGCAGAGGATAATGTAGACGATATTTATATGTTTAATCCAAATGAAAAAGACAGCCCATATTCCGAAGAGGTAAGAAACTTCTTTTAATTAAATAAATCCGCAGATTTATTCTGCGGATTTATTTTTTGTTGACTTGTTTTTTATATTATAATAAAATATATTTATAAAATTAAAGGAGCGTGTTTTATGCCTTTTATTAACACAAACACTAATGTAAAAATATCAGATGAAAAAAGACTTGCTTTAAAAAATAAGTTAGGTTCCGCCATTGAAATTTTGGGCAAAAGTGAATCTTGGCTTATGCTTTCTTTTGAAGATGATTGTAAAATGTATTTTAAAGGTGAATCTGTTCCTATGGCTTTTGTTGATGTTTCTGTTTTCGGCAAATCAACAGATGAACAGTGTGAAAAAATGACAAAGGAAGTTTGTAGAATTTTTAATGACGAGCTTTCTATATCGCCTGAAAATCTTTATGTAAAATACAGCGGCTCTTCACAATGGGGCTGGAATAATATGAATTTTTAGGAGCAAATATGACTCTTCAGCAAATTATTAATGAATGTAACAACATTGTTTTCTTTGGCGGCGCAGGTGTTTCAACAGAAAGCGGAATACCTGATTTTCGCTCTGTAGATGGGTTATATAATCAAAAATATGATTATCCGCCTGAGGAAATTTTATCCCATACTTTTTTTTGCAATCATACAGATTATTTTTATAATTTTTATAAAGATAAATTAATTGCAAAAAATGCCTTGCCAAATCCGGCTCATAAAAAATTGGCACAGCTTGAAGCTGCCGGTAAGCTCTCGGCAGTGGTTACTCAAAATATAGATGGACTTCATCAGGCGGCAGGCAGTAAAAACGTGTTTGAACTCCACGGTTCAACATTACGAAATTATTGTACAGGCTGCGGTAAGTTTTTTGATGTAAACTATATTTTAAATTCCACCGGTGTACCTTATTGCAATGAATGCGGCAAAATTGTAAAGCCGGATGTTGTTTTATATGAAGAAAATCTTAATAATAACATTGTAAACGGTGCGATAAATGCTATTACCAATGCAGATTGTTTAATTGTTGCAGGAACAAGTTTAACTGTTTATCCTGCAGCAGGTTTTATACGCTGTTTTAAAGGTAAGTATTTTGTACTTATAAACAGGGATGTAACATCAGCCGACACTACGGCTGATTTGGTTATTCATGACAGCGTTGGCAAGGTTTTGTCTGAAATAGAGGTGGTTTAATGTCTGTTTCTGTTATGTTAAAACCGGCGTCATCCGCTTGTAATTTAAAATGCAAATATTGCTTTTATACTTCTTTGGCAGAAAATCGCAGTGATTATTCAAAAGGCTTTATGAGTGATATAACTGCAGAAAATGTTATTAAATCAGCATTGTCTTTGGCAAAGGGTGCACCTGTTGTTTTTACTTTTCAAGGCGGCGAACCCACGTTATGCGGAATTGATTTTTATAAATCATTTGTTAGCCGGTGCAGTGAATTAAACAACAAAAATTCTAATGTTACATATTGCATTCAAACAAACGGAACGCTTATCGATGAGGATTGGTGCACTTTTTTTAAAGCAAATAATTTTCTTGTGGGAATTTCTTTGGATGGCAATAAAGAGCAAAATAAATATCGTGTTTACCCAAACGATAATGAAACTTTTGATGATGTTTTAAACGCTGTTAATTTAATGAAAAAGCATAATGTAAAATTTAATGTTCTTTCTGTTATTACAAAAAACACAGCGATTTCTATTCGTGATAATTACAAATTTTTGAAACAAAACGGTATTAATAATTTTCAATATATTAATTGTTTGAAGCCGTTAACAGGTGATTATAACTCTGATTTCTATATGGATGATAACGATTATTCATTTTATCTTCAAAAAGCTTTTAAACTATATTATAACGATAATATGCGCAACGTAAATGTTTCTGTTCGTAATTTTGATAATTATTTAAAGTTGCTTTCAGGTCAAAATGCAGAACAGTGCGGAATGAACGGCTTTTGTTCTCCGCAATTTGTTGTTGAAGGGGACGGAACAGTTTATCCTTGTGATTTCTTTTGCACGGATGAATATGAGTTTGGCAATATTAATGAAAAATCTTTTGCCGAATTAAGTAAATCAAAAAAATATATTAATTTTATTGAATCAAGTTATACGTTGGAAGATAAGTGTAAACAATGCGAGTTTTTTGCCGTTTGCCGTGGCGGCGGCTGTCGCCGTTATAAAATGAGCAATGATTTTTGTTTGGCTTATAAAAATTTCTTTTCTTCTTCAATTCAAATGATGAAAAATATGATTGGCAGGTAAATTATGAAAAAAGTTATTTCAATATTTCTATCTGTTTTGATAGTGGCTTTTGCTTTCACAGGCTGTTCATCAAATTCAAATAAAATAAATGAACAAAAAACAGAACAGGATGTACAGGTGAGTTATACATTAAGCTATACTTTTGACTCGCATTATTCTCAAATCAGTCAAAGTTCAGTTCGTGCTTATGAAGCATTGTGTTCTGCTGTTGTTAATTATGAAAACCAAGCCTCATTTAATACAGCTTTGATAGATGATGTAAATAAATTGTTTTATTCGTCTTTTCCACTATCTGTTCTTGTGGATAAAATAGAACTAAACAGCGATAAATCAGGCGTTTTCATTAAATATAAAAATGATAAAAATACACATTTTCAACTTGTAAATGATTTTAATGACAAAATAAATCAAATTTTAAGTGATTGCGGCAAAGGAACTGTAAGTAATGATGTTTTCTTGCTTAATTTATATTCTTATGTTGGTCAAAACATTAAAGTCAGCAGTGGCTATAACAGCGTTTTTGATGCAGTAATAAATGGTATAGGTTTTGCGTCATCTTATGCAAATACACTTTCATTTTTGCTTTTACAATCCGGTTTTAAATCTTCTGTTGTTAATTCAACAAATGAAAACGGTATTGCTTTTATTGTTGAAACTGATTTTAACGGTAAAGTATATTATTTTAATCCCTATAACGAAGTTATAAATACATCAGGTAAGGGTTTAACTTCGTTTGCCCTGACTCTGAATGAATTAAAGGGAATGGGTTATGGTGAAGTGTCGTATTCCGACGGTGTTGCAGTTACTTCAACAAATAATGACTCTTCATTTGCCGATTTAAGAAATACTGTTTCATACTCTGTTGAAAACAATGTTTTGTCAGCAACGCAAAATAATGGTGAAATTGTACAAATTGCACTAAATTAATGCTTTATGTCGAAAAATTAATGTAATTTTATTGTTTAAGTTGCACAAAAATAAATGTAAATAAATTGTTAACAAATTATTATTGTTATTGACTTTGTTTCCTTTAGCGTTATAATGGTGTCAACTTGAGTGAGTAACTACTCACCGGGTATAAAAATTCGCTAAAGGAGGCAGGAAGTATGTTTAAACTTTTAGTAAAATGTGCAAAAATTCTTGCAATCGGCGACAGAGCATATTCTGAAATGTAATCAGGCTCTCGCCCGGATTTTTAAATTCAGGTTTTCATTGAAAACTTGATTAAAAATTTTGATATTATCAAGGCTTTGTATGGATAATACGAAGCTTTTTTTATTATATTTATTAATTTTATATATATTATACATAATTCTATTGATTTAATTGTTCAATTATGGTAAATTATTATATAGTTTTGCAAAGGGGGTATTATATGGCAAACGAAAATTTAAAAGAAAAAGTTGCCGGCATTGTAAACAATGTTAAATATTACTGGAAGGAACCGCCAAAGGGCAGATATATGTCCTTTAAGGAAATTGCATCTTATGCTTTTGGCGGAATAGGATTTTATCTTATCGTTTGTATGAGTTATACCTGCCTTCTCGGTGCAACTAATGTATTTATTTCAGGAACAATCGGTATCGGTTTAACCGATATGTATATAATGTATGTAATCGCAGTTTTAACGCAAATTCCGTTAACGGGCTTGCGTGCTAATATAGTCGATAATTCTCGAAATAAAGCAGGTAAGTATAGACCTTACATAATTAAAATGGGAATTCCAACAGTTATTTTATTTGTTGGCATAGTTTGGTTCCCTTATAATAAATTGCATTTGCTTGTAGGTACAGGTGAAATCTTTGGTAAAAGTGCCGATTACATAGCAAAATGTGCAGTTCTTCTTTTATTTAATATTTTACTTCAATTTTTCTATTATTTCTTTTATGATGCTTACGAAAATCTTATCCACGTTCTTTCTCCGAATTCACAGGAACGTGCCGATGTTGCATCAATTAAAAGTATCATTTATTCTTTAGGACCTTCACTTGTAAATATTTTGATGCCTCTTATCGCTCAAAATGTTTACCATACAAACCAAACCGATATTCGTGTTTACAGATTGGCTTATCCTATTTTGGGTATTGTAGGCATTCTGCTTCTTATCATTGTTTATGCCAATACTCAGGAAAAGATTATTCAAGCTAAAACACACGTTATTCAAATTAAATTTACAGATGCTCTTCGTGAAGTTGCAAAGAACAAGTATTTCTGGATTATTTCTATGGCAACTTGGATTGGATTCCTTGAAACTGCATATTCAAATATCCTTTATTGGCTTTGTAACTATGGCGGCGCTTGCTCAAATAACATTTATGCAATTATTACAACCATTAACGGCAATGCGGCTCTTTGGGGTATGATTTTAGCTCCTTTCTGTATTCGCAAATGGGGTAAAAAGATTGTTCAAATCGTTACAAATCTTTTCAATATTGCATTTATTTTAATGATGTTGCCGTTTGTTAGTACTTCCGCCGGAGCAGACGGAAATATTAAGTCATATGTAATTTGGTGCGTTCTTGCCTGCTTGTTCTTCAACGGTGTTGTTGGTGCGTTCGCTCATATTCTTAACCCATCTATTCAAGCAGATATTCGTGATTTTCAGCAGTATAAATCAGGTGAAAGAATTGACGGTATGTTTGCCGCTGTTGCAACAATCGGTAATATTATTACTCTTATTACAGCCGGTGTTATTCCTGCTCTTCAGGAAAGCCTTGGTATGACTAAAGATAATGCTGTGGCAGTAACTTCAAATGCTTCATTAATGTCAAGAATTTTGCCGGGTACAAAAGAATCTATCGGTGAACTTTTAAAACAGCAGTTAGCAAACGGTCAAGATAACTTTGTAAATCCGTCATCAGCTCTTTATGATGTTAACGGCGTATTAATTCCTTTGTTAAAGGTTCTTGTTATTGTTGCTGCAATCGGTGCAACGCTTAATGTAATTCCTTTCTTCTTTTATGATTTAACCGAAAAGAAACAAAAGGGCATAATTAATGTGTTAAAAATCCGTGCTTTGTTTGAAGACTATGGCAACAATGCTTTAAAGAATAAGGAACTTGTTGAAACTATTGACCTTGTAAACGATGCTCGTGAAATGGCTAATGCTCAACCTAAAGAAATTGTTAAAAGTTCATACACAGCAGCAGCTTACGGCAGTAAAAAAGCCGCAAAAGCAGCTCTTCGTGCTGATAATGAATTCAATGAAAATATTGATATTTCAAAATTTGTATGTAAAGAACTTAATAAGTTCAGCTCTGTTAATGGTATGCGTGAAGTAGAACTTTATACAAAAGTTTACGAACAGGGTCTTAACGGTATTGTTAATATGGATGTTAATACCGTTAAAGCAGAGCTTGCTAAAGCTAAGGCTCTTCCTAAAAATACCGAAGATGAAAAAGAACTTCGTAAAATGGAAATTGAACTTGCAAAAAATAAGTTATCTGCTAAAAAATCTTATGATAAGCATTTTGGTTCTGTTAATAAATTTGTTGAACCTAAAATGTCAGATGTTACAGATACATTTGATAAGCTTGACGCTCTTGACCAAAAAATCAGAGAAAGCTATTTAATGAAAAAGGTTGCTAAGAAAAACGGCGATACTTATGAAGTTTCAAAAATTCAAAAAGAAATCAAATCTCTTGAATTTGAAAGAAATAATCTTAATAAGCAAGTTAAGGTTATGATGGATGAAATGACTAAATTCAATCGTGCGGCTAAACCGTATATTGATGCCCGTAAGCTTCTTGTTCAACAAGAAAATTACAGCCATTTTGATGAAATTGCCGCTCTTTATGACGAAGCTAAAATTAAAGCTGAGGAAGAAGAGAAAGCAAAAGCAGAAGAAACTAAAAAGCGTTTAGCTGAAGAAAAGGCAGAACTTGAACGTAAAAAGGCTGAAAAAGCAGAAAGAAAAAATAAAAAGAAATAATTAAGTTCTTTTATCTTAACTTAAAACCTCACTTTTTCATAGAATGGAAAAAGTGAGGTTTTTTATTATGTTTTATTATATAAAAATCGGCTCAATAACCAATGTTCAACGTGCTCGAGTCGTTTTGAAAAGGCACGGCATAAAATCTACAGTTGAAAGAATTGAAAATCCCGGTCCGGGTGACGGTTGTGGGTATATGCTTAAAATTTCAGAAAATAATAAAGAAGCCGCAGATTTGTTGAAAAACAACGGTATAAGTATTTTGGGGGTAATTGATGAGTGATATATCTTGATAACGGAGCCACCTCTTATCCAAAGCCAACAAATGTTTTACTTGAAACCCAAAATGCATTAAAATATTTTAGCTTTAATTCAGGCAGGGGCGGATATAAAGAATCAATAAATTCTGCGGAAAAAATATTTTCGGTTCGTGAAAAAGTGGGAAATATGTTTGGTTATTTGCCTCAAAATATTGTGTTTACAAAAAATTGCACAGAGGCGTTAAATGCTGCAATTAAAGGCGTTGTTAACAGGGGAGAACACATCATTATTTCTTCCCTTGAGCATAATGCCGTGTTCAGAACGGTTTATGCATTGGCAGACTCAGGTTATGCGGAATTTGATGTTGCAGATTTCAGTTACGATGAAAACGAAATTGTTTCTAATTTTGAAAGTAAAATTAAAAGTAATACAAGCCTAATTGTTTGCATGCACGCCTCAAATGTGTTTGGCGTGGTTTTTCCTGTTGAAAAAATAGCTCAGCTTGCTGATAAATATAAAGTAAAATTTATTGTTGATGCCGCTCAGTCTGCAGGTGTGCTGCCGTTAAACGGATTTTTAAGCGGAATTGATATTTTATGTGCCCCCGGTCATAAAAGTCTTTACGGTTCTATGGGAAGCGGCTTTTTTGCCGTTAAGGACGGTTTGCGAATTAAGCCTTTTATTCAAGGGGGAACAGGCAGTGATTCGGTTAATCCAAAACAGCCTGATTTTTTGCCTGATAGGTTTGAAAGCGGAACTTTAAATAACAGCGGTATTGTTTCATTGGGTGCAGGCATTGATTTTATAAATAAAAAAAACATGGTAAATATTTACAATCACGAAATGCGTTTGATTTCCATGCTTTATGATGAATTGAATACGATTAATGATGTAAAACTATACACTCCAAAGCCCGCTAAAAATTCTTTTGTTCCGTTGCTTTCATTTAACTACGGCGATTATTCAAGCGAACATGTTGCTGCGTATCTCGGCGAGCATAATATTGCTGTTCGTGCTGGTATTCATTGCGCTCCGCTTGCACATAAATTTTTTGGCACTTTAAATACGGGAACAGTACGAATTTGCCCATCCGTTTTTACTAATGAACGAGAATGTGAATTTTTTATAAATACAATTAAAAAACTTTAATATTCGCTTTATTATTACAAAAAAGTGTGTTAAAATAAATTAAGAAAATATAAGGGGGAAGTTTATGATTGCCACAATAACAGAATTTTTCAACAGAATAATAAGCGTTTTTTCAACTTTCCGCTTTTCTGATTTCTTAGATATTGTTCTTGTTGCCGTAATTTTATACATTTGTATTCGTATTATCAGAGAAACAAGGGCTATGCAGCTTGTTAAAGGTATTTTCTTTATTGCTGTAGTTTATTTTGTAGATAACTTGCTTAATATGGAAGCGTCAACATATATATTTAAAAGTATTTTCTCAAACATTTTGCTTATTGTTGCTATTTTGTTTGCACCTGAATTGAGAAATATTCTTGAGCAAATCGGTAAAGGAACTGCACGAAAAAATTTTAAAACCGTAATTCATCCCGGCGTCGCTCTTGATATTAATGAGATTGAAAACTGTATTGAGTCGGTTATTAAGGCTTGTTCAAATATGAGTGATACCAAAACGGGTGCACTTATTGTTTTTGAAAATGAAACACTGCTCGGTAATGTTATTGACAGTGGCACAATAGTTGATGCAAAAGCTTCAAGAGCGCTCATTGAAAATATTTTTTATCCCAAAACGCCTCTTCATGACGGTGCCATGGTTATAAGAAACGGCAGTGTTTATGCCGCCGGCTGTATTTTGCCGTTAACAAAGAAAAGTGTCAAGTCTTCTTTAGGAACACGTCACCGTGCCGCTATAGGACTTTCAGAGGAAAGTGATGCTATTGTTGTTGTTGTTTCAGAAGAAACAGGGGCAATTTCAGTTGCAAGAAACGGCGCACTTACAATTGACATTTCAGACGGTGATTTAAGAGATATTTTGATGAATGAATTCGTTCCGTCTGGTTCCGCATCCGACGACAAGATTATTACAAAGCTTGTTAGGAGGGTGAAAAAATAATGGCTGTGAAGAAAAAAAGAAAGTTTTCAATAAGAAAACTTGTTTATAATGATAAATATTTAATTGTTTGTTCAATTATTTTGGCTGTAATTATTTGGGTTGCAACCTCAATGAATTTAAGCCCTGAAACTACAAAGCGAATTACCGTTCCTGTTTCCGTTGATTTTTCGGATACGCTGGCACAGCAGCTTGGAATTGAGTATTTCGGCAATGACAATATTACTGTTGATGTAACGGTAAGCTGTAAAAAATACCTTGCTAAAGACGTTACTGCCGATGATATTTCGGCTTCTCTTCAAACAAGCATTGTAACTTCTACCGGTTATCATTCGGTTCCTATAGTTGTTTCTGCAAACGATAATTCGGATTTTTCTATTGAAAGTTATTTTCCAACATCTGCTGAAGGCTATTATGATATTGCCGAAGAAATAAGTATGCCGGTTGAGGTAAATTATACCAATGACGATTTTGTGGCAGACGGCTACGTTCTCGGTTTAACAACTTTAAATGAAAATAATGTAACTGTTAAAGGTCCTAAAACCTATGTTGATACAGTAAATAAGGTTATCGCCGATGTTACGTTTGATAATAAGCTTTCAGATCCGCAGGTGGTTTCACTTGACCCAAAGGCAGTAGATATTAACGGCAACGATGTCAGCTATGTATCTGTTATAACGTCGGAGGACGGCTTAACGGCAACAGTTCCTATACTAAAGGTTGTAACACTTCCTGTGTCGGTAAACATTGTTAATGCACCTGAAGATGTATCTTCACATACAAGTATTTCCTATTCAATACCTCAAATACAAGTAGGTGTTTTAAAGTCTTCAAACATTGAATCTCTTGTTATTGGCGAAGTTGATTATACAAAGTTGACGACAGGGGATAATAAGTTTAGTTTTGATGCATCAAAGGTTAATGGTTTTACAGTTTTAGACGGAACAACAAACGTGGATGTTGTTGTTACTCTTGATGAATAAGTATAAAAAATTAAAGGTTCGTTTCATTTGAAACGAACCTTTTTGTTGCTTTGAATTATTCAAAATTACCAATATTGCAAGACTTGCCGAAAACATAAAGAATTTTTGAAGCGTGAATTCTTTGGGTAATGTTACTTGGGTCAATATTGCC
>CAKSWS010000041.1 GCA_934512155.1 uncultured Eubacterium sp. | reverse complement strand
AAACGAAATGTATTTTTGTACTGTAATTCAAGTGGATTTGGATACTTTGTCTTATAAAGCGGCAACAATTAAAAATGACACTCAAATTGAGGGCAAAAAATTAAGCGAAATTTATGCAAATGCCGGCGGTGCAGGTGTTCAAACAAATTTAAATGCATATTTGGGCATTAATATTGATTATTATGTTGATGAAAGTGTAAATAATTTTTCAGATTGGTTTGATTCACTGGGTAAAGTAAATTATACTTTAATTGATGATGTCAGATATAAAGATACATCACGTTACGGTTTTAATATTAAATTAAAGTCGGGCGAGCAGGTTTTAGACGGTGATAAAGCTTCAAAACTTTTAAGATATTTTGCAGGAGAGGGCGATAATATTTTGGCTGTTAACGATATTTTTCTTGCTGCTCTTTCACAGCAAATAAATGCCGAAAATTATGAACAGCGTGAAAAATTATTTAATGTTTTTATTGAAAAATCAGAAACAAATTTTACGGTTAAAGATTTTACCGAAAGTGTAGACGGATTAAAAGTTTTGTCAGACGATACAACAGGCGTTAACGTTTATAATGTTAATACTTCCTGTGAAAGCGGAAAACTTACAGAGCAGTCTTTAAGCGATATTAAAGCATATTTTGCAAAATAAAAAACGAAAGGTAATAAATTAATGGATTTAGAAAAAATCGAAAAAGCGGTTTATGATATTTTGGAAGCTGTGGGTGAAGATCCGGAAAGACCCGGATTAAAAGAAACGCCTTCACGTGTAGCAAGAATGTATGCGGAAATGTTTGCCGGATTGAATGAAGATCCAACACGCCATTTAAAATTTTTTGAAGAAAAATCAAATGATGAAATGGTTATTGTAAGAGATATTCCTTTTGCTTCAATGTGTGAACATCATTTGTTGCCGTTTGTGGGTAAGGCACATATTGCTTACATTCCCAGCGACAATAAAATTATTGGTCTTTCAAAATTTGCACGCATTGTTGATAATTTTGCAAAAAAGCCACAGGTGCAGGAAAGATTAACACACGATATTGCGGATTTTTTGGAAGAACATTTAAAACCAAAGGGAGTAGCCGTAATTATTGAGGCAGAGCATATGTGTATGTCTATCAGAGGGGCGAAGGCTTCCGGCAGTAAAACACAAACTTCCGCTTTAAGAGGCTGTATGAAATCCGATGCACGCACAAGGGCAGAAGTGCTTTCACTTCTTGATAAATAGGTAAAAATATGATTTGGAAATGTAAAAACAAAAATATAAAATGGGGCGAAAAAACGCTTATAATGGGTATTGTTAACGTTACGCCCGATTCTTTTTCCGACGGAGGAGATAATTTTTCGGCAGAAAATGCAGTTAAAACCGCAGTTTTAATGGAACAGCAGGGTGCAGATATTATTGATTTCGGCGCACAATCCACCAGACCGGGATATACGGCAATTTCAGCTGAAGAGGAATGGCAACGCCTTGCTCCTGTTTTTGAGCTTTTAAAAGGCAAAATAAACATTCCTGTTTCGGTAGATACTTTTTATCCTTTCGTTGCAGAAAATGTGCTGCAGGCAGGCGCACACATAATTAATGATGTTTCCGGCGTTATTTCACCTAAAATGGCACAAATTGTTAAAAATACAGGTGCCGGTTGGATTATTATGCACAATGGCGACGGCGGTGTAGATGAAGTAAAAGAATTTTTTAAAAAAAGTGCCGTTGAAATTGAAAAAGCAGGAATAAATAAAAATCAAATATGCTTTGATATGGGCGTGGGTTTTGGCAAAACAAGAACTCAAGACGCATCATTAATAGTTAATATTGATAAATACAGATTACCCGATTACCCTGTTTTGCTTGGAACAAGCAGAAAAAGAGTTATTAAAGAGGGCAGCGGTCAGGAAATTCCGAAGCAGCGTGTTTTTGGAAATATAAGTGCTGACACGGCGGCAATTTTTGCAGGAGCAAATATTATTCGTCTTCACGATGTGGAAAATGAAAAGCAGGGAATTTACATGGCAGATATGCTTAAAAAATTTAAGGAGTAATAATTTTAAATGGACATAATTAAAATTAAGGGGTTAAAACTTTTTGCTTATCACGGTGTTAATCTCGAAGAAAAAGAAAACGGTCAAAATTTTATATTTGATATTGATTTATATGTAAATATGAATAAGGCGTGCCACAGTGATGATGTAAACGACACTGTAAGCTACGCAAAGGTGGTAAAAACCGTTCGCCGTGTATTTACGGCAACAAAGTATAATTTGCTTGAAAAATGCGCACAGGTAACGGCAGACGCTATTTTAGAAGAATATGCAGATGTATTTAAGGTTGAAATTACTTTAAAAAAGCCTGAGGCACCCGTAAGCGCCGATTTTGATTATATGGCAGTAAATATTGTAAGAAGCAGGTAATAAATGAAATGAAATATGTTTTAGGCGTTGGAACAAATTTAGGTAATAAGCGTGAAAATATTGCCCATTGTATAGATTCAATAAATTTACTTCCTTACACTGATGTTTTAATGTGTTCCGGAATTTATGAAACAGAACCTGTAGGTTACGCAAGGCAGGATAATTTTTTAAATTGTGTGCTTTTGGTTGAAAGCAGGCTTGAACCTCACGAAATGCTTGGTTTTTGTTTGGGTGTGGAATGTGGTTTCGGCAGAAAAAGAGGCATTGCAAACGGACCTCGTATTCTTGATATTGATGTGCTTTATGCAGAAGATAAAAGAATAAACACTCAAAATTTAACCGTTCCTCACCCAAGAATTACAGAAAGGCGGTTTGTTCTTCAGCCTCTTTGTGATATTTTTCCAAGCGGCACGGCTTTTGGTTTTGAATTTAAAAGTTATATAGATAAAATTGACGGTCAGTTTGTTACAAAGTTTGAAGAACCCCAAACTTTTTCCGTTGATTATTGAATTTTGATTTTGTTTATTTTTTTGATAAAAAATTTAATTAAGCAACCTAAAATAAAACCGCCTATGCGAAAGCGTGGCGGTTTTACGAATGTTAAGGGGTTATTAGGGGGAATTGCAACTTGTTGCATCCCCCTGATTTGCTTTCTTGGTGCCGTTCTTTTGCAATACGAAAGAATGGCACAACCCCGCCGTGTTTACGGCGAAATATATAAAAATAAATATTGTTGATTTACAAGAATCCCCCTTATTCAAGGAAAACAAGCGGTTTAAAAATCACATCATTGCGCTTACACTGTCTACAAAATCCGTAACTTTTTCAACTGCTTTTTTCATGTTTTTCTTTGTTTTGTTGCTGTTTGTTCCCATTGTTGCTGCGGCACCTGCAATAACTGAACCCATTGCCATTGCAACACCCATGCCTTTCATAATGTCGGCTGTTTTCTTTTTCATAAATTTTTACCCCCAATAATTAATTACGCAAAAAACTTTAAAAATCCTTTGCAATTTTATTGTTTGTTTTTTTGCGATTTTTAAAAATTAAAAAATTTGTAAAAAAATAAAAACCCCGGCTTACGCCGAGGTTTTTATTAGGAATTTTTTAACAAGAAGAATTCTTGCTTTTAGAAAATTTATTATGCTCTGTCTTTTGAACCGAAAACAACGTCAATCTTGTGTTCAACAACTTCCTCAATAAGGTCTCTTGCAGGAGTGAGGTATTTTCTTGGGTCAAAATCAGCAGGATGCTCTGCAAAATGCTTTCTTACGGCTGCTGTCATAGCAATACGAATATCACTGTCTACATTAATTTTGCAAACTGCCATAGATGCTGCTTCACGAAGCATTTCTTCAGGAATACCGATAGCATCAGGCATTTCACCGCCGTATTCGTTAATCATTTTAATGTGTTCTTGGTTAACTGAAGAAGCACCGTGAAGAACAATTGGGAAGCCCGGAAGTCTTTTTTCAACTTCTTTAAGAATATCAAAACGAAGCTGTGGCTTTTGACCGGGTTTAAATTTATATGCGCCGTGGCTTGTGCCGATAGCAATAGCAAGTGAATCAACACCTGTTCTTGTAACAAAATCTTCAACTTCTTCAGGGCGAGTGTAAGAAGCATTGTCAGAATCAACGCTTACTTCATCTTCAACGCCTGCAAGTGTTCCGAGTTCGCCTTCAACAACAACGCCGTGAGCGTGTGCATATTCAACAACTTTCTTTGTAAGAGCAACGTTTTCTTCGTAAGGAAGAGAAGAACCGTCAATCATAACAGATGTAAATCCGCCGTCAATGCAAGATTTGCAAGTTTCAAAATCAGGGCCGTGGTCAAGGTGAAGAGCAATAGGAAGACCTGTTTCATCCGCAGCAGCCTTTACCATTGCAACAAGGTAATCGTGTGATGCATACTTTCTTGCGCTTGCGGAACACTGAAGAATAACAGGTGCGTTAAGCTTCTTTGCAGCACGTGTAATACCTTGAACAATTTCCATATTGTTTACGTTAAAAGCACCGATTGCATATCCGCCTTCATATGCTTTTTTAAACATTTCTGTTGTAGTAACAAGTGGCATTTTTTCAATCTCCTAAATTTAATATTACAAGCAGTTGCCTGTTTGAAAATATTATACAACAACACATTTTAAATATCAATATTTATTTTTAAGTACGTTATATTATTGCCTCCTTTAATTTAATGGAGGCAGATTGATTATAAAAAATAAGTCCCCCTTGTTAAAGGGGGATGTCATAAAAAATATAAGTCTTGCAAGAATCCTTCCGTCGACACTGTGTGTTGCCTCCTCCCTTAATCTAAGAGAGGGCTGATTGGTTATAAATTTTTAATTTTTGAAAGGGGTTTATAAACCGCTGTTGTTACTGCGGCACTGATTAAGCCTTTTACAACAGTAAACGGCACGTTAAAAATTAAAAGTGCCTGGGCAATGCTTTTTGTTTTAGGCAAAATAAGTTGATACATTTGTAAAATTGCCTCTTTCGGAAATCCCATAACACTGTAATATAAAGGATAAATAACAAAGTAATTAACAGGCAATGAAACAACGCCCATAATTACGGAAGCGGCAATACCGCCTATTACGGCACCCTTAATATTTGGCATTTTTTTGTAAATAAGCCCTGCCGAAAGAGCAAATGTGCCGCCTAAAATAAAGTTTGAAAGTTCACCTATAAATCCGCTTTGGCTTACTGCAAGGTGAATAATATTTTTCAAAAAAGCAATAAGTACGCCTGCTCCCGGTCCTATAATAAATGCGCCTATAAGTTCCGGCAAATCGGAAAAATCAAGTTTTATAAAACTTGGCATAATAGGAATCGGCACTTCAATGTATTGCAACACAACAGCCACGGCTGTAAGCATTGCCGTCATTGTAATTTTAACGGTTTTGGCGTTTACACTTTTTTTCTTTTTTTTGTTTGGTCGGTTTTTTGTGTTAGTGTTTGTCATAATTTTTTCTCCTTTTTTGGGCAAAAGAGAAGCCCTAACGAAAAAAACGTTAGGGCGAATATGCTTCAGATATAAGGCAACGCCACGAGGCATTGCAATTCTGCAAAACATTTTCTCTCATCCGGACTTTAACCGTCGGTATCGGAATTTCACCGATTCAGCCGCAAAAGCGGGTCGCAGACTTTACTGCCGGTGGGGAATTACACCCCGCCCTGAAAATATTTTAGTATCAATATTATATGCTTGTTTTATTTTTTTGTCAATACGAAAATTTTTTGCATATTGGGATTTTAAAATAAAAAACGGGTAACATATTATAAATTGTGTTATTAACAGGGTGTATAAAATGGAATTTTTAAAAATAGTAATTTTATCTGTTTCCTCATTTCTTGTGCTTTTTTTGCTTTCAAAGGTAATGGGGTTTCGTGCCATTGCCGAGCTTTCTTTTTTTGATTATGTAATAGGTATTACTATAGGTTCGGTTGCTGCCGAAATGTGCACAAATATAGATATTGAATGGTGGAAAGGAATTACCGCCATGGTTATTTATGTTTTGTTTGATATGGTGTTTATTTTAATTTCACAAAAAACACTTGTTGGCAGAAAAATAATTTCCGGCGTGCCTATTGTTTTAATAGATAACGGAAAAATAGTAGAAAAAAGTGTTAAAAAAGCACATATTGATTTAAATGATTTGGAAGCGGCGGCAAGAATAAGCGGTTATTATAATTTAAGCGATATTCAGTTTGCCGTTATGGAAGTTTCAGGCAAAATCAGCTTTATGCCTGTGCCCGGCAAGCGTTCGCTTAACCCAACGGATTTTAATTTTACTCCTGAAAGAGAAAGTTTGCAGGTTAATGTAATTATGGACGGAAAAATTATAGATTCCAACCTTTCCGTAGCCGGAATTTCAAAAAAAGAGCTTGTGCGCAAAGTAAGAAAGGAAAACAAAGAGGTAGAAAAAATTGTGCTTGCTACAATAGATTCAAAAAAAGTGTTGACAATTTTTGAAAAATAACATATAATGCTCATATGAACAGATATTCATATGAGAGGTGAATAATTTGCTTGATGAAGAAATGGTTTATGACCTTGCCGATTTGTTTAAAATATTTTCGGATTCAACAAGGTTAAAAATACTGTGCAGTTTGTTTGATAAAGAGCAGAATGTAACGGAAATTACCACTGCCACCGGCGTAAGCCAAACGGCGGTTTCCCACCAACTGCGAATTTTAAAGCAAAACCACCTTGTAAAATATACAAGGTGCGGCAAGCAAATGGTTTATTCCCTGGCGGATGACCATGTAAAAACAATAATGAACTGCGGAATAGAACATTTGGAGGAGTGATACATATGAGTAAAGAGCATAAACATCAACATGATGAATGCTGCACACACGAGCATCATCATGAACACGAACATAACCATCATTACGATGATGATTGTTGTTGCGGTCATGACCACGACCATCACCATGATGACGGCTGCGGATGCGGCCACGACCATGAGCATGAGGCTGAAAACAAAGGTGAATTTCTTTTTAAAATAATTTGCGGCGGCGTGCTTCTTGCCGCAGGCTTTGTAATTGAAAAGTTTTTCCCGGCTGTTCCGTCTTTCGTTTCTCTTATTTGCTTTGCAATAAGCTACCTTGTTATAGGTTTTGATATTGTTAAGGAAGCTATTGAAAATATTATGAAAGGTAATATTTTTAACGAATGCTTTTTAATGGCAGTTGCTTCTATCGGTGCTTTTGCCATCGGTGAATATATGGAAGGCTGCGCCGTAGTATTTCTTTATACAATAGGTGAGTATCTTCAGGGTCTTGCCCTTGGAAAAAGCCGAAAGTCAATTACCGATATGCTTGAGGGAAAGCCGGAATCCGTTAACGTTTTAAAAGACGGCAAGGTTGTTGAGGTTAAGCCGGAAGATGTTAAAATTGGTGATGAATTTATTGTTAAACCCGGCGAAAAAGTTAATTTGGACGGCATTGTTGTAAACGGCAGTGCCGAAGTTGATATGGCGGCACTTACAGGCGAAAGCATTCCTGTTTCTATGGTGGAGGGCAGCGAGGTGCTTTCCGGTTCTGTAAGCCTTGACGGCACGCTTACAATTAAAGCAACAAAAGAATACAGTGATTCAACCGTTTCAAAAATTCTTAAAATGGTTGAGGAATCGAATGAAAAGAAAAGCGTTACTGAAAAATTTATTTCACGTTTTGCAAAGGTTTACACACCAATCGTTTGCCTTATTGCATTGATTATTATAATTGTGCCTCCTCTTTTCTTTAAGCAAAGTTGGAGCGAGTGGGCATACAGAGGTCTTTCCGCACTTGTTGTTTCCTGCCCCTGCGCAATTGTTATTTCTGTTCCTTTGGGCTTCTTCGGCGGTATCGGCACTTGCTCAAAGCAGGGTATTCTTGTTAAAGGCAGTAACTACCTTGAAATGCTTTCAAAATGCAATGTTGGCGTTTTTGATAAAACAGGCACAATTACCAGCGGTAAATTTGAATATGTAAGCTGTGAATGTGTGCATTGCCACTGCACAGATAAAAATGAACACCGTGAGCTTTTGGGTTTAATTGCTGCTTGCGAAAAGTTTTCAGACCATCCTATTGCAAAATCAGTAAGCCTTGCGTTTGGACATTATGCGGAAAAATATGTTGTTGAAGACGCTAAAAACTATGCAGGCATGGGTGTTTCGGCAGTTGTGGACGGTAAAAGATATTACGCCGGCAGCGAAAAGCTTATGAAGCAGGTTGGTGTTGATTTTAAAGAAACAAAACTTATCGGCACAGCCATTTATCTTTGCTCTGATGATGAGTTTTTAGGCGACATTGTTTTTGCCGATGTTATTAAGCAAGACAGCAAGCAAGCTATTGCAGATATGAAAGCAACAGGCATTAACACAACTTATATGCTTACAGGCGATAAAGAATTAATTGCAAAAGATGTTGCCGAAAAAGCAGGAATAGATAAATATTACGCAAAACTTTTGCCGCAGGAAAAAGTGCTTAAAATGCGTGAAATTAAAAAAGACAGCAACGCCGTTGTGCTTTATACCGGCGACGGTATAAACGACGCTCCCGTTTTGGCAGAGGCAGATTTGGGCGTTGCCATGGGCGGCATAGGCTCGGATGTTGCCATTGAAGCCGCAGATGTGGTTATTATGGGCGACAGTCTTTCAAAAATCCCAATCGGCAGAAAAATTTCTAAAAAAACAATGCATATTGTTAAGGAAAATATTATTTTCAGTATTGCAATTAAAGTGCTTATTATAATTTGCTGTGCAATCGGTATTTTTGATGAAAACGCAATGTGGCTTGCTGTTTTCGGCGATGTGGGCGTTTGCCTTATTGCCATTGCAAACTCACTTCGCACAATGAATTACGGTAAAAAATTAGATAAAAAGGAAAAATAAAAAAGCCCTTTTTATTAAAAGAGCTTCTTTTGCAACTGATATAAATCACCCTTTAACAAGGGAGGCTAAATAAAACCGCCAATGCGTAAGCGTGGCGGTTTTACGAATGTTTAGGGGGTTATTAGGGGGAATTGCAACTTGTTGCACTCCCCCTGATTTGCGTAGTGCCCTCCTTGTTAAAGGAGGGGGGACCGCTTGCGGTGGGAGGATTCTATGGTGCCGTTCTTTTGCAACACGAAAGAATGGCACAACCCCGCCGTGTTTACGGCGAAATATATAAAAAATATATAACATATAAGTCTTCCCTTTAATAAGGAGAATGTTTTCATTTATGAAAACAGGGGGATTCGTCAATTTAATCCATATTTCCTGTTAAAAGCATAATTGCCGCAGTGGCTGCAACAGGAGCCGTTTGAGTGCGTAAAATTCTTTTTCCCAATGTGGCGCTGATTCCCCCGGCGTTTAAAACGGCTTCAACCTCGCTTTTTTCAAATCCGCCCTCGGGACCTATAAAAACGGCAATGCTTTGGGCGGCTTTATTATTTTCAATAATTTTTGTAAGGCTTTCGCCGCCACCCTCGTAAAATAAAATTTTCAAATCGGCGTTGCAATTTGAAACGGCTGTTTTAAAATCTGTCATTTCATTAATTGCAGGCACAATACCTCTGCCGCTTTGCTGTGCCGCTTCAAGGGCGATTTTTTGGTAGCGTGCCTGCTTTTTCTTTGCCTGCTTTTCATCAGGTCGGCTAACGCTTCTTTTGGTTAAAACCGGCGTAACTTCGTAAATTCCCAGTTCAACGCATTTTTGAATAATATCTTCGTTTTTATCGCCCTTTGCAACGCCTTGGTAAAGATAAAGTTTAACATCGGGTTCGCTGTTTGAAGCCTGCTTGTAGCAAACGGAAAGGGCAACATAATTTTTTGTTATTTCATCAATTATACAGCCGTAATCACTGCCTGCTCCGTCGCACAGGGTAAGCATGTCGCCCACCTTCATGCGCAGGCTTTTTGCAATGTGGCGGCTTTGCTCTTCGTTTAAAATAACTTTATCTCCGTCTATTTCGTTAACAAACATTTTTTGCATAATTTTGCACCTTTATTTTAAATTATTTCTTGCCCAGTGAAAAAGATATTGTTGGGCTATTCCTTCGTTGCCTTTAAAGCATTCAGGCAAACCGTTGGGGTAAAATTCCAAAACACGCTTCATCCACACGTCAACGGGAAAGCATTCTATAAAACCAAATCCAAACAGCAGTGCGCAGTTTGCCACTTTAATTCCAACGCCGTATATTTTTAAAAGTTCTGCCTTTGCCTGCTCCAAAGGCATTTTTTTAATGGCTTCAAAATCTATTTCGCCTGCCGCCGCATCGTCGGCAAGTTTTTTTAAATATTTTGCTCTGTAGCCTGTGCCTAACGCTTCAAAATCTTCCACACTCAGGGCAGAAAGGGTTTTCGGGCTTGGAAATTCGTGTTCTCCCGGGCAAATTTCTTTGCCGTACTCTTCACACAGTCTGTTAATAATGCCTTTAATTCGCTTTATGTTGTTTTGCTGGCTTATAACAAAAGAAAACAACGCTTCAAATGAATCTTGATTTAATATGCGAATTCCGTAATATTCGTCAATAGTGGATTTTATAAGCGGGTCTTCTTTCAGCTTTTTGCAAACAGCGGTGTAATCTCTGTCTAAATCAAAATAATTGCGCCAAATGCTTTCAAAATCGTTTTTTGATGTGTTTTTTAGCAAAAATTCATTTTCACCTGTTTGTTTTATATTTAAAAATTTTCCCATTGCCACACCGCTCCAAGAGCCGTCTGCCTGCTCCTTCCATCTAAAGCACTGTCCGCAGTCTAATGTAAGGGGCAAAGAAAGGCATTTTACATCCTGCAAAATCAAATCTTTTCCGCTTGTTTTAATTATCATTGTTTGTATAATTCCTTTGTTGTATTTACAGTTAAAATTATACCACATTCTTTGTCAAGAATAAAATAAAAAATAGCAAAATACACAAAATATTTTGTAATAATTTGTAACTTTACAAATTGTTGAAAACTCGGTGTAAATTTATGAAAACTGCCCCTTTTTAACTTTTCAACAATGAATTTTCCCATAATATAGCCATATTTATGCATAGTTTTAAACATTTTCCACATAGTTTTCCACATTTTCCACAGTGGAAGATAATATACATTTTGTTATTACAGAACCTTGTCAAGGGTAAATTTGATGTAAAAATAACCAAAATTTATATTTGAAAAAATTGAATATTTTTGCCTTAAAAATCCTACACTATTTGTATAAATCACAAGAATTTTGAAAGGATTTTTTTGCAATGATTAAAGGTGTAAACAGGCAGGTGCTTGAGGTTACAAACACAGACAATCCTTATTTTGAAAAAATAATTTTTTTCGTTAAACCGGAATACAGCAAAACAGACAGGGCAAAATTAAAAAAAGAGGCTGAAATTCTTTCAAATACAGTCCAAAAGCCGCCTAAAACCAGAAAAACAAAAAAGGAAATAGCATATATAACGGTGCAAAGTCTGCTTTGTGCAGGGGCAGGGGTGGCAATAACTTATTTGCTTACATTTTTCGGTTAGGAGAGTTCTAAATGACAGTTTATAAAGCGTTTCGTAATTTTTATATATTTTTAATTTCTTTTGCAATAGTTGTTTGTGCCGGCGTTTCCGGCTTTATTGCTTATACTATTGTGGAAAAGGAAAACAATAATTCGATTTATGCCTTGTCAAAATACGGTTCAACAGGGGACGAGGTAAAAAAAATTCAGCAAAAATTAAAAGATTTGGGGAAATATTCAGGCAGTGTAGACGGAGTTTACGGCACTGCCACACAATCGGCTGTAAGAAATTTTCAAAAAAGCGTAGGCATTACGGCAGACGGTATTGCCGGCAGTAAAACTCTTCTTTATTTAGGGTTAAGCGGCGGCTCTTCTTCTAATTCAACAGGTTATTCAAATGCAGATGTAGAGCTGCTTGCAAAGGTTATTTCAGCAGAGGCAAGGGGCGAAAGCTATGAAGGTCAGGTGGCTGTTGGTGCAGTTATTTTAAACCGTGTGGCTCATCCCTCTTTTCCCGATTCAATAAGCGGCGTTGTGTATCAAAACGGAGCTTTTTCTTGTGTAAACGACAGTAACTGGTATCAGCCTGTAGCAGAAAGCTCAAAAAAAGCCGCACGGGACGCTCTTAACGGTTGGGACCCATCCGGCGGTGCAATTTATTATTTTAATGCTTCCAAAACAAACGACAGCTTTATGCATTCCCGACCGGTTATTACGGTTATAGGAAATCATAAGTTTTGTAAATAGCCGGCGGATAAAAGCCCCTCTAAGTTAGTCCTCCTTGTTAAAGGGGGATGTCATCGAAGATGACAGGGGGATTCAGTTAAATATTGTTCGGCTTGCAGGAATCCCTCCGAGTTGCTTCGCAACCCACCTCCGAACCGGAGCCCGTCCCCTCTGCCACTGCGTGGCA
>CAKSWS010000040.1 GCA_934512155.1 uncultured Eubacterium sp. | reverse complement strand
AAGCGGAACCTTGGAAAAAGATATAAATCTTGCAATTGTTAACAAACTATATGACTTTTTGTGTTTTTCAGGCATAAAAACGGTAAGAATAAGAAGCGAAGATATAGAATATTACCCACCAAAAAGCAACAAAAATAAATCTGATTTGTATAACCGTCTTGATTTTGTAAACAGTATTGAAAACTCTGTTCTGGTTTCCGTACATCAAAACCATTATGAAGACGAAAGTCAATGGGGAATGCAGGTATGGTATACTGCAAATGAAAAATCAAGCAAAATTTTAGCCGATAATATACTTAATTCCACAAAATCATTTATCCAACCCGATAATCAAAGAGAAAATAAGGTTTCAGATAGCAGTTATTACTTATTATACAAAGCAACCGTTCCGTCTGTAATGGTTGAATGCTGCTTTATGAGTAACACGGAAGAAAATTTAAAATTACAGGATTCGGGCTATCAAAATAAACTGTCATATTCAATTATGCTGGGAATTGAAAAATATTTTTCTGAAAATTAAATTACAAATAAAGGAAGGCTTAAAAAACATGGCAAAGGTTAAATCGATTTACGTTTGCAGCGAATGCGGATTTGAAAGTCCAAAATGGTACGGAAAATGCCCTCAATGTAATCAATGGAACACATTAAATGAAGAAATACCAATTTCAACAAAATCCTTAAAAAGCAGCTCAAGAATCGCATCACCGGCGACAAATACATATAAATTAAGTGAAATTACAAATGATATTGAAACAAGAATTTCCACAGGAATTAAAGAATTTGACCGAGTTCTCGGAGGCGGAATCGTTTCAGGCAGTCTGATTTTATTAAGTGGCGACCCCGGTATTGGTAAGTCAACAATTCTTTTGCAAATTTGTGAGCATTTGGGCAAAGACAACATTGTACTATACGTTAGCGGTGAAGAATCGGCTTCACAAATAAAATTAAGAGCCAACAGATTAGGCGTTTTTACTGAAAATTTATTTGTTTTATCTCAAACAGATATTTCAACAATAGTTGAAACAATAAAATCAACAAAACCGGATATGGTGATTATAGACTCAATCCAAACAATGATTTATGATGAGTGTTCCTCCTCTGCAGGTTCGGTTACACAGGTTAGAGAATGCACAAATATTTTTATGCATACAGCTAAATCGTTTGGTATACCTATTATTGTTGTAGGTCACGTTAACAAAGACGGTGCAATTGCAGGACCCAAAGTTCTTGAACATATAGTTGACACAGTGCTTTATTTTGAAGGTGAGCGTAACTACTCTTACAGAATTTTACGAGGAGTTAAAAACAGATTTGGTTCAACTAACGAAATAGGCGTTTTTGAAATGATGCAAAGCGGCTTACGGGAGGTAGAAAATCCGTCGCTTCTTATGTTGTCTGGCAGACCTAAAAACACAAGCGGAACATGCGTTGCCTGTGTTATGGAAGGTTCCAGACCTATTTTGGCGGAAGTACAAGGTCTTGTTACAGCTACCGGATTTGGTACGCCGAGAAGAATGAGTACAGGATTTGATTACAATAGAATGGCAATGATTTTAGCTGTACTTGAAAAACGAGCAGGCTATTTTTTTAACAATATGGATGCCTATATTAATGTTGTAGGAGGTTTAAAATTAGATGAACCTTCAGCAGATTTAACAGTTGCAATGGCACTTGTTTCATCATTGAAAGATATGGTAGTAAATGACGATGTAATTGCATTTGGTGAAATCGGACTTGCCGGTGAAATTCGTGCAGTAAGTAATTGTGAGCAAAGAATTGTCGAATCTCATCGTCTTGGCTTCAATAAATGTATAATTCCGTTTCACAATTATAAAGGACTTTCAAAAGATTTAAAAGTTAACGTAGATATAGTTCCTGTAAGAACTGTAAGACAGGCTTTTTTAGCATTAACAGAGGATTAATATAAATTATTTTGTTCAAAATAGACAAAATTTAGAATTTATTTATTGCAAAAAATGTGTATTTAAGTTATAATATTTTTTATGTTAAATACAACATAATTAATAATTTGAGGGATTTTTATGAGTAAAGGTAAATTTAAAGCCGGCGTTCATCCTTATGAAGGTAAAGAGTTTGCGGCTGATAAAGAAATAACTTCACTTCCTGCCGAAGAAATCATGGTTTTTCCTATGTCGCAACATATCGGTGCACCTGCAACACCTTGCGTAAAAGTAGGGGACAGAATATTAAAAGGAATGAAAATCGGCGAAGCAAGCTCTTTTGTTTCAAGTCCAGTTTATTCATCAGTTTCAGGCACGGTAAAAGCTGTTGAAGACAGACTTATGTTAAACGGTAAATTGTCAAAATGCATTGTTGTAAATAATGATTTTAACGACGAATGTACCGAAACATTTGGAAAAGAAAGAGATGTTAATACTCTTTCAAATGAAGAGATTATTCAAATCATTTCAAACAGCGGTATTGTAGGTATGGGCGGTGCCGGATTTCCAACAGGTGTAAAACTTTCTCCAAAAAATAAAAATATTGATTACATAGTTGTTAACGGTTCCGAATGCGAACCTTATCTCACATCAGATTACAGACTTATGATTGAAAAAAGCAAAGAAATTATTGAAGGCATTGCTATTGTTCTTCGTATGTTTGAAAAAGCAACGGCAGTAATCGGTATTGAAGATAATAAACCTAAAGCTATTGATGCTTTATCATATGAATGTAACGGCAATAACAGAATCAATGTAATGGCGCTTTCCACACGTTATCCCCAGGGTGGTGAAAGAAGACTTATTTCCTCTGTTACAGGCAGGCAAATTAATTCTCACATTCTTCCTGCTGATGCAGGCGTAATAGTTTTAAACGTTGCAACTGTTATTGCTATTTATGAAGCAGTAAAATTGAATATGCCTATTGTACACCGAGTTGTTACATTAACCGGAGACGGAATTAATAATCCGGGTAATATAAATGTACCACTTGGCATTTCACATAAATTTCTTGCTGAAAAATGCGGCGGATTAAAGGATTCTGTTGTTAAAATTATTTCCGGTGGTCCTATGATGGGCATGGCTATGGACACTCTTGATTATCCGATTACAAAAACATCATCTTCAATTTTAGCAATAACAAAAGACGATGTTGAAAAAATGGAAACCACTGCTTGTATAAGATGCGGCAGGTGTGTAAATGCTTGCCCGGAAACGCTTGTTCCACAATTATTGGCACAAGCGGCTATAAGTAAAAACTACGAACGTTTTGAAAAACTTTACGGTATGGAATGTATTGAATGCGGCTGTTGCACATACGTTTGTCCTGCCAAAAGGCCTCTTACACAAACATTTAAACTTGCTAAAATTAAAGTAAGAGAAAGCAAATCTGCTAAATAAGGAGGATTAAGTAATGTATAATGTTTCTGTTTCACCGCATATTAGAGATAAAAGTTCAACACAAAAAATAATGATAGACGTTTGCATTGCCCTTATTCCTACTTTAGCATTCGGCGTTTGGCATTTCGGAAGCAATGCACTTATTATTATTATTTCTTCTGTTGTAAGCTGTGTTCTCAGTGAACTCATTTTTGAATTAATTTATAAAAAGCCCGTTACCGTTTTTGATTTCAGTGCTGTGGTAACAGGTTTAATAATTGCACTTAATATGCCACCACAGGTTTCTTGGTGGGTGCCTGCAGTAGGAGGCGTTTTTGCAATTATTGTTGTTAAAATGTTGTTTGGTGGCATTGGTCAAAATATCATGAACCCTGCACTTGCTGCAAGATGTTTTCTTCTTATTTCGTTTACATCAAAAATGAACGACTTTGCCACAGCTGACGGTGTCTCTTCTGCTACGCCATTAGCACAGGTTAAAGCAGGTGAACTTATTAATTTAAAAAATGCTTTTTTGGGTTTGCAAAGCGGATGTATAGGTGAAGTTTGTTGTGCTGCTATTTTAGTTGGATTTCTTTACCTTCTTATAAGAAAAGTAATTTCGCCGAGAATACCTTTAATTTATATGGGCTCTGCGCTTGTATTTATTATTATTTTTGCCGCTATTAAGGGAAAGCATATAGGATTTGATTATGAAACATTAAATTTCATTCTCGGAAATTTGCTTACCGGCGGTCTTATGAGCGGTGCAGTATTTATGGCAACCGATTATACAACAAGTCCAATCACAAAATCAGGGCAAGTTATTTTTGCATTATTAATCGGATTTTTAACAGCAATTTTCCGTGTGCTGGGCTCGAGTTCAGAGGGCGTTTCTTATGCAATAATCATTAGCAATTTGCTTGTTCCTCTTATTGAAAAAATAACTGTTCCGAAGGCATTCGGAATGCGTAAAAAAGAGGAGGTATAATAATATGAAAAACAAATTCTTAAAAAATTGCCTCGCTCTGTTCTTAATAACTTTGATTGCAGGTGTTTCTCTTGCAACTGTTAATGAAATCACAAAGGATCCTATTGCAAAAGCACAAGACAAAGCAAGACTTGAAGCATATGAAGCAGTGTATCAAGATGCAAATTTTGTTACACTTGATAATACTGACGAAATTCTTAATACTTCATCAACATCTCTTGCAAATGCAGGGCTTTCAAACTGCACTGTCGATGATGTATTAAAAGCAACCGATAATAATGGAAATACTATTGGATATGTTTTTTCAGCAACATCACCTTCAGGCTATGGCGGAGATGTAAAAATTGCAGTAGGTGTATCTACAATTACGAACAAAATTACAGGATTTACCGTTTTATCTCACAGTGAAACTGCCGGTTTAGGTGCAAAAGCAACAAATGAAGACTTTAAATCTCAATTTGTAGAAAAATCGGCAGATGGCATTTCATACACAAAAGCAGGTGCTACAAATGATACTGAAATTGACGCTATCAGCGGTGCAACAATTACTTCAAATGCTGTTTGCGAAGCAGTTAACAGCGCACTTGCTGTTTATAATCAGCAATTAAAGGAGGTTGATTAAATTGAAACAACCGATTGAAAGATTATATAATGGTATCGTAAAGGAAAATCCTACATTTGTACTTATGCTCGGTATGTGTCCTACTCTTGCCGTTACTACTTCTGCAATAAACGGACTTGGAATGGGTCTTGCAACAACTGTTGTTCTTGTAATGAGTAATATGTTGATTTCTCTTTTACGCAAAGTTATTCCCGATGGCGTTCGTATGCCTGCATATATTGTTATTGTAGCTTCATTTGTAACCATAGTTCAAATGTTATTGCAAGCATATGTAACTTCGTTATATGACGCTTTAGGGCTTTATATTCCGCTTATTGTTGTTAACTGTATTATTTTAGGCAGAGCTGAAAGTTTTGCCTCAAAAAACAAAGTTATTCCATCAATATTTGATGGTTTGGGAATGGGACTTGGTTTTACAATCGGATTAACTTCAATAGGCATTGTACGTGAACTTATAGGAACAGGTAAAATATTTAATTTTCAAATTTTACCTTCTTCATATGAAGGCGTTTCAATATTCATTTTAGCACCCGGTGCATTTCTTGTTCTTGCATTTTTATGTGCTCTTCAAAACAAATTTGGAGCAAAAGGCGCAAACAGACATGTTAAAGAGGAAACTGCTTGCGGCGGTGATTGTGCACATTGTATGTCATTGTGCAAAGAAAGTGAAAATAAGGAGGAAGACAAATAATGTTTAAAACCTTATTTTTAGTATTAATGACCACAGCGCTTATTAATAACGTTGTTTTAAGCCAATTTTTAGGTATTTGTCCATTTTTAGGCGTTTCTAAAAATGTTAAAACCGCTGCCGGAATGGGCGGAGCAGTAATATTTGTTATTACAATTGCAAGCGCAGTAACAAATTTGCTTTACACGTTTGTAATTCAAAAATTAAATATTACATATTTGAATACAATTATATTTATCCTTGTAATTGCTGCTCTTGTTCAGCTTATAGAATTATTCTTAAAAAAGTATGTACCAAAGTTATATCAGGCATTAGGTGTTTATCTTCCTTTAATAACAACAAACTGTGCCGTATTAGGCGTTGCTTTAACTAATGTGCAAGACAACAATAACTTTATTACATCTGTTGTAACCGGATTTGGCACTGCCGTTGGTTTTGCAATTGCAATAATTATAATGGCAGGTTTGAGAGAAAGAACGGAAAATAACGACTTTCCGAAGGCTTTTAAAGGAACACCGTCTGTACTTTTAACTGCTTGCCTTATGGCTATTGCATTCTATGGGTTCAGTTCACTTAAATAACGGAGGGGTTATAAATGAATTTTAAAAATATTATTATTGCCGCTTTGGTTATTGCTGTTGTTGGTTTAATTATTGCAATATTATTAAGCATTGCAGAAAAGATTTTTCACGTTGAAATTGATGAAAAAGAAATTAAAGTAAGAGAAGCACTTGCAGGAAATAACTGTGGTGCTTGCGGATATGCAGGCTGTGATGCTTTAGCTAAGGCTATTGTTAAAGGCGAAGCACCTGTTAATGCATGCCCTCCGTCCGGAAAAGCCGGAGCAGAAAAGATTTCTGCAATTATGGGTGTACAGGCAGGAGAATTTGTAAGACAAACTGCTTTTGTAAAATGCTCCGGAACTTGTGATGTAAGACACCAAAAGTTCAATTATTACGGAACAAGAACATGTACTTCTGCTGCAGTAACTCCCGGAGGCAGTGAAAGAAGCTGCCAATACGGATGTATGGGCTACGGTTCTTGTGCGGATGTCTGTGATAATCAGGCAATAAGAATAATTAATGGCAAAGCAGTTGTTGACAAAGAGCTTTGTGTTGCTTGCGGTAAGTGCGTAAAAGCCTGCCCCATGAAATTAATAGAAATCGTACCATACGATTCTAAATACAGAGTTCAATGCTCGAATAAACAAAGGGGTAAAGTCGTTAAAGATAACTGCCAAGCAGGCTGTTTAGGCTGTGGTATGTGTGAACGTAACTGCCCAAATGATGCTATTCACGTAACAGACAATATTGCTAAAATCGATTACACTAAATGCACAGAATGCGGTTTATGCGCAGAAAAGTGCCCAACAAAAGTAATTAAGCAATTTTTAAATTAAAATATTTTACGAAAGAGGAGGGGACTTATGAAAAAAATTATTTCACTTGTCCTTTCCTTTTTTATTGTTATAAATTTGGTAGGATGCAGCAAAGAAATTAATTTAAAAAAATATTCTGCAAGTTTTCTTGAATTATTTGATACCGCTTCAAGTATTACTGCTTACGATGTTTCGCAAATAGATTTTGACTATAAATATAATCAATTATATTCATTCATAGAGAACTATTCAAAATTATTTGATATTTATAATAATTACGATGGTTTAAATAATTTAAAATACATTAATGATAATGCAGCGACTTCACCTGTTAAAACAGATGCGGAAATTATAGAACTGCTAAAACATTCAAAAGATATATATTTTTTAACTGACGGATATGTAAATATTGCCATGGGCAGTATCTTATCAATATGGCATGAATATCGTGAAAACGGTATTTCAAATCCTGAAACCGCATCTTTACCCGACGAAAACGAATTAAAAAGTGCATCATTGCATACTGATATAAACGATTTAATTATTGATGAAAAGAATAATACAGTATATTTTAAAGACAAATACTTAAAATTAGATGTAGGAGCAGTTGCTAAAGGATATGTTTGCAACAAAATTAAAGAATATATTACAGAAAACCATTTATGGAACAGTGCTGTAATTTCTCTTGGCGGAAACATAATTACAGTCGGAGAAAAAACTTACAAAACGCCTTTTATAATTGGGGTTGAAAATCCAAATTCAACTGATTATTTAACAAAAATTAAAGCAAGCAACGGATTAAGCGTAGTAACAAGCGGTTCATACCAAAGATACTATACAGTCAATAATAAAAACTATAATCATATCATAAATAAAAACACGTTGTTTCCTGCTGATTATTTTCAATCGGTAACAGTTATTTCTAACAACAGTTTTCTTGCAGATGCTTTTTCAACAGCATTATTTTGTATGCCTTTGCAAGAAGGTTTAAAGATAGTAGAAAATAATAAAGATATTGAGGCAATTTGGCTTGATAATAATAATAAAATTACTGAATCAAGCGGAATTAAGGCATTAAAAGAATGAATAAAAAATTTTTAAAAAATGATTTAATTTTAATATTTTCAATTATTGTTATATCATTACTATCAATAATAATTATTTTGGCTTCCTCAAAACATGGGAATTATGTTACCGTAGAACAAAACGGTATAGTAATTGCCGTTCTACAAATTGATAAAAATCAAAAATATAATATTTACAACGAAAATAATAAAATTGAAAATACGATTTTAATTGAAAATGAACAAGTTAGTATGATTTACGCAGATTGCCCGGATAAAATATGTGAAAAACACAGAGCAATAAAAAACAATAATGAGTCAATTATTTGCCTTCCAAACAAAGTTATTGTAACCGTAACTAATAATCTTGAAAACGAAGTTGACGGAGTAGCAAAATGATAAATTCAAAAACTAAACATATTTGTATATTAGGATTAATGATTGCACTGGCTTTTGCATTTTCATATTTAGAATCATTAATTCCTTTATCCGTCGGAATACCGGGTGTAAAATTAGGCATTGCAAATTTGATTGTTATAATTACACTATATATTTTAAGCGAGAAAGACGCTTTTGCAATTTCAGTCATCAGAATATTAATGAACGGCCTATTTTTTTCAGGTTTCTTTTCAATGCTGTTCAGTTTATCAGGTGGCATATCATCTTTTTTAGCAATGGTTATTTCAAAAAGAACTAACAAATTTTCACCAATAGGAGTTTCTGCACTTGGAGGAGTAATTCATAATTTAGCTCAAATCATCATTGCCGGTTTTGTCATGAATACATACCGAATCATTTATTATTTTCCGATTCTTATGTTTTCCGGTTTAATAACAGGAATCATCAATGGAATTATTGCAATCATTGTCATTAATCGACTTAATAAAACAGGAGAAATCAAATGTCAATAGGACTAAAAAGGGGAGAAGTGGCAGTTGAAAATCACCAAATCGAATGGGAAATATCTGCTCAAAAAATAATTGATTTGCTCAAAAATACATTAAAAAACGACATTATTGACGTTCAACATATCGGCAGTACATCAATTAAAAATATTTGTGCTAAACCGATTATTGACATAGTTGTCGGCGTTAATGATTTTAACAATATTTTTAAACATAATGAAGAACTTGAAAAAAATGGTATAATTTACAGACGGCAAGACCACGAAAACCAACATTTATATATTTGTGCCAATTTGCAAAATAATATTCAAACCCATTATATTCATGTAGTAATTTTTAACAGTGAAGAGTGGTACAATTATATTAATATACGTGATTATTTAAATGAAAATAATGAAAAAGCAAAAGAATATTCAGAACTCAAAAAACAACTCGCAAATAAATATCCAAACGACAGAATTGCTTATACAAACGCCAAAAGCAAACTTATTGAAGAAATATTAAAAAGCGCAAATATACGGAGAGAAGCAAATGATAAATAGCAATACTAATTAAAAAACATAAATATTAACAGCAACTGATAATAACAAAGTAAAAAAAAGCCCTCTACAAGCCGTAGGGGGCAAACTTGACAATACAATTAAAAAATGATACAATTATACAAAATAAATATTTTATACAATTAAGGGGAGTATAAAACTCATTAATGGGTTATGCAATGAATTATTGTACTATATTGACAATTAGTTATTATACGAAGAAATCATAAACAATTAAAACTAAACTTTACATTGTATTTTTATATAATATAAATTGTTTACTAATAAAAAAATCAATTAAAAAGATAATTACAATTAAGTATTTACTGCAAATAAAAGTAATTAATAAAATCAGCAAAAAAATTCATAACACATTATTCAAATAAAATAAGTTTAAAAAACTTTACAAAAAATACTGTTTATTATTATTCCCTAATTATAATAAAAAACAAATCTCAACCTTATGAAACTGTTTCACAAAAGAAGAGGTCAACATGAAACATAACGAATTTAGTGAACTTCCTGTTTTAGTTCAACAATATCTTCAATATATAGAAGTTGTTAAAGGACATTCAATGCAAACTGTTGATGAATATGCATCTGATTTACGAACTTTTTTTAGATTCTTAGCTAAAAACAAAGGTTTATACAGTATTAACGAGGATGATGAAAACATTGACTTATCCCCTATTGATATCAACTTTATAAAAAAAATCACTTTAAATGATGCGTATCAATTTTTAATATATTTAAAAAACACAAGGGATAATAATGAATCAACTCGTGCAAGAAAAGTAATTTCCATTCGCAGATTTTTTACCTATTTAAGCGATAATTTAGGCATTATCGAAAATAATCCGATGAAAAATCTGGATATTCCAAAAACGAAAAAAGCTCTTCCTAAATATTTAACCCTTGAAGAAGCTGAAAAGCTTTTATCAGTTATTGACGGGCCTTATAAAGAGCGTGATTATGCAATAATTACACTATTTTTAAATTGTGGAATGCGTCTATCGGAATTAGTGTCAATTAATTATAATGACATTAAAACAGACGGTGCTCTTATAATTACCGGTAAAGGAAATAAAGAACGCAAAATTTATTTAAATAACGCCTGTTTAAAAGCTATTAACGAATATCTTAAAGTTAAGCCTGTAGACGGAGTTAAAGACAAAGCCTTGTTTTTAAGCTCACGCAATCAAAGAATCAGTCCAAAAACTGTTCAACATATAGTTTATGCGTATTTAGATAAAGCGGGATTTGGAAATCGAGGATTATCTGTTCATAAATTAAGGCACACAGCAGCAACCTTAATGTACCAACACGGAAATGTTGATCTTTTGCTTCTTAAAGAAATTTTAGGACATGAAAATTTAGGTACAACAGAAATTTATACTCATATTGCTAACGAAGAGCTAAAAAAAGCAATAGATTCAAATCCCCTTAATCAAGAGAAATAATAGTTCCCAATGCCTGAGATAAGCCGGTATTTATAAAAGCAATTAAAATAATTATAAGTCCATACATTACAAAGTTTTTCAGATACAGTTTATAATCCACATTATCGGCTGTATCTGATTTTTTTATTGTAATATTATAAATTCTTTTACTTAATACATAGCTTTTTGAAATTGTTTGAATTAAAACTGTTAAAAACAAGCATGCAAAAGGAGCAACCATTAATAAAGCAAAGCCAAATCCTTTTATTCCATATGTTATATAATAATATGATGTTTCCATACCAATATAAGCGCCAAAGAAAAAAGGTATTAAATTTATAAGCGGAAATCCGATTAAACATATTCCCAGTAAAACAGAAACAGCAAATATTAAAAAATAAAAGCTTAAATTATTAATCAATTCTTGCCCAAAAGTAAGTTTTGTTACTGAAAATAAAGAATTTAATACTTCACTTTCTAATCTTTTATATACAAATGAACCGCATAACAAGCCTGCCGAATAAAATAATATCGAATATATTAAAACATTGTTTTCTTTTATGAACTCAAACAAATCAAAATCTGTTTTTTTTGCTTTTAATTCAAATTTTCCCATTATTTAACCCTTATTTTCTTTTTATTTTTTATTGATATGTTTCCAAAATAGGCACTTAAAAGCAAGATAATAATGATTTTAATTAAAAAAACAAGAAAACTGCTTTTATTAATTATTAAATTTATTATTGAAAATACAATTAACGGGCAGCAGGAAATTATGCCCATTAAAGCACCGTTATTTTTGAAAGAAGATACTGAAAAATACGAAATAAATACAGCGGAAAATCCGCAAACTATTACAGATAAATATTGTAATATATCTGTATCTAAATCTGTTTTATATACAATATAAGATAACAATGAAGACAATATACTTAACGAAAAAACTGTTGTAACAATAATTTTTATAATATATTTAACCAATAAACCTTTAGAATTTATAAAATTAATTTTAGGCATAAAAAATCCCCCATATTCTAATAAAAGAATATGAGGGAAAAGAAAATTAAATAACTAAAAATTATTTTTTATCTTCTTCATCTTTAAGAACCTTAGGACCGTTGTCATCTTTGTTCTTTTTATTATTTTTCTTTTCTTTAGCGGCAGCACGTGCAGCTTCAACCTCTTTTTTATGCTGCTCAGTTTTAGTAACGTTAGTATTAATTGCCCAACGTTGAATTTTCATCTTAGTTCTGTCTGCACCTGTTTCAATAACAATTTCTTCTTCACGAATTGTTACAACTCTGCCAACTATACCGCCAATAGTGATAA
>CAKSWS010000039.1 GCA_934512155.1 uncultured Eubacterium sp. | reverse complement strand
GCCAAATTCCGTCCACCCCAAAATTTGAATACGAAGCGGGTCAAAATAATCAACATAACCGGTTAAAACAATACCGGGTCTGTTAACCTCATTAGTGGTAATTAGAATTTCTTCTGCCGATTTGGGAAGATACATTATTTCCAAATCGTGAGCATCAATTATTTTTTGCAATGATACCGAGTAATCGGCAGGCATACGCTCCACCTCCCATAGTCATACGAGTTTATTATATATTAAATATATATTTAAAGCAACAAATTTAACAAGTTTTTATTAAAAATCTTTTTTATAACTATTTTGTAATTTACTTTACAACATATTTATGATATATTATTTTTACATTTTTGAACCAATACAGGAGAAATTATGGAAAAAGATTTAAAAATCGCAATAGGAACAGACGCTTTTCCCCCCACAACAGACGGAATAAGCAATGTTGCGCAAAATTATGCGGCTGTTTTAAACAAAAACCATTGCAAAGCAACAATTATCACTCCTAAGAATCCCAACCAGCAAGACAACAAGTATCCCTACGAAATATTCAGATACAAAAGCTGGTGGATTCCGTCAAAAGAAGGATACAGCGTAGGTTGGCCGTTTAAAGATAAGCTTCACTATGAAATAATTAACCGTAATTTTGACATTTTACACAGCCATGCGCCGTTGGCAACAAGCTATTATTTCAGATGCGTTAACAGAAAGAAGCGCATACCAACAATACTTACATACCACACAAAATACGAATTTGATATTGATAAAAGAATTCCCACCAAGGCGGCAAGGGATTTTGCTTATAAATTTTTACTTAACAACATAAATTCGGCAGATGAAGTGTGGGTTACAAGCGCCGGAACAGCCGAAAGCTTGCGCAAAGTCGGCTACACCGGTGATTTTGTTGTTATGCCAAACGGATGTGATATGCCTAAAAGAACGTTTACTCCTGCTGAAATTTCCGCTTTAAAGAAAAGGCATAACCTGCCTGAAAATATGCCTGTGTTTATTTATGCAGGCAGAATGATTTGGTACAAGAACATTCGCCAGATTTTTGAAGCCTGCAAGCTTTTAAAGGATTACGGCGAAGATTTCAGACTTATATTATTAGGATTTGGAGCAGACGAACATGCAATAAAAAAACTTTACAAGCAGCTTAACTTGCAAGACAAAATAATTTGGACCGGCAAAATTTTAAACAGAGATGAAATTCAAAAATACTATGCAGCGTCCGACCTGCTTCTTTTCCCTTCAGTATTTGACACAAACGGTTTGGTGGTAAGGGAAGCAGCATCTTGCCAAACGCCGTCATTACTTATTGAAGGTTCCTGTGCCGCAGAAGGCATAACAGATAATGAAACCGGTTTTCTATGTGAAGACAGTGCAAAATCAATAGCATCAAAGTTAAAAAGCGTTATGTACAACAAAGAATTGCTTAAAGCAGTTGGAAAAAATGCTCAAGAAAAAATTTACATAAGCTGGGATGATGCCGTTGCCAAGGCATATGAACGATACAAAACAGTTATTGAAAACTTTTACGCCGCAGGAAAAGACAAAGAAGAATATAAATACTAATCATACAAATAACAAAGCCTATCTCAAACGAGATAGGCTTTAATTATTACTTTAATTTAGAAATCTCTTCTATAAACGAAGAAGCTGAATCAAACGCTTTATAAACAGAAGCAAATCTTACATATGCAACTTCATCGATTTCACGAAGTTTTTCCATAATCAATTCGCCGATATAAACGCTGGAAACTTCCCTGTCTGTAGCAGATTGAAGAGTGGCTTCAATTTGAGAAATAGCCGTTTCAAGCTCACTTGTGGAAACAGGCCTTTTTTCGCAAGCACGAAGCATGCCTTTCAAAACCTTATTACGGTCAAAAACTTCCCTGCTTTTATCTTTCTTAATAACGATAATAGGAACGTCTTCAATAATTTCATAAGTAGTAAAACGCTTTCCGCAGGAAATACACTCTCTGCGACGGCGAATTCTTTCATTTTCATCTGTAGGACGAGAATCAATTACCTTGCTTTCCTCACAACCGCAAAACGGACATTTCATAACAAAAATCCCCCTTTAAGATTTTCATAAAAAGCATTATAACACAATATATAGAGAAATGCAAGTATTTATACTTTACACCAACATATTGATTAATTAAGCATTTTTATTATGTTGCAACTTATTATTGTATATAAACATCCAAATTGCCATTGCGCATATTACAAAATAACCCACAAAGGAAAGCAAATCGGGAACATCGCCGAAAACGATGAAACCCACAATAGCGGCAAAAACAACCTGAGAATAATCATAAACTGAAATTTCACGGCTTGGCGCATATGTATACGCCGCAGTAATTGAAAACTGACCGCCTGCGGCACAAACGCCTGCCATAATAAGATAAAGCCATTGCAAGCCGGTCATATAATGATAGTTAAAAATAAGGTAAGGTGCTGTTACAACAGTTGAAAAAGCAGAGAAAAACAGCACTGTTATTTTGCCGTTTTCGCCTTTTATTCCAAGCCACCTTACACATGTATATGCCGCACCGGCACACATTCCGCCCACAAATCCCGCAAGGGACGCCACAAGATTTTCATTTGCAAACGTGGGTTTAATTATAAGCAACGCACCCAAAAACGCAATAGCTATTGCCACAGCCTGTTTTGGCTTAACCTTTTCCTTAATAAAAATTGCGGAAAAAATAAGCACAAAAAAGGGGCTCATTTTATTAAGCATGGAAGCATTTGAAAGCTCGATTTTATCAAGAGCATAAAAATTGCCGAAAACGCCGCCTAAACCGATAGCAGAACGCAAAAACAAATATTTAAAACTGCCCTTTTTAGGCTTAAAGCTTTCACCTGCTTTTAATATGGCAAAAAGTGCAAAAATCATTGCCACAAAATTTCTGAAAAATACTTTTTGCATTGTGGGAATATCGCCTGAAAGACGCACAAATGTATTCATTCCCGTAAAACAAAGGGCAGATAAAAGAATAAAAATAACGCCCTTTGTTTTATTATTTTGAACAGCCATAATTAATCTGCCAGCTTTTCAACAGCCGCAAGCTGAACACAAATACAAAGAAGTTCTGCGGCAATATTAAGTTCATCCACAGGCGGATAACTTGGAGCAATACGAATATTGCTGTTTTTAGGGTCTTTGCCGTAAGGATATGTTGCGCCGACAGTTGTTAAAGTTACACCGGCTTCTTTGCAAAGTTCGCCAACACGCTTTGCAGTGCCTTCCATAACATCAAGGCTAATGAAATAACCGCCCTTTGGGCTAAACCAAGAAGCAATACCTGTGCCTGAAAGTTCATTATCAAGATGCTTTAACACAATATCGAATTTAGGTTTAAGAATTGCCGCATGCTTTTTCATATGTTCCAAAACACCGTTTGCGTTTTTGAAAAATTTAACATGGCGATGCTGATTCATTTTATCGTAGCTGATTGTTTGAGCATTAAGACGCTTTTTAATTGCCGCAATATTATTATCGCTTGCAATAATAGCGGAAATGCCAGCACCAGGGAAAGTAATTTTTGAAGTAGAACAAACTTCAATAACCATATCCTCATTATTATATTTAGGAAGAACGTTGAAAATATTTAAAAGCACATCGCCGTCTTCAACAAGATCATGCACACAATAAGCGTTATCCCAAATAATTCTGAAATCTTTTGCAGCCGGCTTTAATGCCGCAATTCTTTCAACAACTTCATCACTGTAAGTAATGCCCTGCGGATTTGAATATTTAGGAACGCAGAACATACCCTTAACGCTTTCATCTTTAATAAGTTCTTCGATTGCGTCCATATCAGGACCGTCTTCTTTCATATCAACATTAATCATTTTAATGCCAAAATGCTCAAGAATTGTAAAATGACGATCATAACCCGGAACAGGGCAAAGAAACTTAACTTCATCAAGTTTGCACCACGGTGTGCTGCCTGCGCCGTGAGTATAACACTGTGAAATATAATCAAACATCAAAGAAAGGCTTGCATTAGGACCAACAATAACATTTTTTGCATCAACGCCCATTAAATCGCCAAACAACTTTCTGCAGCTTGGAATTCCTTCAAGCATACCATAGTTTCTTAAATCAACACCGTCTGCCACATAGTCGTCAACATCAAGCACGCCTGCCGATAAATCAAGCTGGTCTGCACCCGGCTTACCTCTGCTCATATCGAGTTTTAAATTCATTGCTTTAAAAGCATCGTATCTTTCTTGAAGTTCGGATTGCTTTGCAAGCAATTCATCTTTTGTCATTTCGCTGAAAAGTTTTGCCATTTTTATGTCCTCCAACACATTAATACGGCAAATATTTTATCACTTTTTATTACCTATTGCAACAAAAAACTAACAAGCAAGCTCAATAAACCATTTATTTTCTTCCAAAAACAAATAACTTTTCACTCCGCACACATCACATTTGTATCTGACACCTGCACCGCCTGACTTTAAAGACGCAGCCGGGCGAACATCATAAACACGGTCTACATAAAATTTTCCCTCTTGCATTTTAACAACAAGAGGAGTTATATTTCCGTCTAAATCAAATTTAGCCGTTACTTCAACATATTGCTTCATAATTATGCCTCCTTATAATTTTTGAAATATCCAATGGGATGAATTACATGGTCATCATGAGGATTAAAACGGCTTAAGCCGCAATCTTTTAGAAGAGACGCCCTTTGAACTGCATAATTTCCGAACCTGCGACGTATATCATCCACCGCTTTTTCAAGATTTTCCATTTTTTCTCTTTTTTCTACAGAACCTGACAAATCGAACTGTTCAAATCCGTCAGCATTAAAATCGGTAACAGATAATCCTATGCTGCGAACAGGATTATTCCAACTGTAATTTTCCTTAAAAATTTTCATTGCTGCTTTTATTATTTCCCCGGAAACATCGGTTTCGCTTTTTAATTTACACTGGCGTGTAAAATGATAAAGATTTTTATCACGAACGGCTACCGTTACGGTTTTTCCTTTTAAACCCTGTTCTCTCATTCTTGTTGCAACGCTTTCGCCCAAAACGGTTAAAACGGTTTTAACATCATCATTATTCACCATATCACGTGGTGTTGTAGTTGAATTTCCTATACTTTTTACAGCTTGCTTATCATCCTTATGACGAACAGGAGAATAATCAAGCCCATTGGCAAACGAATGAATAACCTCACCGTTTTTCCCTAAAATATTTTTTAAAAAATTTACATCGGCAAGTGCCAAATCGCCTATTGTATAGATTCCGTAGCCGTTAAGTTTTTTAACAGTGGCAGGACCTACTAACAACAAATCACCGCAAGGGCACTGCCAAACAATTTCACGAAAATTATTTTTATTTATAACCGTTACGGCATCCGGCTTTTTATAATCAGAGCCGAATTTTGCAAACACCTTATTCCAAGAAACGCCAACACTTACGGTTATGCCAAGTTCGAATTTAACACGCTCTTTTATTTCCAAAGCAATGTCCTCACCGCTTCTTGAATCACCCGTAACGTCAACCCAGCTTTCGTCAAGACCGAAAGGTTCTACATAATCGGAATAATCGGATAAAATGTTGCGAACCATTTTTGAAAAACGCATATACAAAGGAAAATTAGGCGTAACAACAACCAAATCCGGACATTTTTGACGAGCTTTCCACAATGGTTCTCCAACAGATATATCGTATTTGGATGCAATTTCATTTTTAGTTAAAATTATACCGTGGCGTGATTCCTCACTGCCGCCTACTGCAACAGGTTTATTACGTATTTCCGGATTATGCAAACATTCAACTGAAGCATAAAATTTATTACAATCAACATGAAGAACAGTTCTTTCCATTATTTTTACTCCTTTTAGAACGTTTGTTCTATTTTAACTTTTTATTTAAAAATTGTCAACACTTGACTGTAAAAAAAATATAATTTATACTGTTATAGACTAATAAATACAAGAGGTTGTTATGGGAATTTACAACATTGCCGGATTAACGGTTAATATGAAAAATCCGACAGGAAGAACAGAAAAGCAGGCACGACCGTACTTAGCAAAAAGCCAAAGCGAAAACCAACACATAGATATTGAAATTAATATAACAAAAGAAAGAATTGATGCATGTTTAGAAAAGCATCCTGAATTAGATGCAAACGACTGGGAATATATGCTTTCAGGAAGTGATTTTTACGAAAACCTGATTAAATACAACGGTATTTTGCTTCATTCATCATGCGTCGTGGTTGACGGATACGCATATGCCTTTTCGGCAGACAGCGGCACGGGAAAATCCACTCACACAAACCAATGGCTTAAATATTTCAAAGACAAAGCCCACATTTTAAACGATGACAAACCGGCAATAAGAATTATTGACGGCAAGGTATATGCCTGCGGCACACCGTGGAGCGGAAAATATGATTATTCAACGCCGGAAATTACAGAACTTGCAGGAATTTGTTTTTTACAAAGAAGCGAAACAAACTGGATAAAAAAAGCCGAAACGTCAAAAGCGGTTTACAATATTTTTTCACAAACAATAAGAAAAATAGGACCAAACGCCATGGAAAAACTTTTTGATGTTTTGGAAGAAATATTTTCAAATGTGCCTATTTGGGATTTAGGCTGTAACATAAGCGAAGAAGCTGTTTTAACATCTTACAATGCAATGAAGCCCAAAAGCAAAAATGAATAAAACAAAAACAGAGGTGAAAAACGCCTCTGTTTTTTATTTAAAATACATATAGTATTGACATTTAATCATGCCGTTATAAAGTTTTCTGCGTTTGTCTGCTTTTCTGCCAAAGCATTTTTCAAACTCTTCGTCAGGCGAAATTATGCCGTAACTCCAACCTTTTTTTGACACAAATTTTTCGCCCATAATTTTATAAATTTTTTCTGCCGTTTTAATATCAAGCATTCTTTCACCGTAAGGCGGATTTGTAATTAAAGTTCCCTTTTCCGAGGTAGGGTCAAAATCCTTAATATCGGTTTGAGAAAGCCGAATAAATTTATCAACCTTAATTCGTTTTGCATTTGCAACGGTTAAATCAAGGGCATGTCCATCAATATCACTGCCGAAAGCAACAAAATCGGTATCTGTTTTTATAATATCGTGGCAACGCTCACGTTCTGATTTCCACACAGCTTCGGGAACAAATCCCCACCTGTCAACCTCAAAATTTCTGTTAATTCCAGGTGCAATATTATTTGCAAGCATTGCACCTTCAATTAAAATAGTTCCGCTGCCGCAGCAAGGGTCATACATTGTGTGATAATGACGAAGTTTTGACAGGCTGCACATAGCTGCCGCCAAAGTTTCTCTGATAGGTGCTTCATTTGCTTCAGGTCTGTAACCTCTTTTATGAAGTCCGGCACCTGAAGTATCAAGCATAATCGTTACATCATCTTTAATAATTGAAAACTGAATTTGATGAATAGGGCCTGTTTCTTCAAACCAATTAATGCCATAATCCTCTTTAAGACTTTCAACAACAGCCTTTTTAATAATTTTTTGACAGTCAGGCACCGAATGAAGAGCAGAATTCAAGCTATAGCCCTTAACGGGAAAAGTATCGGCGCTGCCGATAAAATCGCTCCAATTAATAAGCTTAACGGCATCAAACAGCTGAGTAAATGTTACAGCTTTAAATCTGTCAAGCACAATTAATATTCTTTCGGCAAATCGGCTATTTATATTAGCACGTGCCAATATAGTTTCATCGCCTTCAAAAAATACTCTGCCGTTTTCGGCACAAACATTTTCTGCCCCCATAAATTTAAGTTCATCTGCCACCAAAGCCTCTATTCCGAAAAGGCACGGTGCAACCATATATAAATACATAAATTAAATCTCCGTAAAAGCATGTCGTGTTACATGGCAACCCACATTAACCGCAACCGGTAAACCTGCAATGTGAGTTGGATATGTTTCAATATTAACGGCAAGGGCGGTTGTGTTGCCGCCGAATCCCTGGGGACCTATATCAAGACCATTGATTTTACTTAAAATTTCCTGTTCAAGATTTGCATAAAGTTCATTATCGTTTCTTTTTGAGATGTTTCTGCAAAGAGCCTTTTTTGCAAGAACTGCACTGTATTCAAAATCGCCGCCTATGCCTACACCTATAACAACCGGCGGGCAAGGGTTTGACCCTGCTTTTTGTACTGTTTCAACAACAAAATTAACAATATCATCCTTTGTTGCACTGGGAGTAAACATTTTTAATGCACTCATATTTTCACTGCCAAAACCTTTTGGAGCGGCGGTGATTTTTATTTTATCTCCGTCTACAATTTTAGTGTGAATTATTGCCGGTGTATTATCATTTGTATTTACCCTGTTAAAAAACGGGTCTTTTACAACAGACTTACGAAGCAATCCGTCTGTATAACCAAGGCTTACGCCCTTATTAACAGCATCTTCAAAACTACCGCCGATTACATGTGCATCCTGCCCTATTTCAGCAAAAATAACAGCCATCCCAGTGTCTTGACAAACAGGAATATCAAGTTCCTTTGCTGCATCTATATTTCTTTGTAAATCGCCTAAAATTGATTTCGCTGTTTGATTTTTTTCTTTATTTTCAAAGCAACCTATACAATCCACCAAATCATCAGGTAAAATTTTATTTGCCTTTATTACAAGCTCTTTTACGCAGTTTGTTATACTGCTTGCATTTATTTCTCTCATCACAACTCCAAAAAATAAGCCGAGATTACTCTCGGCTGTTAAATAAACAAAAATTATTATTTACCCGAAACATCATAAAACACTTCTTCATCGGATTTTACATAGCCCTTTTCACGTGCTTTTTTTTCAATATAAGCATCTTTATTATCCGACTCAACAATGCCCTGTAACTCGTCGTTATCTGACTGCTGTTGTTCTAACTGCTGACTGTAAGCCGCTTGCTGTTTTTTCAGTCTGTTAATATCGGCACCTTGAGTTACAACAATGCCGGCACAAACAAAAAACACAATAGCAACCGCAATAACAATTACCGTTAAACGCATTTTTTTGTTATTTTTCAAATTCAGAAAAAATGTTTTCATCAGAATTTTCAACTTCCTTTTTATGCGTTTTTCGTAAAGTTTTAAACCTTAACACAAAAGTATTATAATACACAGCCTTTACAAAATGCAACACCTTTTTAAAAGTTTTTACAACTGTGTACGATACCTTTTTTTGAAACGGCTCCGTAAACCTGAAAACAGTAAACACATACGCCAAAAAGCCGGCAAAAACGGCAACCACAAAATACATTCTTACCCTACCGTTATTGTAAGCCAGCAACACTGTAAAAAAACAAAGCCCGAAAACCAAGCAATAAACAAAATCATTAATAAAAACCGTTAATTTTTTTGAAAAAATAAATCTAAAAAAGCGAAACACATCATACAAAGCGCCCAAGGCAATGCCTAAAACAAAAAAAGCAACTATTGAATTAAGCACTGAAAAACCTTTTTAAAATATTTTTTTCTTTTTTTGTTTTACTGCTGTAAACAAGTGCCGTTACTTCGCCTGAAACCTCCAGCAAACCTGTTTCCAAATTAAGCTCTTCCACCTGAAGAGAAGAACCGCTGACAGTTATTAACCCATAATCGGTAAAAGCACTTACCGTTTCCTCATCAAAAAACTCTACATCAGTAACGCCGGTTAATTTAAGGCCGTTTCTGTTTTCAAGATAAAGACTGTGCTGCTTTTTCAAATTTTCTTCCATAAAAAAAATCACCCGATTAAAATATATGAAACGGATGATTGATTAATGAATTATAAAATTTTATACATTTTTGACGCATCTTCTTTTAATGCGTGTTCACTTATTTCAAGAACCTGAAATTTACGGCTGTTATTGCCCATATTAACAGTTATAACATCGTTAACCTTAACGTCATATGAAGCACGCTGAACCTTGCCGTTTATTTCTATTTTACCTGCATCACAAGCCTCGTTTGCCACGGTTCTGCGTTTTATAATTCTTGAAACTTTTAAAAATTTATCAAGTCGCATAAAATCACCTAAAAATTAAGCCGCCGCTGTTTTGGCGACGGCTTTGCATTTTAAATTGAATTATTTTACAGCATCCTTAAGAGCTGAGCCTGCTTTGAAAGAAGGAACCTTTGCTGCAGGAATTTCAATAACTTCGCCTGTACGAGGATTTTTACCTGTGCGAGCTGCACGAGTTTTAACATCAAATGTGCCGAAGCCTACAAGAGCAACTTTATCGCCGTCTGCAAGAGCTTCTGAAATTGAATCAACAACAGCTTTTACTGCTGCTTCTGCGTCTTTCTTTGAAAGTTCTGCCTTAGCAGCAACTGCTGCTACAAGTTCTGTTTTATTCATTTAAATTTCCTCCGTTTTTGCCTTATCGGCAATCATTTTCTTTGCTTCGTCCCAAAGTACATCCAACTCATCTATTGAAGAATTCTTCATATCAATGCCTTTTTCCTCTGCAAGCTTTTCAACCAAAACATAACGGTTCATAAATTTATCGGTAGCGGAAGTAAGTGCCTCCTCTGAATCAACATCTATAAACCTGGCTATGTTTACACAAGAAAAAAGAACGTCGCCGAATTCATCTTCAACAGAAGACTGACTGCCTTTTTTCAAAGCATCTTTTAACTCGTTAATCTCTTCAAACAATTTAAGAAAGGCACCGTCAACACTGTTCCAATCAAAGCCTGCTTTTGCCGCCTTGCTTTGAATTTTCTGTGCACGCATAAGCGCAGGAAATTCCCTTGGAACTTTAAGCATTGATTCGCTTTGCTTTTTCATTCCTTTTGTTTTTAACTTAATTGCATCCCAACTGTCAAGCGCTTCTTTTTCGTTATTGGCAACAACATCCCCAAAAACATGAGGATGACGAATAACAAGCTTTTGGCAAATATCATTTGCAACATCATTAAAATCAAAAGAACCCCTTTCATGCTCCATTTCGGCATGAAGAGCAACCTGCAAAAGAATATCACCCAATTCTTCTTTCAGGCTTTCGGCATCATCCTTATTTATCGCCTCAACAACTTCATAAGTTTCTTCAATAAAATTCTTTTTTATTGATTGATGCGTTTGCTCTCTGTCCCAAGGACAACCGCCGGGAGCTCTTAAAACAGTAACAAGTTGAATTAAATCGTCAATATCATATCTGTCTTTAATTTCAAAATCCACTGCCAAATAAAGTGCCCTCTTTCGATTAACTTGTGTTATTTTAATAATACTATATGTGATAATTTTTATCAAGCATTTAAACCGTTTTTTTACTGTATTGTAAGAATTTAAGCTCAGAAAACTCAATAGTTTTTGACAAAATTAATAAAATTGTAAAACACACGACAAATATTGTAGAAAGTATTACAAAACAAGCAAAATTGTTCAGACCTGAAAATAATCCGCCAAACACAAATTGAGTTACAAAAAACGAAAGAAAAGAGCAAACGAGCGGCATTACAATTAATTTAAAATAATTAAACTTTATGCCGGAATATTTTTTTAAAATTACGGAATTGCAAACGCAAATAATCAAATAACCCACAGCCCCCGATACAACAGTGCCGTAAATATTAACATTCTCGTTTGAAACAAGAAAATAATTAATTGCAATTCTGCACACTGCAGAAACAACAACGGCAAATATACTTTTATTTGCAAAGCCAATTGCCTGAACGGCAAATACGGATATCCCGGCAAAACAATAAAAAATCATTGTAAAGCCGTAATATTCCACCAACTTACAAACACCTAAAACTATATCGTAATTAGTTGCCTCATAAAGCACCGACAAAAGACTTTTTGAAACCAACGAAAGATAACAACCGCCGCCGAAAGCAATAATGCACGTATATTTAAAAATACTGTTTACAAGAGAATTGAATTTTTCAAAATTATTACTTTCATACCCTGCGGAAATTGCAGGCACTGCGGCAACGCCTAACGCCATTGTTAAACCCGGTATTAAGTTTTTAAAATCCTGTGCTGAAGAATAAAGCCCAAAAACATACGTTACCAAATCCGACTTAGAAGTATTACTTATTTTAATACAATTTTCATAAGCCGAATACAAGATATTTTCATTACAGTAAGTTAAAAAATATTGAACCGATGAGCTGTCTAAAAAAGTAGAAACGCTTTGAATTAATGTAGAAATAATTATAGGTGCGGAAAAAGAAAAGATTTCTGCCACACTTTCACCCACGCAGTACTTTTTTTGAAATTTATAATCACTGTATTTAACGGAATTATAAATACCCGTATAAACTGCGGCAACAAATTCACCAACCGTTACACCGCCCATTGCCGCAGCGGATGTTAAAGGATAAATAACGGAAAGCGCTGTTTGCTGGGATTCGCAATAAATACCCAAAACAAATCCGTTTTGAACATACATATCATAAAGAACACCCATAGAATATTTAGCAAAAAGCAAGCCAAACACAAGCTTGAACACTGCCTCGGCAACCTGACTTACAGCGGTTGGCACCATATTCATAAATCCCTCTGCCAAGCTTCTGTTTGAAGCACAAATTGCAGAAAACAAAACCGTGGGTGCCAAAACATAAACAGTATAAATACTTTTTGAAGCTTCCACAATTTGTGCATATGGCTTTGCAACAAGCACCATTAACAGTGTGCCGGCAACGCCTAAAAAGAAAAATAAAATTTTACTGCTTTTACGCAAAGCAATAATTTTTGCTTTGTTACCCTGCTGATTATACTTGCTTACAAGATGAGAAAGAGCAATGGGAAACGCACCCATAATAACAGCATGAACGGGCATATAAATATTATATGCAACATTAAAATAACCCCTACCGGTTGCCCCTATATAAGAAGTGAGAGGAATTTTATAAACAGCGCTTATTGCTTTAACGAGAACTGAAGATAAAAGCAACAACACAGCCGAGTTGATATATTTTTGTTTTAAATTATTCATTAAATCACCAAAACAAAAAAGGCAGTGCATTAATT
>CAKSWS010000038.1 GCA_934512155.1 uncultured Eubacterium sp. | reverse complement strand
TTCATTTTGATTGCCATATCAACACTTCCTATAATTCAGTACATATTTAAGTTTAAGTCAAATGCTTTTGATTGTCAATATTACTGTTTTTTGTTTTTTGAAATAAAAAAGCAGGCGAGTTAACGCCTGCTTAGTAATATAATTATAGAACTTTATTTTTGAACTTCTTTTTTACCTATTTTTATAAGTTTAACAATAACAGATGCCAAAACCATGTTAATTGCAAGCTCAATTACAAAGTTAATTGAAACAAGACCTGTAAATACTGTTGCAAATCCTGTTGTGCCGAATACGCTGATTAACCATTCTTGGAAGAATGAGTAACATCCAATAATGAAAATTCCAGTATTAACTATAGGGCAGGCAATACCTGCAACAACAACAGCAAGAGTTGTGTTTTTTTTCTCAAGTGCTTTGTAAATTGCACCGGCAACAAGTCCTGCCAAAATACCTTTCAATAAAACCGTTACAATGGTTCCTGCCGGATTTATTGTAAGAAAAGCCGATGCGTCTCCGCTTATAAGTACCGAAACACCGAATGCGGCACCAAGCCATGCACCTGCGCCTATTCCGTAAAGCGCTGCGCCGATAACTATCGGTGCAAGAACTAAAGTAATGGAAAAAGGACCGAATTTAATTGCCGAAGCCACTAATTGAAGCACAACAATAATTGCTGTGAATAAGCCTATTCCGGCTATTTTTTGTGTTTTTTTGTTTTTCATATTAAATTTTCCTTTCTGCTACTGCTCCAAAACCTTGATTCAAAAACACAACAAATCAACGGTTCAAGGAATTTATTTTCCTTTGCGGATGCAATGCGTTGCCATTATAGTATATCTGTGCCGAAATTTCAACAGTTTTTTCATATTATGCGTGTTATCTTAATATAGTTAATATGTAAACGCTTATGTGCAATTTGAATAAAAATAGATTAATTTTTTATGAAAAAGTTAAAAATCAATAAATATTTTGTTTAAATATCATATAAAAATTGACAAGTGTGGAAAATTATTATACAATATTAACAAAGATTTTGGTTTACACGAGGTAAATTTTATGAAAAACTATAATGCAAAGGATATCAGAAACGTGGCTGTAGTAGGTCATGCTTCAAAAGGCAAAACAACTTTAACAGAAGCATTGCTTTCTGTTGCAGGTGCAACCGAACGTATGGGTAAGGTGCAGGACGGCACAACCGTAACAGATTTTGATTCTGAAGAAAAGAAACGTAAAATTTCCGTTTCAAGTGCAGTTGCTCCTTGTGAATATAAAAATACAAAAATCAATATTCTTGATACTCCCGGTCTTTTCGATTTTGCCGAGGGTGCGGCAGAAGGTTTGAGAGCAGCAGAAACGGCAATTATTGTTGTTTCCGCACGTTCCGGCTTGGCAGTAGGTGCTGAAAAGGCGTTTAAAAATGCAGGCTCACGCCGTATGGCTCGAATTTTTGTTACCACTAAAATGGATGACGAAAGAGCCGATTTCTATAAGGCATTTAACGGTATTGTTGCAAAATTCGGCACTATGGTTTGCCCTATTGTTGTTCCTGTTATCACAGGAGGCAAGGTTGCGGCTTATTATAATATGATAGACGATAAAGCTTATTCTTATGAAGGTACAAAAGCCACTGTTGTTGATTGTAATCCTGATGATCCTGCAAGATTTGATGCAATTAAAGCTGTTTTCAGCGAGGCGGTTGCAGGTACGGATGAGGAAATAATGGAAAAATACTTTGGCGGCGAGGAGCTTACCGTTGAGGATAAAGTAAAAGGTTTAAAACTTGGTGTTGCCGACGGTTCTATAATTCCTGTTTTTGCGCTTTCCGGTTTAACAGGATGTGCTTGCGATTTACTTCTTGATTTTATTGCCGAGGCTTGCCCGGCTCCAAAACACGAATATGCAATTTGTGATGATGAGCCTGTGGAACTTTTGCCTAAGTCGGACGGCGATTTGGCAGCTGTTTGCTTTAAAACTGTTGCAGATCCGTTTATCGGTAAATTATCGTTCTTTAAAGTTTTAAGCGGCAAAATTAAAGCTAATACAGAAGTTTATAATAGCAATACCGGCAAAACCGAAAAGGTTGGTAAAATTGTTACAATGTTCGGTGCAAAGCAAATTGATGCCAATGAAATTGATGCAGGCGATATAGGTGCAGTTGTTAAACTTGCAGGCTTTAACACAGGCGATACTATGTGTATGCCTAATAAAATCATAAAAGCAGACGGCGTTGCTAAACCCACTCCTACATATGCAATGGCTGTTGATGCAGTTAAAAAAGGCGATGAAGAAAAAATTGCATCAGGTCTTTCCCGTCTTTGTGAGGAAGACCCAAGCCTTGTTTTCTTTGTTAATCACGAAACTCACCAGCAAATTATTAAGGGATTGGGCGAACAGCAGCTTGATGTTGCCGTTTCAAAATTAAAATCCAAATTCTCTGTTGACGTTACTCTTTCAGAACCAAAAATTGCTTACCGTGAAACTATTACCGTTAAAGTTTCTGCTCAGGGCAGACATAAAAAGCAAAGCGGCGGTCACGGTCAGTTTGGTGATGTGTTTATTGAATTTGAACCTTACGATTGCGAAAAACTTGAATTTGCCGAAAGAGTTGTTGGCGGTGCAGTTCCTAAGAATTTCTTCCCGGCTGTAGAAAAGGGTCTAAATGAATGTATGGAAAAAGGCGTTCTTGCAGGTTATCCTATGGTAGGAATTAAGGCAACTCTTTATGACGGTTCGTATCACCCGGTTGATTCAAGTGAAATGAGTTTCAAAATGGCAGCTTCAATAGCGTTTAAAGAAGGCGTTTCTAAAGCAATGCCGATAATTCTTGAACCAATTTCAACTTTAAGAGCAGTTTGTAATGATGAGGCTATGGGCGATGTTATAGGTGATATTAATAAACGTCGTGGCAGAGTTTTGGGTATGACGCCGGTAGGCGATGGAATGCAGGAAATTATTGCCGAGGTTCCGGATGCCGAAATGGTAACGTTTTCAACTGCCATGCGTCAAATAACTCAGGGCAGAGGTTCGTTTACAACAGAATTTGCAAGGTATGACCGTTGTCCCGAACATATTGCTCAAAAAATAATTGCTCAAAGTAAAGCGGAATAATATTAAATAATTGGTGCAATTCCTTAATCGGAATTGCACCTTTTTTGCAAATTTCATTCATTTAAATTTAAAATAATAAAAAGACTGCAACGCAAATTAAGGTTGCAGTCTTAAATTAATATTAATTTATTAACAGTGAAAGTTTTGTTAAATAAATTTATCTTTAATATGTGTGCAAATTTTTCAAAAAAGCAATTTGCCGGCTGTGTTTTTTATGATTGGTGTTTTCTACTTGTCGTTTTCGTTTTTATCTTTGTCTTTTTTTGATGTGCTTTTGTTTAAAAAGTATGTAACCAAAACAATAACGCCGATAACTATAAAAATTCCTATCATTCCGTAAAACATAACAGGAAGTGATGTTTTCCAACTGTCTAAATAAAGTGCGGCAGTAATAATCATTGCTTTTAAATTAACTAAACTAAGCATTTTGTCCTCCTTTTATGAAACAAGTGTAAGAATTAATCCCCCTGCAATAACAGAGGCTATTTGACCTGAAACATTTACGCTTATGGATTGCATAAGCAAAAAGTTTTGGTTATCTTCTTTAAGTCCCATTTGGTTAACAACACGTCCGCTCATAGGAAAAGCCGAAATGCCTGCAGCACCAATCATCGGGTTAATTTTTTTGTCTTTCGGTAAAAACAGGTTAAGTAATTTTGCAAACATTACGCCGCCAACGGTGTCAAAAACAAATGCAACCAATCCCAGTGCCAAAATCAACAATGTGTCTGCCTGAACAAATTCTTCATAGTGCATTTTAGATGCCACTGTTATTCCAAGCAAAATGGTAATTAAATTTGCAAGTGCGTTTTGCGCTGTGTCTGAAAGTTGGTTTAAAACACCACATTCTCTTATAAGGTTGCCAAACATTAAAAATCCTACAAGTGCAACTGATTTAGGTGCTACAAGACCTGCAATAACCGTTACTATGATAGGGAAAAGTATTTTTGTTGTTTTAGAAACATCACCGGGGTGGTATTTCATTCTTATACGTCTCTCTTTTTTAGTGGTAATTGCTTTAATTACAGGCGGCTGAACTATAGGCACAAGCGCCATATAAGAGTAGGCTGCAACCATTATAGGACCTAAGTATTTTGAGTTTAATGTGTTCGCTACAAATATAGATGTTGGACCGTCTGCCGCACCTATGATTGCTATTGATGCCGCATCGTTTACATCAAAGAAAAAGCTTGCCGCAAAGAATGTAAAGAAAATTCCGAATTGTGCAGCCGCTCCGAATAACATTAACCACGGATTTTTTAACAGCGGGCCAAAATCAATCATCGCACCTATTCCGATAAACAGCAGTAATGGGAAAAGTTCGTTTGCAATTCCGGCTCCGAAAAGAACGGTAAGCGGTCCTTCTTCTGTTGAACCGGCTTGCGTTATTGCACCGGATAACGGCAGGTTAACAAGAATTGTTCCGAATCCCATTGGCAAAAGCAGTGTGGGTTCCATTTCTTTTTTTATTGCTAAATAAATCAGCAATCCGCCAACAGCCCACATTACAACCATTTGCCATTTGATTTCGCCAAAGTTGGAAAACAGTGCGGCAAAATCTTTGAAAACGCTTGTTTTTAACAGTATTGTTTCCATATTTTTACTCCTTACTTTTTAAAATAAAAAAGACCTCTTGCCCAAAAGCAAAAAGTCTTGTTATATACCGAATTATATACAAAATATAAAACAATAACGGTGTAAACCGGGTTTCCCGTCATGACGATTTACACATCATTTGTAAAACACAAATGCTAACTACTCCCTTTTTCTTCATTATAGTTTTTTGCAAATTTATTGTCAATAATATTTTAAAAAATTATCAACACTTTCTAACATAAATTGAAAACGGCGTTATTATGTGGTAAAATATTATTAAAAGAACAGGAGGTTTTTTATGAGTGAATTTTTTATAAAATTAAAAAAATATTCGGTAATAACTATTGTTGTTACTGCGTTACTTGGAATTTTGCTTATTGCTCATCCGGATAAAATGATTCAATATACAGCTCTTATTATAGGTGGTGGAATAATTGCTTTAGGCGTTGCTGCCATTATTAATTATTTTGTAAATAATGAATCTCGTTTTTCACTTGTGGCTGGCATTATTTCTGTTGTTGTAGGTGTAATAATTTGTTGTGCCTACAGGCAAATTGTTTCAATAATGATTTTTGTGCTTGGCGTAATTCTTTTAATCGGCGGTGTTGTTGATTTGGTAAACTCCGTAAACATAGCCGTAAGGCACTATCATTCTTGGTTTGTAACCGTTATTTTGTCTATAGCGTCAATAGTTTTGGGCGTGCTGTCAATTGTTAATCCGTTTCACACGCAAAATACAATTGTTCAGTTGATTGGTGCGGGTTTTGCCGTTTTTGCCGTTCTTGAACTTGTAAGTTATATTCAGGTTAAGGTTATTGCTAAAAAGGTTCGTAACGAATTTAAAAACGAAAGCGAAGAAGACAACGCAATAGAGGTTGATTACGAAGAAGTAGATGATAATTAGTTAAATAACCGACAATGGTTTGTGTTAACCTTTGTCGGTTTTCTTTTTTTGCTTTACTTTATTGTTGAAGTGTGATTTTATTTTTGCTATAATGTAAAAAATAATATTGCGGAGGAATTTCTTTATGACATATAAAGAAAAATATAACGAATGGCTGTCTTTTGCCGATGAAAGCACTAAGTCAGAGCTTCTGTCTGTAAAAAATAACGAAAAAGAAATTGAAGACAGATTTTATAAGGATTTGGCATTTGGCACAGGCGGTTTGCGTGGCGTTATGGGTGCCGGATCAAACAGAATGAATAAATACACCGTCGGCAAAGCAACTTTGGGTTTGGCAAACTATCTTAAAAGTAAATATACCGGTGAAATTAAAGTTGCTTTGGCCTATGACAGCAGAAACAATTCTGCGTTTTTTGCAAAAACTGCGGCAAATATTTTTGCAAATTGCGGCTTTAAGGTGTTTCTTTATGAAACACTTGTTCCTGTTCCGGTGCTTTCGTTTACAACAGCATATTTAAAATGTAATGCAGGCGTAATGATTACCGCTTCTCATAATCCTAAAGAATATAACGGCTATAAGGTTTATGACAACAGGGGATGTCAGTTTTGTACACAAGATGCAAAAAATGCTATCGAATATATAAATAATGTTACCGATTTTAATTCTGTACCTTTCGGTGAAGAAAACAGCCAAAATATTACAATGTTGGGCGAAGAAACATTATCAGCTTATCTTAATGCTGTTAAAAAGCAAAGTCTGTTTGAAGATAAAACAGATTTAAAAATCGTTTATACACCGCTTCACGGTACAGGCAATATCCCGGTAAGGCGTATGTTAAGCAATATGGATGTAACTGTTGTCAAAGAACAGGAATTGCCGGATGGGAATTTCTCAACAGTCAGAAGTCCGAATCCTGAGGAAAAAGATGCTTTACTTATCGCTATTGAAACCGCAAAAAAAATTAATGCCGATTTGGTTCTCGGTACAGATCCTGATTGCGATAGGGTCGGTATAGCCGTAAGAAATGAAAACGGTGAGTATGTTCTTTTTACAGGCAACCAAACAGGTGTGCTTCTTGTTAAATTTGTGCTTGATATGAAAAAGGATACGCTTAATGATAAATCAACTTTGGTTAAAACTATTGTAACTTCGGAACTCGGTGCAAATATCGGCAGAAGATACGGCCTTCAGGTTGAAGAAACATTAACCGGATTTAAATATATCGGCGAAAAAATCAATAAGTATGAAGACAAAGGAGAACAGGAGTTTGTTATCGGCTACGAGGAGTCTTACGGCTATCTTGTGGGTACTCATGCAAGAGATAAAGATGCTGTTGTTTCTTCAATGCTTATTTGTCAAATGGCTGCTTGGTATAAATCACAGGGCAAAACTTTAATTGACGGCTTAAATGATATTTATGCGGAATACGGTTATTATCTTGATTCTCTTGATTCTTTTGTTCTTAAAGGAAAAGACGGGGCAGAAAAAATTCAAAATCTTATGTCTTATTTCAGAGAAAAAGGAACATCTTTGTTTGACGGTGCTGAAAAAATCACGGACTATTCTTTAGGCGTAGGTGATTTGCCTAAAGAAAATGTTCTTAAATATGTTTGGAACGACGGCTCTTGGATTGCAATAAGACCAAGCGGCACAGAACCTAAAATCAAAGTTTATTACAGCGTGCGTGATGAGGATAAAAGTGCGGCTGAAATCAGGCTTGCACAAATTAAAAATGTAATTACTTCGATTATAAAATAAGTTGGTGTTAGTATGGAAAAATATATAAATGAGGTTCTTCAGCCTAAAATTCAAGGCGATGGAGGATGGATAGAATTTGTATCTCTTAACGGCAATGTTTTAACCGTTATTTTCAGGGGCGAATGTTCAAAGTGCCTTATTCTTAACAGGTGCGTTGAGTGGATAGAAGGCGAAATTAAAAGAGATTTACATAAAACAGTTAAGGTTAATGCCATTCGCAAAAAGCCTTATTTTCAGGATGTTTAAGGGGGTAATGCTAAATGGCACATATTAAAGTTGTTAGGCGCTCAATGCGGCCTGAGGAATGGACTGATTTGCGCTTTGGCTGGCTTAAAAGGTATATTTACGATTCAAAATGGGAAATTGAAAATTTAATGATTAAAGATGCCCGCCAAGTCAGTGAAATGGAATTTGATTATTATTCCGATGATTACAGACCTCTTAAAAAAGGCGATATGTATTTTACTCCCGACGGAACGGCGTTTATTACCGCAGATGTTAATATTCCAAAAGAATTACAGGGTAAAGAACTTTGGTTTTCACTTAAAACAGCTGCGGAAATTTGCGTTAAAATTAACGGCAAATATATCGGCGGTGTAGACCCTAACAGAGAAAGAATGTTACTTTCTCCTTATATTAACGATAAAGAAACTCTTCATTTTGATATGATGGGTTATAACCGTTCAAAACCTGATGATGAACGAAATCCGGAAAGCCTTTCGGTTCGTGGATGCCGTCAAATTTTTGAAGGTGCTTATATTTGCACGGTTAATCATGCTGTTCAGGATTTAGTTTGGGATTTTGAGCTTTTGCTTGATATTGCAAAAAGCGATTTGTTTAATGAGGATTACAGAAACTTCCTCAATAAAGAACTTAATAATGCTATGAACTTAATAGATTTTGACGGTGATGAGTTAACAGGCGTTGAAAAGGCTAAAAAGTATATTGATGATGTTGTTTATGCTAATGATAATTGTAAGGGCAGCGGAGATGTTGCGCTTATCGCTCATTCTCATTTGGATATTGCATATTATTGGCGCAGAATTCATGCAGTTCAAAAGAATTTAAGAACAGTGCTTATTCAGTTAAGACTTATGGATAAGTATCCCGATTTTAAATATACCCACACACAACCTTATGTTTATGAAACACTTGAAAAGTATTATCCCGATGTGTTTAATGAATTAAAAGAAAAAGTGGCAAACGGTCAGTTTGAACCTGTGGGTGCAATGTATGTTGAGCCGGATTGTAATATTCCTACTGCCGAAAGTCTTGTTCGTCAGTGCTTATACGGTCAAAAAACTTATGAAAGAATGTTTGGCAAAGCCGTAAATAATGCCTGGCTTCCGGATGTTTTCGGCAACAGCTGGATTTTGCCTCAAATTCTTAAAAAAAGCGGCGTTGATTATTTTGTGTCAAACAAAATGTCTACTTGGAACGATACAAACCGTTTTCCTCATAACAATTTTAAATGGCGCGGAATAGACGGCACAGAGGTTCTTGCATGTGTTCCGCCTACTCATTTTATTACTTGGAATATGCCAAGCCAAATTCAGGAAAACTGGGAAGCGTATATTGATAAAGACAGCGGCGGTCAAACAATGAATATGTTCGGCTACGGCGACGGAGGTTCCGGTTGTACCGAAGAAATGATAGAACTTATGCACCGTTTCGATAAGCTTTCTGTTATGCCTAAATGCACACATATGGGTGGTGCCGAATTCCTTGAAAAGAATTTAAAAAACAATGATTCTCTTGAAACTTGGGACGGCGAACTTTACCTTGAAATGCACCGTGGCACTTTTACAACAAAAAGCAATTTAAAAAAGTTAAACAGGCAGCTTGAATATAAGTTCAGAACAGCAGAAATGTTAAGCGTTTTGCGTGGTGAAGATAACCGTGAACAAATAACGGCTCTTTATAAAAAATTGTTAATCAATCAATTTCATGATATTTTGCCGGGTTCACATATCAATCCTGTTTATAAGGATGCTATGGCAGATTACGGCGAGATAAATTCCGCACTTGATGAAATTATAGGTACAGGCTCAAAATATTTTAATACTCTTAACTTTAAAAGAGATGCTTTAACTTTTGTTCCGAATAAAAACGGCACTTCCACAAGATATTTTGAAAAAGGTAATTGGATTATTCCAAACATTGCTCCTTTGTCTTGCGCTTCTCTTCGTAAAACCGATTATACAAAAGAGTGGATAGAAATCGGTGAAACCGTTGAAACACCCTATTATTCAATTAAATTTAACGAGGATGGCTCTGTTGCTTCGTTGTTTGATAAAGAACTTTCAAGGCAGTGGGCAGATGGTGATTTTAATAAATTAAAAATTTATACCGATTGCCCCGGCAATTATGATGCTTGGGATATTTTGCCTAATTACAAAGATAAGCAAATTGAACTTCAGGTTGAACAACCGTTGACTTTGCTTGAAAAAGACGGTGAATGTGCAACATTTGTAACAACTCTTAAAACTGAAAAATCCACTTGGACAATGCTTATAAGATTGTTTAGAAGAAGTAGAGGTATAGAAGTTGAAAATGTTGTTGATTGGCACGAAAAACACAAGCTTGCAAAGGTTGAATTTGCGTGCAATGTTCTTTCAAGAAAAGCTCTTTGTGATACATCTGCCGGATTTATTGAGCGTGATACCCATAAAAATACAACATGGCAGCAGGCACGCTTTGAAACTTGCCACCATAAATGGTGCGATTTGGCTGAAACAGACAGTGGCGTTGCTGTAATTAACGATGGTAAGTATGGCGTTGGATTTGATAAAAATACAATCAGCCTTTCATTGCTCAGAGCTACTATTCGCCCTGATGTTGAATCCGATATGGGCAATCATGATTTTTGCTATATGATTATTCCGCACAGCGGAAACGCCGTTTCTGCCGGTATTAATAACATTGCTTTTCAATATAATGTGCCTCTTGTCAAAGCAGATGTGGAAAATGTGCTTTCGGATACGTTTGAACCTCTTTATCTTCAGGCTGTTAAGGAAAGTGAAGACGGCAAAATGATTGTTGTTCGTCTTTCCGAACAGGACGGCAAGCGTGGTTCGTTTAGTTTAAGCAAAAAAGCAAAAGTTCTTAATATGCTTGAAGAAGTTCAGGGCGAAACGGATGTTGTAAATTACTCTCCTTTTGAAATTATTACTTTGGGATTTGATAAATAATGAATACTACTCAAATAATTGTAATTGTGGCAGTTGTTTTGGTGCTGGGAATTATAATTTTGCCTCTTTTTAATAAATGGCAGTTTAAAAGACTTCCTGCAGAACAGCAGGTTTTGGCAATTATGAAACAGGCAAATAAACTTGTTTATTGGAAAAATGTTTCAAACGGAAGAACAGGCAATTTGTTTTTTGTAAAAAACAAACGTAAAATTCTTGTATTTCCTTGGCAACTTGATGAACAGGGAAGAATGGTTGTTACAAAAAACAATCCCTTTGATAAATGGGATTACCCTGAAGAACAGGAACCGTTGAATGATGATGAAGTAAAACAGGCGGTGGAAGAATTACAAAAGTATTCAAAAAGCTCTGTTGTGAAAATCATCTTTAATAATCCATTTGAAAATGATAAAGCACAATCCAAACCACAAAATTGAATACGGCAGGCAAATTTGCCCCGAAAAATTAAATGGCAAACTGCAGTAATTCCAAACATTCATGTTATATTTAACATTAAAAATTCCGCCGAAAATCAATTCAACGACGGTAATGATCATTGTTCCCAAAAGGCACTTCTTAAAAAGAGGTGCCTTTTTTGTTTTTATTGATAAAGCAACAAACAAAAGTCCTATTATACCGCCGGCAAAAAACATGCTGTAATGGGTGCGTCCCCGCCAAATTATTTCAACTGTGCAGTATGAATAGCCGAACAGTGTAAACAGATATGCATAATATAATAATTTTTTCATATTTGTATTATTTCACTCAATGTGATAAAATAAACATATAAGGCAGGCGTTAATATGAATATTCCCGAATATGCAAATAAAATTATAACTGCACTAAATAAAAATGGGTTTAGTGCTTTTGTTGTTGGCGGCTTTGTAAGAGACAGCATCATGGGTTTTGTCCCCGGTGATGTTGATATTGCAACTTCTGCCTTGCCTTGTGAAACTGAAAAGGTTCTTGAAAATAATAACATTAAGTTTATCGAAACAGGCATAAAACACGGCACAATTACCGCTGTTTCAATGGGTGAGCCTGTTGAAATAACAACTTTCAGAACAGACGGCGAGTATGAGGATAACCGTCATCCGGATACCGTTTCATTTGTTTTAAATGTTGAAGAAGATTTAAAACGCCGTGATTTTACAATTAACGCTCTTGCCTACAGCGATAAAACGGGCATTGTTGATTTGTTTGGCGGTGAAAATGATATAAAAAGCAAATTAATTCGCTGCGTTGGTAATCCCGATTTGCGTTTTAAAGAGGATGCATTGCGTATTATGCGTGCTCTCCGTTTTTCTTCTGTTCTCGGTTTTGAAATTGAAGAAAAAACATCACAGGCAATTTTTAATAACAAAAACTTGCTGTTAAATGTTGCTTCTGAACGAATATTTGCCGAACTTTGCAAATTGTTAACAGGCAAAAATGTCTATAATGTGCTTGATAAATATAAAGATGTTATTTCCGTTATAATCCCTGAATTAAAACCTACTTTTAATTGTGTTCAAAATAACCCGTGGCATATTTATAATGTTTATTATCATATAATTCATGCAGTTGAAAATGCGCCTTCGGATGTTGAGTTAAGGCTTGCAATGCTTTTTCATGATATAGGTAAACCGGCAGTTAAAACTACAGATGAAAAGGGGACGGACCATTTTAAAACACACGCCTTTAAAAGTGCTGAAATTGCAGAAAATGTACTTCGCCGTTTTCATGCAAGTAATAAATTAACAGAAAAGGTTGTTCAGCTTGTTTGTTATCATCAAAGTATAGAAAATGTGGATGAAATTAATGTTAAACGCTGGATTTCAAAAATCGGTGCAGAACAAACAAGAAACTTGTTTTTGGTTCGTATTGCCGATTTGAAAGCTCATAATCCCGAAAAAACTGCTTTTGAATCCGATATGCTGCATAAAACTTTGGCGTCTGTTAATGAGATTGCAAATGCAAACTGCGCTTTTTCCGTTAAAGATTTAAATGTTAACTGACATGATTTAATAAATCTTGGTTTTAATGTCAAAACTATGCATACCTTTACCCCTTCTGCTATCCTCCGGGACAGCTTTTGTTTCCCCCGTTTTTTCTTTTGGCGATGGATTGTGATTCGTTACATAATTAACACAATTATAGCATAATCCGTCTCAAACCGCAAGGAATTTCACATAAAACAACGTGAAACCAACCGAGAAATCCTCTCACATCCGCTTTTACAGAAGATAGACCGGCAGTTCCTTCGTAAAAGGAATATGATTTGTTTCCGGCCTCTTCTCTGCGGTGTCGGCTTTTGCTGCTGTTTTTGCTGCTGTCGTTCTGGCTGCTGCCGGTTTTCTTTTCCGTGTTGTTTTGGTTTTCTCCGCTGCTGCAGATGTTTCTGCTGCGGCTTTTGTCTTTCTGGAAACGCTGCTCTTCTTCGGTTTCACTTCTGACGGCTCCGTCTTTTTTTCTTTCTCCGGCTCTGCTGCCGCCTGAACCTTTGCAGCGGTCTCTGTAACGGTTTCTGTTTTCTCCGCTGCTTCCTTTTCGGAAACCGGAAGCTTCTCCGTCTTCACTTCCATTTCTGCCGCTTTTGCTGCCCGTTTTAAACTTGCTTTACCTACTGCCATACTCCATTACCTCCTTGGCTAATTCCATATATTCACCGGCACTTCTGCTGCTCTTTTTAAATTCCACCACCGGGGCACTGCTGTCCTGTGACCACTCGATGGAACTGTCCACACGGATCAACGTGTCAAACAGATGAATGTCCGGCATTTCCTGAAAGGTTTCCATGGTCTGCCTGAAATAATTTTTTCTCGTATCCACTTTCGTAAGAACCACGCCCATGACCATAAGATCCGGTGCGATCTGTTTTACATCATTGAGAAAATCAAACATGTTTGCCAGCCCGAACATCCCCCAGGGACTGGCTTCCACAGGAATGATGACCCTGTCTGAGGCGCAGAGAATATTCATGACCCAGCAACCCAACGTAGGGGGAGAATCAATCAGGATGTAATCGTACTCACCCGAGC
>CAKSWS010000037.1 GCA_934512155.1 uncultured Eubacterium sp. | reverse complement strand
TTACACCTGTTGAATCATTTACACACGGAACAACTTATAACGTTATGGTTTCAAAACGCTTTTTAGGTAAGGACGACAGAATTTTGATTGTAGATGATTTCCTTGCAATCGGAAATGCTCTTAACGGTCTTATTTCCATGGTTGAAGAAAGCGGTGCAACGCTTGTGGGTTGCGGTACCGTTATTGAAAAGGGTTACCAAAAAGGCGGCGATAAGCTTCGTGAAAAAGGCATTAGAGTAGAAAGTCTTGCTATAATTGAAAGTATGAATTACGAAACCGGAGAAATTGTTTTCAGAGATTAAATTGTTTGATTTTGATTATTAGGCGTGAGCCTTTTAATAAACATTATTATTTTCTATGTGGAGGTAGAAAAAATGAAGAAAATGGCAAAGAAAATCATTGCTGTTGTTCTTGCACTTGTTCTTGTATTTGCTTTTGCAGCATGCTCAGCAGGCGGTTCAGACGACAGCAACAGCTCAACAGACATCAAAGTAGGTTTTATTTTCTTGCATGATGAAAACTCAACTTACGACCTTAACTTCATCAATGCTGCAAATGAAGCATGTGAAGCTCTCGGAATTAAGGATGAAAACAAAATCTACAAAACAAACATTCCTGAAGGTCAAGAATGTTTTGATGCTGCAGAAGACCTTGTAGACCAGGGATGCACATTCATTTTTGCAGACAGCTTCGGTCATGAAGATTATATTATTGAAGCTGCTAAAAAGTATCCTGAAGTTCAGTTCTGTCATGCAACAGGTACAAAGGCTCACACCGAAAATCTTTCAAACTTTCACAATGCTTTCGCTTCAATCTATGAAGGCCGTTACCTTGCAGGTATTGCAGCAGGTATGAAACTTAATGAAATGATTGAAGCAGGTAAAATCACAGCAGACCAGGCTAAAATGGGTTATGTAGGTGCGTTCACTTACGCTGAAGTTATTTCAGGTTACACTTCATTCTTCCTTGGTGCTCGTTCAGTTTGCCCTTCAGTTACAATGGATGTAACATTCACAGGTTCATGGTATGATGAAACTGCTGAAAAAGAAGCAGCAACAAAGCTTATTTCAAACGGTTGTGTACTTATCAGCCAGCATGCCGATTCAATGGGTGCTCCTACAGCTTGTGAAGCAGCAGGCGTTCCTGACGTTTCTTACAACGGCAGCACAATTTCAACTTGCCCTAACACATTTATTGTTTCTTCAAGAATCAACTGGGCTCCTTACTTCCAGTATGCAATTCAGTGCGTAATCGATGGCAAAGCTATTGATACAGACTGGACAGGCACACTTGCAACAAACTCTGTTCTTCTTACAGACGTTAACACAGCAGCTGCTGCAGCAGGTACACAGGAAGCTATTGATGAAGCAAAGGCTAAAATGGAAAACGGCACACTTCATGTATTTGACACATCTACATTCACTGTAGAAGGCAAAACTCTTGATTCTTACATGGCAGATGTAGATACTGACGCTAATTATGAAAAAGATACAGAAGCTGTTTCAGATGGATATTTCCATGAATCAGAATACCGTTCAGCTCCTTACTTTGATGTTCAAATTGACGGTATTAACCTTCTTGACACTGTTTTCTAACTTATAGAAAATTAAGTTTATTAAAATCCGTGCCCGTTTTATACGGGCACGGTATAGTTATTTTTGGAGTATTGGCATGAGTGAAAAAATCGCAATAGAATTAAAGGGAATTACAAAAAGATTCGGCAGTATTGTTGCAAATAATAATGTTAGCTTAACCGTTAAACGTGGCGAAATTCTTGCAATTCTCGGCGAAAACGGTTCAGGTAAAACAACTCTTATGAATATGGTGTCGGGTATTTATTTCCCCGATGAAGGCGAAATTTTTATTGACGGACAGGAAGTTGTTATAAAATCGCCTAAAGATGCTTTTAAGTATAAAATCGGAATGATTCATCAGCATTTCAAACTTGTTGATGTTTTTACTGCTACAGAAAATATTATTCTCGGAATTAATGACGGAAAAAAATATAATTTAAAAGAATCCGAAAAGAAAATTCGTGAAATTGTTGACAGATACGGATTTTCTGTTGATTTGAATAAAAAAATATACGAAATGTCTGTTTCCGAAAAACAGACCGTTGAAATTATTAAGGTGCTTTACAGAGGTGCGGATATTCTTATTTTAGACGAACCTACGGCTGTTTTAACACCTCAGGAAACAAGTAAATTATTTGATGTTCTTCGCCGTATGCGTGCGGATAACAAATCAATTATTATAATTACACATAAACTTCATGAAGTTCTTGAAATTTCCGACAGAGTTTCAACTCTTCGCAAAGGTGAATATGTAGGTACCGTAAATACTTGCGATGCAACTGAACAATCATTAACAGAAATGATGGTCGGCGAAAAAGTAGAACTTAACATTAAACGTGAAAAGCCTAAAAATCCTGTAAAACGTCTTTTTGTTGAGAATCTTACAGTAAAAGGTACAGACGGAAAAAATGTTCTTCAAGATGTTAACTTTGATGTTTACGGCGGCGAAATTTTCGGTATTGCCGGTATATCGGGTTGCGGTCAAAAAGAACTTTTGGAATCCATTGCAGGACTTCAAAAAACAGTTTCAGGTTCTTCTGTTATTTATAAGCCGGAAGGGGACGAAGAAAAGCAGCTTATCGGCAAATCTCCAAAAGCTATCAGAAAATTAGGCGTTGCCCTTTCTTTTGTACCTGAAGACAGATTAGGTATGGGTCTTGTAGGTAATATGGATATTATTGATAATATGATGCTCCGAAGCTATAAAAAAGGTTCTACTGCTTTTCTTAACAGAAAAGGCCCAAAAGATTTGGCAAATGCCGTTATTGATAAACTTGAGGTTTCTACTCCGGGTCCGACAACTCCCGTAAGACGTCTTTCGGGCGGTAATGTTCAAAAGGTTCTTGTGGGTCGTGAAATTGCGGCAAATCCTAAGGTTCTTATGGTTGCTTATCCCGTAAGAGGTCTTGATATAAATTCATCTTATTTGATTTATGATTTGCTTAACAAGCAAAAAGAAAGTGGGACAGCCGTTATTTTCGTAGGCGAAGATTTAGATGTTCTTGTTGAACTTTGCGACAGAATAATGGTAATGAATTCAGGCAGAGTAACCGGTATAGTAGACGGCAGAACTGCCACTAAAGAACAAATCGGTCTGCTTATGACTAAGAACGTTGAAAACGGAGGTGCAAACTAATGGCAGAGAATAATAAAGTTCATGAACCTCTTTTTCATATCGTAAAAAGAAATAATACTTCAAAGTTAAGTTCTTGGGGTATTCGTATAGGTTCAATTTTAATTGCACTTATTGTTTGTGCTTTTGTAACAATGTTTTTAACTCATCAAAATCCAATCAGTGTTTACGGTACCATGATTAAAGGCGCATTCGGTTCATCACGCCGTATTTGGAGCATGCTTCAAAGTCTTGCAATGCTTCTTTGTGTTTCTCTTGCAGTAACTCCTGCTTTTAAAATGCGATTTTGGAATATCGGCGCTGAAGGTCAAGTGCTTATCGGCGGGCTTGCAACAGCTGCCTGTATGATTTGCTTAGGCGGCAAATTGCCAAACGCCCTTTTAATTATTGTAATGATTGTTGCAAGTATGCTTGCAGGTGCAATTTGGGCTTTGATTCCTGCGTTTTTTAAAGCCAAATTTAATACAAATGAAACTTTGTTTACACTTATGATGAATTATGTCGGTATTCAACTTGTTTCATATTTTGTTATGCTTTGGGAAAACCCAAAGGGTTCAGGTAAAATCGGTATTATAAACCAAGCCACTCATGACGGTTGGCTTCCTGTTATTGGCAATAAAGATTATTTACTTAATATTATTGTTGTTCTTATTTTAACTGTTGGTATGTATATTTATTTAAAATACAGCAAACACGGCTATGAAATATCAGTAGTAGGTGAAAGTGAAAATACAGCCCGTTATGTAGGAATTAATGTAAAAAAGGTTATTATGAGAACGATGGCCCTTTCAGGTGCTGTGTGCGGTATTGCCGGTTTGCTTCTTGTGGGCAGTACAAACCATACTATTACAACAACTACTGCCGACGGCAGAGGATTTACGGCAATTATGGTTGCTTGGCTTGCAAAGTTCAACCCTGTTGTAATGGTTTTAACCTCGTTCCTTTTAGTTTTCTTTGAAAAGGGTGCAGGTGAAATTGCAACTGTTTACGGCTTAAATCACTCATTCTCCGATATTATTACCGGTATTGTGTTGTTTTTCATTATAGGCAGTGAGTTCTTTATTAATTATAAAATTGTTTTTCGTCATTCTCAAAAGGAGGTAAAGTAAAATGGTTTCAACAACAGTAATTACTTTTCTCCAGCGTGCCGTTATGCAGGGTATCCCTCTTCTTTACGGTTCAACAGGCGAAATTTTAACAGAAAAATCCGGTAACCTTAACCTTGGTATTCCCGGTATTATGTATGTTGGCGGTATCAGCGGTGTTATCGGTGCGTTTTTGTACGAAAATTCCCTTTCAAGTCCAAGCGAAGCAGTAGGGTTTCTTGCAATACTTATTCCGTTACTTTCAAGTATTTTGGGTTCACTTATTATGGGGCTTATTTATTGTTTTTTAACGGTAACGCTTCGTGCAAATCAAAATGTTACAGGTCTTGCAATAACAACATTCGGCGTTGGTTTTGGTAATTTCTTCGGCGGCTCGCTTATCAAATTAACTAAAGCAGATATTCCTTCTGTAGCATTAACAACAACAAGTAATTTCTTTAGAACCACACTTCCTATTGCTGATTCAACAGGCTGGTTCGGCAAAATCTTTCTTTCTTATGGATTTCTTGCTTATTTAGCAGTTATTATTGCTATTGTTTGTTCTATTTTCCTTAATAAAACAAGAGGCGGACTTCATTTAAGAGCAGTCGGTGAAAATCCGGCAACAGCAGATGCTGCAGGTATTAATGTTTCACGTTCAAAGTATTTTGCAACTTGTATCGGCAGTGTAATCGCAGGTTTGGGCGGTTTGTATTATGTAATGGACTATGCTTGCGGTGTTTGGTCAAATGAAGGCTTTGGCGACAGAGGTTGGCTTGCAATCGCTCTTGTTATTTTTGCTATTTGGCGTCCTAATTTAGGTGTTTTAGGTTCTATCGTTTTCGGCGGACTCTATATTGTTTACCTGTTTATTCCGGGCTTTGCTCTTCGCACTCAAGAGCTTTTCAAAATGTTGCCTTATGTTGTTACAATCATTGTTTTGATTATGGTAAGCATTAGAAAGAAAAAAGAAAATCAAGGTCCTGCTTCTTTGGGACTTTCATATTTCAGGGAGGACAGGTAATGAATCAAAATATTGAAAAGATTCTTGTAACCGAAGATGAATTAAAAGAAATCAATAAAAAACTCGGTGAACAAATTACAAAGGATTTTGAAGGTAAAAATCTTCTTGTTTTAGGTATTTTAAAAGGTTGCGTGTTTTTTATGACCGACCTTGTAAGAAATATTAATCTTCCTCTAAGTATTGATTTTATGTCTGTTTCTTCTTATGGCAACGGCACGGAATCAACGGGCAGAGTTAAAATTACCAAGGATATCGATATTGATCTTGCAGGTTATGATGTGCTGTTGGTTGAAGATATTTTGGACAGTGGCAGAACACTTAAATATGTTTCCGATATCTTAAAAACAAGGGGAGCAAATTCAATCAGTATCGTAACTCTTCTTGATAAACCAGACAGGCGAGTTGCTCCTGTAACTCCCGATTATGTCGGCTGTGATGTGCCGGATGAATTTGTAGTAGGTTACGGCCTTGATTATGACCAAAAGTTCCGTAATCTTCCGTATATAGGCGCTTTAAAAAGAAACGTTTATGAAAAGTAAATAAAATTATTTAAGTCGATTTAAAGTGTTTCTTTAAATCGACTTTTTATTTTTTGTTATATTTTACAGTAAATAGTTGTTAATTTTGTAATATTAATTTAAAAAATATAGTAAAATCTGTTTATTTTGTAATTAATTAATGATATAATATTACAAATTATGTTTTGAAATATGCAATTATGTTAAAAGGGGGAGAAATTTTGAAGTGCGTTAAAATTGTTGCTGTAATAATTTCAGTGTGCTTGTTGTTTACAGGCTGTTCTTTCAGAATAGCGTCTTCTGTTGATGAACTTATTTCTCCCGTTTCACCAACCGGTGAAAATGAAAATATCCAAAATACTTTAAGTAATTATTGCAAAGGCGGTTTTTCACTGAAAACACCTGCCGGCGGTAAATTTACTACTGCTTACACTTTTTTTGATTATGACGGCGATAATGAACAGGAGGCAGTTGTATTTTATGAGCCTGCGTCTTCATTGGGTACCATTGATATGGCACTTATGGATAAAACCGGCGATAGCTGGTCTGTAATTTATAATCTTGAGGGTGAAGGTTCAGATATTTATTCTGTTGATTTTTGTGATTTAAACGGTGATAATGTTTTGGAATTCATAGTATTGTGGGATGTTATAAGTAATTCCTCAAATCATATAATGACTGTTTATTCACAGGGCAAGAATAACGACGGATTTGTTTTAAACGAATGTGAAAAAGAACTTACCATTAATAACTATATAACCGTTGATGTAGATAATGATAATAAAAATGAACTCGTTGCTTTTTTCATTGAATCAGGCGATAAAATTTCAGCAAATGCAGTTCTTTATTATTTTGAAGATAACAGCTTAAAATTTTTAGGTAATACTAAGTTGGACGGGCATATAAATTCTTACAAAAATTTCAGCCTTGAAGAAACAGACGGCACAGTTTATATTTATGCAGATGCAGTTAAATCAAACGGTACTCAAATGCTTACGGAAATCATTTATTGGTCTGATTATTACAATACAATAATTTCTCCGTTTTACAGTTATTCAACCGGCGTTACAAAACGTACCACAAGAAATTCAATGATTACAAGCAGAGATATTAACGGCGACGGTAAAATAGAAATCCCCCTTGATTCGGATATATCTGTGCCTGCAGGGGTAAACGGTGTTGATTGGCAACGCTATGAAAATACTGTTCTTGACCATAAGGCTTATTCTCTTGCCGTTGAAAAGGACAATTATCAGCTTATCATTCCGGATGATATGTTTGAAAATATTAAAATTACTTATGACGCATCAAAATCTCTTTTAACAATTTCAGATGATGAGGATAAACTGATTTTTTCTGTTTTAACGGTTTTAAAATCTCATTATTCTGAAAATCAAGGCGATTATTCAGGCTATAACATTATAGGTGAAGATGCAGGTTATGTTTATTTATCAACTTTGGGCAGTGATGCTCGTTTTATTTTAACTCAAGATGATGTTAAAAATATGCTTAAATCTTATAAAGGAGAATAATTATGAAAAAGGTACTTGTGGCAGAGGATGAAGAATCCATCCGTGAGTTTATAGTTATTAACTTAACAAGAAGCGGTTATGAGGTTGAACAGGCAGAAAACGGTGCTGTTGCCCTTGAAAAGTTTTCTAAAGATGAAAACGGATTTGATGTTGCAATTCTTGATATAATGATGCCCGAGGTTGACGGGCTTACAGTTTGCAAAGAATTAAGAAAAAAATATCCCGATTTAGGCATCATTATGCTTTCTGCTAAAACACAGGAAATGGATAAAGTTACAGGTCTTCTTTTCGGCGCTGATGATTATGTTACAAAGCCGTTTTCACCAAGTGAATTAATGGCTCGTGTAGATGCTGTTTACAGGCGTGTTGAAATGACAAGAGGATTCAGAAAAAACGATACTACAGGCGATTCTGTTGTGCTTGATGAATTTGAGCTTAATTTAAGAAACAGAACCCTTGCAAAATCAGGTTCATTAATTGAACTTACACAGGTAGAATTTCAAATTATTGAATATTTCTTTAAAAATCCAAATGCCGCTTTAAGCAGAACCGATATTTTAAAGCAGGTGTGGGGTAATAATTATTTTGGCGATGAAAAAATTGTAGATGTTAATATTCGCCGTTTAAGAATGAAGGTAGAAGATAATCCTTCAAGCCCTACAAGGTTAATAACCATTTGGGGCTTGGGCTATAAATGGGTTAGTAATGAATAAAATCTACGGAAGTATATCAAATGAAAGAAAAATTGGCACAAAAATTTAAAAACTTTAAGTTAGAAGGAATTACAAAGCGCTGGATAATTAATATTATCGGGCTTATTTTCGTATTCCTTATTATTGTTTTTATAATTGCCGCTTTTTCAATTAAAACATTTTATTATAATTCGGTTGAAAATATTTTAAACAGTGGTGCTTCATCATCTGCAGTGAATTATTTTGCCGTTAATTTGAATTCGGGTACATCGCTTGAATCGTCGGCTGCTCAGTTTATAGACAGCTATACATATAAGGACAAAACAACAACTTGGGTAATAAACAACGAGGGTAATGTTATTGCTTCTTCAGATGGCTTTATTAATCAAAACGTTAATATGCCTGATTATAATGAAGCTATGGCAAATGAAAAGGGAACAGGCAAATATGTTGGTAAAATCGCAAAAGGCGGCGAACATATTATGGCTGTAACACGTGTTATTCAAAATTCAAACGGTACAAATGTCGGCGCAGTAAGAATAATGACTTCGCTTGATAAAATAAACAGCCAAATTGCAACGCTTATCTTTTTGATTTTTCTTGCCCTTTTGGTAGTGTTTTTAATAATTATTTTTTCTAATTTGTTTTTTATTCGTTCAATCATAATTCCGGTCAGAGAAATTACAGATACTACAAAAGCTATCTCTCAAGGTAATTTAGATGTTAGAATTGAAAAAAAGTATGATGATGAAATAGGCGATTTGTGCGATTCAATTAATTCTATGGCTGCTGAAATTGCTTCATCGGATAAAATGAAAAATGACTTTATTTCTACTATTTCTCATGAGTTGCGCACACCTTTAACATCAATTAAGGGTTGGGGCGAAACATTATCATTTGGGCAAAATGAGAATATGGATGAATTAACAGCCAAGGGTTTGCAGGTTATTGTAAGTGAAGCAGGCAGGTTAGAGGGATTTGTTGAGGAACTTCTTGATTTCAGTCGACTTCAAAGCGGACGAATGACTTTAAGACTTGCAAAAACAGATATTTTTGCCGAGCTTGACGAAACTGTGTTTACATTCCGTGAGCGTGCAATGCGAGAGGGCATTGAGGTTAAATACAGTATTCCTGATTTTGCAGCTCCTGCCAATGCAGATGCAAACAGATTAAAGCAAGTGTTTATGAATATTCTTGATAATGCACTTAAGTATTCACGTCCAAACAGTAAAATTTTTGTTAAGGCTGAATTTGCTAAATTTAATAACGGCGATGCGGTTAAAATTTCTATCGCAGACCAAGGCTGTGGAATTTCTAAAGAAGATTTGCCCCATGTAATGGAAAAATTTTATAAAGCTAATGTTTCGGTGCGTGGTTCTGGAATAGGTCTTGCCGTAACAAATGAAATAATTAATTTGCATAAAGGTAAACTTGAAATAGACAGTGAAGAGGGTACAGGTACGCTTGTTACCATTTATTTGCCTATTGAAAGTGCACCGTCAAAGCAAGAGATAGACAATTCTGTTTCCCGTGAAGATGAGGTTACAGATGAAGATATTAACCTTAAAAGTAATTAGCAAATGAAAGGCTATGTGAACCGATATGTCAGAAAAATTAAAACATAAAACTTCCGTTGGCGGTCAGGCTTTAATTGAAGGCGTTATGATGCAGGGACCTAAGGGTATGGCAACAGCCGTGCGTAAACCGGATGGTGATATTCTTGTTGAATACCATGAATTAAAGCATGTAAGAGATAAATATAAGTTTTTAGGTGTGCCTGTTATCAGGGGCGTTGTTAATTTTATTGAATCCATGATAATGGGTTATAAAACATTAATGTATTCTGCAGAAGTTTCCGGCATGGAAGATTATGATGAAGAAAATTTAAGCAAGTTTGAAAAATGGTTAACCGATAAGTTTGGTGATAAATTAATGAATTTTATTACTGGTTTAGGTTCTGTTCTTGGTTTTGCATTGGCTTTTTTGCTTTTCTTTTGGTTTCCGGTTTTCATTTATAATAAATTAAATCAGGCAACATCCGGTGCTTTGGTTAATTTTCAGGGATTAATCGAGGGCGGAATGAAAATGCTTATTTTTGTTGTTTATATTGCACTTGTAAGTCAGATGAAAGATATTAAAAGAATGTTTATGTATCACGGTGCCGAACATAAATCTATAGCCTGTTATGAATCCGGTCTTGAATTAACGGTTGAAAATGTTAAAAAATCATGTCGTTTTCATCCAAGATGCGGTACTTCGTTTATTTTTGTTATTTTGATTTTCAGCATTATTTTGTACAGTATTATTGCAAAAATTTTTCCTGCTATTGCTGCACAGCGTGTTTTGTGGGTTTTCTTTAAACTGCTTTTCCTGCCGCTTATTATGGGCATTGGTTATGAGTTTATAAAATATGCCGGCAAGCATGATAACCTTTTTGTTAGAATAGTTTCCGCTCCCGGGCTTTGGATGCAAAGATTAACTACGAAAGAACCGAATGATGACGGTATTCTCGAATGCGGAATTGCCGCAATTAAAGCCGTTATTACCGATAACCCGGAGGACGATGAAATTAAATGACTTTAAAAGAAGCATATGATTACGGCGTTTATTTTCTTTCTGCAAACGGTGTTGATGAAGCGGAGTTTAAATCACTTTGCCTTGTGTGCCATTTAGACGGAATTAAAAACAGTCAGTTTGAATTTTATAAATCTGATGAAATTATTATGAAACGCTTTGCTGATTTACTTTGGCGTGTTAAAAGCGGTGAACCTCTTCAATATGTTATCGGTAAATGGGACTTTTATGAAAGTGAATTTTATGTGGGAAAAGGTGTTTTGATTCCACGCCCGGAAACAGAGGAACTTACCGATTTAGCAGTTAAATTTGCTAAAAAAATTAAAAATCCCGTAGTTATTGATTTGTGTGCAGGCAGCGGGTGTATAGGTATAAGTATTGCCAAAGCCGTTAAAAACTCCAAAGTCTATCTTGTTGAAAAAAGCGAAGATGCATTTGTTTATTTAAAAAAAAATGCCGATTCTGTTAATAACACGATTTTAATTAATGAGGATTTATATAATCTTCCTCAAATTGAAAAAGTCGATATAATTGTGTCGAATCCGCCTTATATTAAAAGCAATGAAATATCGAGCCTTCAGTCAGAAGTGCTTGAAGAACCGATTATGGCACTTGACGGCGGTGTTGACGGACTTGAATTTTACCGCTTTATTTCCCAAAATTATAAGCAGTATTTAAAGAATGGCGGTAGGTTGCTTTTTGAAATAGGTAATGAACAAGGCGAAGATGTGCGTAGTATATTAATGAGTAACGGTTATAAAGATATTGAAATTAAAAAAGATATTTACGGCAACCGGCGAATGGCTGTTGCCTGTATTTGATTAGGGTGATATAATGAGTTTAATAAGTGCTGTTTTACATGGTGAAGTGATGATGGTAATTTTGCTTTTATTATCTCGTGCATTCGTGCTTCTCTGTTGCTTGCCGATTCATGAATTGGCTCACGGTTGGGTTGCATATAAGCTTGGTGATAATACAGCAAAAAACAGCGGCAGACTAACATTTAATCCGCTTGCACAGCTTAATCCTGTGGGAACTGTTATGATTTTGCTTTTTGGTATCGGTTATGCAAATCCCGTGCCGATTAATCCTAACAATTTTAAAAATCCAAAATACGGTATGGCGTTAACTGCTTTGGCAGGTCCTGTATCGAATTTATTGATGGGATTTATCTCGGTTTTTGTTTTTTACGGAATAAAAGCGACTGCAACATCTGTAGCGGCAGGCTATATTGCCATGTTTTTCTATTATGCCGCTTCCGTTAATGTTTCCCTTGCGGTGTTTAATCTTATTCCTATTCCGCCTCTTGACGGTTCAAGGGTTCTTTCTGCGTTTTTACCTGACAAAACATATTTTAATATAATGCGTTATGAAAGATATATTATGATTGGTTTAATGGTTGTTTTGTTTACCGGTGTGTTAGACGGTTTTATTTCTTTTCTTTCAAACGCTATGATGAATTTTATTTCAATTATTCCAAAACTTATTTTCGGGGCTTAATATGGAACAAATTAATTATAAACTTGAAGTGTTTGAAGGTCCTATGGACTTGTTGCTTCATCTTATAAGTAAACATAAATTGAATATTAATGATATTCCTATTGTTGAACTTGTTAATCAGTATCTTGATTATGTTCGGCAAATGGAAAATGCCGATTTTGACGTTGCCGGCGATTTCCTTGAAATGGCAGCAAGGTTGATTTATATAAAAACAGTATCGCTTTTACCTCGCCATGAAGAGGCTGAAGAATTAAAACGTGAGCTTACCGGTGAACTGATAGAATATCGTGATTGTAAAATAATGGCAGAAAAGTTAAAAGACCACACAGACGGATTTAATCGCTTTGTTCGTGAACCTCAACAGGGTTATGTAAATTATGATTATGAACGCTTTCATGAAGGTGAAGAATTGCTTAATGCTTACATTAGTGCGGCAGGCAGAGCACAACGAAAATTGCCGCCGCCTATTGATTCTTTTAAGGTAATTGTTGCAAGAAAATTTGTTAACGTTGCTTCAAAAATTCAAACGGTTATGCGTAAGCTTTGGAGCGGTAAAAGGGTTAAATTTGTAAAACTTTTTGACGGCGCACAGTCAAAAAGTGATTTGGTTGCCACATTTCTTGCTGTTTTGGAACTTGCCAAAACAAAAAAGATTACTATAGACGGCCCAATGAATGATGCAGAAATTCAAATTGTTAATGAGGTAGAAAATATTGAGCAGTGAAAATAATATAACAGCCAAGTTGGAAGCTATGCTTTTTGCCGCCGGAGATGCAGTTGAGCCTTCAAAACTTGCCGAAGTGCTTGACCTTGATTTGGAAAGCGTTACAAAAATGCTTGGTCATCTTGAGGATAAATACGAAGAAAAAGAAAGCGGCATACGTCTTGTAAGAATAGACGGTAAATATCAGCTTTGCACTCGTGAAGAATATGGTGATGATGTTCGTGCACTGCTTGAAATTAAGAAAAATACACCGTTATCTCAAGCTGCGTTTGAAGTTTTAGCTATTGTGGCTTATAATAAAACGGTTACCAAAAGTTTTATTGAGCAAATCAGGGGCGTTGATTGCTCCGGTTCTGTTGCAAATCTTATACAAAAGGGTTTAATAGAAGAAAAGGGCAGGCTTGACTTGCCGGGAAGACCTCTTGTTTATGGCACTACAGACAGATTTTTAAGATGTTTTTCATTAAACAGTCTTGACGATTTGCCGGATTTGCCGTCTACCGAGGAAATCGAAAAAATAGATAAAGATAACGGTCAAACTTCATTGTTTGAAGAAGAAACAAGTAAAGACAAGTTTCTTTCCGAAATCAGTGAAAATAAAGATGAGTAAGGGTGGTGCAAGTGAAAGTATTTTTAATTGTTGTTGCTGTTATTGTCGCAATATTTGCCGTAATTTTTTCATTGACTGCTACCATTACTGTTATTTATGATAATAAGTGGACCACAAAGGTAAAAGTTTTGTGG
>CAKSWS010000036.1 GCA_934512155.1 uncultured Eubacterium sp. | reverse complement strand
CCGCAAATCCAGGCAACAAGGTCAAATTTAAAAAGACCGATAAGACCCCAGTTAATTCCGCCGATAATATTTAAAATTAAGGCTATGGAATTTACAACTTTCATATTATCATCTCCATAAAAAAAGTCGTTAGTATTTTGTGCAATACTAACGGCTTTTATTCTTTAAAATTAAATTTTTGTTAAAATAATTTGGCATTTTCCGGAAATTTCATATTCGCCAAAGTTTGCCGGCACATAAAAACTGTCGCCCTTTTTAATTGGAGTACTGTTGATTTTTCCGTTTCCGTCAATAACTAAAATGTGGTTAAAACTTTTTTCGTCTGCAAAAAGTTTTATTGCTTTTTGAATGCCATATTTGTAAACGGTAAACAAATCACATTTTGTTAAAAGCTGCTTTGTGCCGCCTTCAATTTTTTCTTCTTTTCCAAAAGGCTTTGTGTCATATTTTGCAGGTTCTGTTTTTGAAACGTCAACGGCCTTGTTTATATGTAATTCTCTTGGTTTGCCGTCTTTTCCCACTCTGCCGTAATCGTAAACTCTGTATGTTGAATTGCTGTTTTGTTGAATTTCAGCAATTAATGTTCCTTTACCTATTGCATGCACAGTGCCTGCTTCTATAAAAAACATATCGCCCTTTTTAACGTTAACAACATTCAGCACATCTGTTAAAGTGTTGTTCTCTATTGCATTTTTAAATTCTTCGCTTGTAATTTTTTCTTTAAATCCGTAAACAAGCGTTGCGTTGGGTTCGGCGTCAAGAACATACCAAACTTCTGTTTTTCCGAATTCATGCTCAACTCTTTCTGCATATTCGTTATCAGGGTGAACTTGAATAGAAAGGTTGTCCTTTGCGTCAATAAGCTTAATCAAAACAGGGAAATATGGGAATTTTGCAGCGTTTGTTCCAACTGTTTTTTCAACGCCTTTTTCGTTAATTATTTCTTCCAGTGTTTTTCCGCAGTATTCTTTGTTGCAAACAGTGTTTTTTCCGTCCTTGTGGCAAGCTAAAACCCAGCCTTCTGCCATTGGGGTTAAATCACTTTCATACCCAAAATCATCACGAAGCCTTGTGCCGCCCCAAATATAATCTTTAAAAACCGGGTTTAATTTTAAAATATCCATAATTTTTATCTCTTTTCTTAAAACTTTAAATATAATATCAAAATTTTTCTTCACATTCAAGCCTTTATAGTGTAAAATATGTTTTGAATGCTTAATAATTAAAAGGTCAAAATATTTATGTCAGTTGTATCGGTTCAAAATTTAACATTGTCTTTTGGCGAAAATACGCTTTTCACCAATGTTTCTTTTGATGTTTATGAAAAAGATAAAATCGGTTTTGTGGGAGTAAACGGGGCAGGCAAAACATCTTTATTTAAAGTTATTACAGGTGAATATACGCCGGACAGCGGAGCTTGCTATTTGGGCAAAAACATTAAAGTTGGTTATATGGCACAACATTCATGTGCAGATGATAATTCTGTTTACGGCGAACTTATTTCCGTTTTTTCCGATTTAATTAAAACAGAACATGAGCTTGAAAATATTTCAAAACAGTTAATTGATAATCCAAGTGATGAGCTTATTGCCCGTCAGGATTATTTGACAAATGAATTTCAAAAAAACGGTGGTTTAACTTATAAAAGTTTAACACGTTCAAGTCTTATCGGTTTGGGCTTTACCGAAAAAGAATTTGATATGCCTACGTCAAAACTGTCAGGCGGTCAAAAGTCAAAGCTTATTCTTGCTAAGTTGTTACTTTCAAATGCCGATTTGTTGCTTTTGGACGAACCTACAAACCATCTTGATATTACTGCTGTTGAATGGCTTGAAAGTTTTCTTGCGGATTATAAAGGTTCTTTCATTGTTATTTCGCATGACAGGTATTTTTTAGATAAAGTAACAAATAAAACCATTGAAATAGAAAATAAAAAGATGCGCTTTTATAAAGGCAGTTATTCAGAGTTCCTTGTAAAAAAAGAAGCAGAGCAAAAAGCTATTGAAGAAAAATATGAAAATGATTTAAAAGAAATTCAGCGGCTTGAAGGAATAATAGCTCAGCAAAGGCAGTGGAACAGAGAAAAAAACATAAAGACAGCTGAAAGTAAGGAAAAAGTTATAGAGCGAATTAAGGCACAAATGGTTGTACCGGACGCCAAAGTAAAAAAAATCAGGTTTGATTTTTCGCCGAAATGTGTTTCAGGGGAAGATGTGCTTGACGTTTTTGAACTTTCAAAATCTTTTGGCGATAAAAAGATTTTTGAAAACGTTTCCTTTAACGTTAAAAAAGGAGAACGCCTTTTCCTTTTGGGAGATAACGGGTGCGGTAAAACCACATTGTTAAAAATCTTGATGAAAGATTATTTACCAACCGGCGGTTCGTTTAAATTCGGGGCAAATTTGTTTACCGGTTATTTTGACCAGGTGCAGGCAAAGCTTGATTTAAATAAAACAGCTATTGATGAGGTTTGGAGCGCTTTTCCTGCTTTAACGGAAACTGCTGTGCGTAATGCTTTGGCATCTTTTTTGTTTACGGGCGACGATGTGTTTAAATTGCTTAAAAATTGTTCTGGCGGCGAGCGTGCAAGAATTGCATTATTAAAATTAATGTTGGGAAAATATAATTTTCTTTTGCTTGATGAACCTACAAACCATTTAGATGCCTTTTCAAGGGAAGAATTGGAAAATACTCTGCTTAATTACAGTGGTACAATGCTTATTGTTTCTCACGACAGGTATTTTATAAACAAACTTGCTACCTCTGTTCTTGAGCTTAGTAAGGACGGCGTTTGCCGCTATGACGGTAATTACAGTTATTATCTTGAAAAACGAAAGGTTGATGAAGAGCAAACTGCTCGTGAAAAACCTGTAAAGGTTAACGATTATAAGCTGAAAAAGGAAAGAGCAAGTGCTGTGCGTAAACTTAAAACACAAATTTCAAAAGCAGAGGCACAAATAGAGGATTTGGAAGAAAAGTGCGCTCTCTTTGAAGAGGATATTGCTTCAAATCCACCTTATGAAAAATTAATGGAAATTACAGAAAAACTTCATCAAACGAATCAGGAAAAAGACAGTTTGTATCAACTTTGGGAAGAACTTTCAATACAGCTTTCCGAGCTTGATGAAGTATAAAGGATAATATATGAAAAATGTTGTTATAATCGGCGGCGGTGCATCGGGTTTAATGGCGGCGGCACAAAGCGCCTCTTTGGGCAACAATGTGGTTGTAGTTGAAAAAATGCCACGACCTGCCCGCAAGGTGCTCATTTCCGGTAAAGGCAGATGTAATGTAACAAATGCCTGCTTTGATATTAACGAATTAATATCAAACGTTGTTAAAAATCCAAGATTTTTGTATTCTGCTTTTTCAAATTTTATGCCTTATGATACTATTGCTTATTTTGAAGATTTAGGTGTAAAAACAAAAATCGAAAGGGGAAACAGAGTTTTTCCCGAAAGTGATAAATCTGTGGATATTGTAGACGCCCTTGTGGGTAACGCAAAAAAACAAGGCGCCAAAATTATTAACGGCTGTGTAAAAGCATTTGCTTTCAACGGCAATAAAATTTCTGCCGTTTTGCTTGATGACGGCTCGGCACTGCCATGTGACAGTGTGGCAATTTGTACCGGCGGTTTAAGTTATCCTACAACAGGTTCAACAGGCGACGGTTATGCTCTTGCCAAATCGGCAGGACATACCGTAACAAAAATTAAGCCGTCACTTGTTCCCCTTGTTTCAAATAATAATTTTATTCCCCAACTTCAGGGGCTTAGCCTGAAAAACATATCGGTAAAGCTTTTCAAAAATCAAAAACTGCTTTACAGTGATTTCGGCGAAATGCTTTTTACTCATTTTGGCGTCAGCGGTCCTGTAATTCTTTCTGCGTCAAGTCATATTGAAGATTTTGACGGCAGCAGATTTTCTCTTGTAATAGATTTAAAACCCGCACTTGACGAATCGCAGCTTGATAAAAGATTGCAACGTGATTTTGAACAGCAAAAAAATAAAGATTTTATCAATTCTTTAGGGGCGTTGTTGCCTAAAAAAATTATTCCTGTTATTGTTAAATTAAGCGGAATAAAACCAAACGAAAAGGTTAATGAAATAACTAAAGAGCAAAGAAAAAATCTTGTATCGCTGCTTAAAAATTTTACTTTAAATATTACGTCTTTTTATGATATTGAAACTGCCATTGTTACAAGCGGCGGTGTAAATGTTAAAGAAATAGATCCCAAAACAATGCGTTCAAAAATAATAGACAATCTTTATTTTGCCGGTGAGGTTATTGATGTGGATGCTTATACAGGCGGTTTTAATCTTCAAATCGCTTTTTCCACAGGCTATACCTGCGGTGTTAATATGTAATTGTAAACGAAAGGATTTATATTTATGATTAATGTTGCTATAGACGGTCCCGCAGGTGCAGGAAAAAGCACCGTGGCTAAAGCCGTTGCAAAGGAATTAGGTTTTATCTATGTTGATACCGGTGCACTTTATAGGGCGGTAGCTTTAAATGCCGTGCGTAGCGGTGTTATAGATAATGATGATAAAATTGTTGATATGTTAAAAAATACAAACGTTAAGCTTGAATTTGACGAAAACGGCATACAGTGCGTTATTTTAAACGGCGAAGATGTTTCAGGCTTAATCAGAACTCCCGAAATTTCTATGGGTGCATCAAATGTTTCAAAAATTCCGGCTGTTCGTGAGTTCCTTTTAAATCTTCAGCGTGATATTGCAAAGCATAATAATGTTATTATGGATGGCAGAGATATAGGTTCGGTTGTTTTGCCTAATGCAGATAAAAAAATATTCTTAACAGCTTCTGCCGATTGTAGGGCAAAAAGGCGGTATGACGAACTTGTTGCCAAAGGTGAAAATGTTACATTTGAAGATGTTTTGGATGATGTTAATAAGCGTGATTATCAAGACAGTCATCGTGAAATTGCACCAATGAAGCCGTGCGATGATTCAGTAATTGCCGATAATACAGGCTTTAATATTGAACAGTCGGTAAAAATGATTATTGATATAATTAAAGGAGAATAAATAGTTATGAATTTTGATTACAGTGTAGTTAAACATTACAAATTTTACGGCTTTGTTAAAACAGTTTTCGGTCCGATTTTTAAATCGATGTATAAGCTTGAATTTAAAGGTCTTGAAAATGTTCCTGTTGATGAAAGCCAGCGTTACATAGTTGCCGTTAATCACACCTGTGCTCTTGATCCTGTGTTTGTCGCAATTCCCAAAAATGTTCCTCCACTTCATTTTATGGCAAAGGTTGAACTTTTTAAAAATCCTGTTGTGGGTTGGGTTGTCAAGCACCTTTACGGCTTTCCCGTTAAAAGAGGAAAAGGAGATAATTCCGCTATAGAATACGGCGAAAAAATTATTGAAGAAGGTCATGTAATGGCTATTTGCCCGGAGGGTAAAAGAGTTAAAGATAAAAACGGCGTTCCTCAAAAAGCAAAGTCCGGCGTTGCAGTAATCGCAAAGGCAACAAACGCAAGTGTTCTTCCTGTTTGTATTTATTGCGATGGTCCTATTAAAGCAGGTAAAAAAGTTACTGTTTCATATGGTAAAATGCTTTCTCTTGCTGATATGCAGCTTGACAAAGAAGAAGTTGTAACAAAAGATATTAAATTTGCCGCAAATCTTGTTATGGATAATATTCTTTCGCTTTGGGAGGCAGAAAAGAATGAAAGAAATTAAACTTGCTAAAACAGCAGGCTTTTGTTTCGGAGTAGACAGGGCAGTTAATTTGGTTTATGATTTAGTGGAAAAAAATGAAAAATGTTGCACTCTCGGTCCAATTATTCATAATCAGCAGCTTGTAAACGATTTAAACTCAAAAGGCGTTCTTACTATAGACAATCCAACCGAATGTCCGAAGAACTATAAAATTGTAATTCGTACCCACGGTGTTGAAAAAAGTGTTATAGATGAAATTGAAAGTGCAGGTATTGAGTATATAAATGCAACTTGTCCTTTTGTTTTGAAAATTCATAAGATTGTCAGTTCAAAGCCGGAAGGAACAGTAACACTTATAGCCGGCGATGAAAAGCACCCGGAGGTTATGGGTATTCGCTCATTTTGTGTAGGCGAATCTTTTGTTTTCAAAAATGAGGAAGAATTGGAATATTTTGTCAAAATTCACAATTTGTCAAACAAAGAAAACTTAATATGTGTATCTCAAACAACTTTTAGTGTTGATGAGTGGAAAAAATGTAATAAAATTCTTAAAAAGGTATGTACAAACTGTGAAATATTTGATACAATATGCAATGCAACGTCTGACAGACAGCAAGAGGCATACACTCTTTCACAGCAGTGTGATGCCATGGTTATCGTCGGGGGTCGCCATTCGTCCAATACTTGTAAGTTAAGAGATGTTTGTAAAGAGCATTGTCCTGCATTTCTGATTGAAACTGCAAATGAACTTTCACAAATTGATTTTTCAATTTATAATGTAGTTGGAGTAACTGCAGGTGCGTCCACACCGGCAGTAATTATCAAGGAGGTACTCAAATCCATGTCCGAAGAAATTAAAGAAAAGGAAGTTGAAGCAACAGAAACTGTTGCCGAGACAGCAGAAACCGCTGATAAGGCCGATAAGGCTGCTGTCGAAGCATCTGCTGATGGAGAGGCATCCTTCGCAGAAATGCTCGAACAGTCATTCAGCGATGATGACACAAGTAAAATTGTAAAGGGAATTGTTGTAAACATCACACCTACAGAAGTTTTTGTTGATGTTCCGGGAAGAAAACAAACCGGCGTTATTGCAGCAGACGATCTTTCATCCGAGCCATTTGATAAGTGCGAAGATGTTGTGTCTGTCGGCGATGAACTTGACCTTATCATCATGAAAACAGATGACCAAGACGGCGTACTTAAACTTTCCAAGAAGTTAACAGACGCATTTAAAGGTTGGGATGAAATTGTTGCTGCCAAAGAAGCAGACGAAGTTCTTGAAGGCACTGTAACAGGTGTTGTTAAAGGCGGCGTTCTTGTTTCAGCAAAGGGCAGTCGTGTATTCATTCCTGCATCACTTTCAGGTGTTCCGAGAAATCAAGAACTTGATATTCTTAAAGGCACAACAGTTCGTTTTAAAGTTATAGACCTTAACCCTGCAAGAAGAAGAGCAGTAGGTTCAATTAAGGTTGTTGCAAACGAAGAAAGAAAAGCAGCAAGAGAAGCAGCTTGGGCTAAACTTGAAGAAGGTATGAAATTAACAGGTACTGTTAAATCTCTTACTAATTACGGTGCTTTTGTTGATATCGGCGGCGTAGACGGTATGATTCATATCAGTGAACTTTCATGGACTCGTATTAAGCATCCGCAGGAAGTTGTTAAAGTTGGAGATCAGGTTGAAGTTACTATCAAGTCTCTTGACGCTGAAAATCAAAAGATTTCTCTTGGCTTCAAAAAGGTTGAAGATAATCCGTGGGAAATTCTTAAAAATGATTATCCTGTAGGCACAGATGTAGACGCTAAAATCGTTGGTCTTTCATCATTCGGTGCTTTTGCTACAGTTATTCCGGGTATTGACGGCTTAATCCACATCAGCCAAATCAGTTGGGACAGAATTAATACTCCTGCCGATGTTCTTAAAGTAGGCGATGTTGTTAAAGCAAGAATTACCGATATTGATTTTGACAAAAAACGTGTAAGCCTTTCAATGAAAGAATGCATGGAAAAACCTGAAGAAACAGTTGAAATCCTTACAGATGACGCTGATGACGCAGAATAATTTATTGCAGATTTACGGTGCGGTTTTGCCGCACCGTTTATTTTTTTGCAAATAATATAAAAAAATCTTGACTTGGAGTTAACTCAAAGTGTTATAATTCCAATTAAACGGAGGTGTGATTATGACAATAAAAGAAGTAAGTAAAAAATTCGGCATATCACAGGATACTTTGCGTTATTATGAACGTGTCGGTATGATTCCGCCGGTAACAAGAACGTCGGGCGGCATTCGTGATTATAACGAGTCCGATTTAGCTTGGGTAAGTCTTGCAGTTTGTATGCGCAGTGCCGGATTGCCTATTGAAGCTATGATTGAATATGTAAAACTTTATCAGCAGGGAGATCTCACAATTCCTGCCCGTCTTCAATTGCTTCTTGACCAAAAAGCTGTATTAACCGAACAAATCCGTCAAATTGAGCAAACTATGAAAAAGCTTGATTATAAAATTTCAGTTTATGAAAAAGCTGTGAAAACGGGTGTTTTGGTTTGGAACGAAAAGGAGTGTAATAATAATGATAATTGAAAAAATCAACAGTCCCCAAGATGTGAAAAAATTATCTTTAAGTGAAATGGAGACCCTGGCACAGGAAATGAGAACAGCCCTTCTTAAAAAATTAAGTAAACACGGCGGTCATTTCGGACCTAATTTTGGTATGGTAGAGGCTACAATAGCTCTTCATTATGTTTTTGATTCGCCTAAAGATAAAATTGTTTACGATGTTTCTCACCAGTCTTATCCTCATAAAATGTTAACAGGCAGAAAAGATGCTTTTCTTTATGAAGATAAGTATGATGATGTTACCGGTTACAGTAATCCGCAGGAAAGTCAGCATGATTTCTTTACTATCGGCCACACATCAACTTCCGTCAGTCTTGCAAGCGGCTTGGCAAAAGCTCGTGATTTAACAGGTAAAAACGGTAATGTTATAGCCGTTATAGGTGATGGTTCTTTAAGCGGCGGTGAAGCGTTAGAGGCGTTCGATTATGCCGCTGAATTAAACGGTAATTTAATTATTGTTGTTAATGATAACGATATGTCTATTGCCGAAAACCATGGCGGTTTGTATTCGAATCTTAAACTCCTTCGTGATACAAACGGTACTGCCGAATGTAATTTATTTAAAGCTATGGGTCTTGATTATGTTTTTGTTAATGATGGAAATAAAATAGAACAACTTATTTCTGTATTTAAGTCTGTTAAAGACGCTAAAAAGCCCATTGTAGTTCATATTTGTACTCAAAAGGGTAAAGGCTATAAATTTGCCGAAGAGCATAAGGAAGATTGGCATTATTGTGCTCCTTTTGATATTGAAACAGGTAAGTCTGCTTTTGATTTTGACAAAGAGGATTATTCAAGCGTAACTTATTATTATCTTTCAAATAAAATGAAATCCGATAAAAGCGTGTTTGCCGTTACTTCTGCAACGCCAACCGTTATGGGATTTACAGCGGAAAGAAGAAAAACCGCAGGTGCACAATTTATTGATGTGGGCATTGCAGAGGAAAATGCCGTAGCTTTAATTTCAGGCGCAGCTGCCAACGGTGCAAAACCGTTTTACGGTGTTTACAGCACATTTATTCAGCGTGCATATGACCAAATCTCACAAGATTTATGTATTAATTCAAGCCCTGCCACAATAGTAACCTTTGCCGGTTCGGTTTACGGTATGAATGATGTTACTCACCTTGGTTTGCAGGAAATTTCCATGATTTCAAATATCCCGGGTCTTGTTTATCTTGCACCGACTTCAAAAGAAGATTATTTGGCAATTCTTGATTGGAGTATGGAGCAAACATCTTATCCTGTAGTTATTAAGCTTCCCGGCGGTGAAATGATTTCAACAGGTAAAACTGTAGAAAAAGATTTTAGCAGTTTAAATAAATTTGAAGTTACGGCTCAAGGTGAAAAAGCAGTGATCATCGGCGCAGGAACATTCTATGCTTTGGCAAATGAAGCTGCAGAATTAATTGAAAAGAAAATCGGCGTTAAGCCAACGGTTGTTAATCCTTATTATCTTTCCGGTATTGATACGGAGCTTTTAAACAGTTTTAAACAAAACCATTCAGTTGTTGTTACTCTTGAAGACGGTATTGCTGCAGGCGGATTTGGTGAAAAAATTGCCGCATTTTATGGCGATTCCGATATGAAGGTCCTTGTAAGAGGATTAAAGAAAGAGTTTATAGACCGTTACAATCCGGCAGATGTTCTTAAAGATTGCAGATTAACAAAAGAACAAGTAGCCGAAGATGTAATTTCTTTGCTTAAATAATTTAAAAGCCAAGCAAATTTTGCTTGGCTTTTTGTTTAATCGCTGAAAATAGAATTTATTAAGTTGTCGTAAACTATAATAGGATTTTCTAAAAATTTATCTCTAACGGTTTCCGCTTCTATTATTGTGGGTACGTTTAATGTTAAAACCATAAAATCTTTGCCAACATCGGTAATGTGCATTGTAACATCAAAGCTTTCATCGTCTTTTTTTATAATATCAACTTTGTTTTCTTTTGTAAATAATGCTACAGACGCAACCTTTCGTGTAAGTTCAATGCTTTTTTTTCTTATTGATAGGGGAAGGTCGTTTTCTACAAGTTTTGTCAGCCTTTTGCATTCGTCTGTTGCTGTTAAAAATCCTTCTTTATCCTCTGCCACAAGTCCTCGTTCAATTGCTGATTTTACAGATTCGCAAATTTCAAAGTAATTTGCAATTCCGCCGGTAACAAGTGCGTCAACAATATTTTTTGCCGTAATTCTTGCATTAGCGTTAGAAACAATGTAGCTTACTATCATATTTATTTCAGCTTTGCTTCTTAATCCGCCGTTTTCAATTCCGCCTGTAAAGGCGTCAAAATCTAAATTTCGGTAATTTTCACTCATATTGTAAACCTCCGATGTAAAAACTATATTAACATATTATTATGTTACTTGCAAAGGTTTTTGTAATATATTATAATAAAGCCATATTAATGAAAAGGAGATTATTAAAATGACAGAAGTAACAAAAGATACTATTATCGGTGATGTTCTTGATGCAAATCCTGACACTGCACCGTTTTTCCTTGAAATGGGTATGCACTGTTTAGGTTGTCCTGCGTCACGTGGTGAATCAATCGAGGCTGCTTGCATGGTCCACGGCACAGATGCAGATGAACTTGTTGCTAAAATTAACGAATTTTTAAGCAAATAAGTAATGGTTAAACTTAGTCCAAGGTTAATGGCTGTGGCAAATCTTGTTCGTAAAGACTCTGTCCTTGCGGATGTAGGGTGCGATCACGGCTATTTGCCTGTGTATCTTCTTCAAAATAAAATTATTGCTTCCGCCGTTGCAAGCGATGTTAACAGCGGTCCGCTTAAATCCTGTATAAGTCTTGTTGAAAGTGCAGGGCTTAGCGGCAAGGTTAAATGCGTTATTTCGAACGGTTTGGAAAATGTTAATAAAGACGAATATACGGATGTCTCTTTTTGCGGCATGGGCGGCGAACTGATTGCCGCTCTTCTTGAAAATGTTAGGTGTGATTTTGCAAAAGATAAGCATTACATTTTTAATCCTATGACTCATCCTGAAATTTTGCGTAAATACTTGTGCGAAAACGGTTTCAAAATCGGTGTCGACATAATTGTTAAAGAAGGTAAGCGTTATTATAATGTGTTTGACGCTTATTATACCGGCGATAAACAGGCGTATGATGATGTTTATTATTTCTTGGGAAATATTAATGATTTTACTTATAAAGAATATTTTACGCATATTCTTAATCATCTTGAAAATAAAGAAAAAGGCGGTTCGGATTATTCTGCCGTAATATCCGCCGTGAAAGAAAAATTATGACTACCGTAAAGAATATATATGATTATATAAATTCCGTTGCTCCGTTTGATGCTATGGAGGAGTGGGACAATGCAGGCTTTTTAATAGGCGATTTCAGAAAATCCGTTAAAAAAGTTGTTTTTACCCTTGATGTAACCAAGGCTGTTGCGGAATATGCTGCGGAAATAGGTGCAGATTTAATTGTATCTCACCATCCGGTTATTTTTTCAGGCGTAAAAACTGTTAAAAAAGGCTCTGTTGTTTACACTTGTGTGAATAATGACATTGCCGTTATAAGTGCTCACACAAATTATGATAAAGCTCAAGGCGGCATTAATGACAGTTTATGCCAAATTTTGAATTTAAATAATATCAAGCAAATTAACAATAGCTTTTTAAGTGTTGGCGAACTTGAACAGGGTATGAGTATTGATGATTTTGCTCAATATGTAAGTGATACTCTTAATGTTTCCGGCATAAGGTTTACCGATACGGAAAAGAATATTAAAACTGTTGCTGTCGGCGGCGGTGCTTGTGAAGAATATGCTAAGCTTGCACTTGAAAACGCCGATTGTTTTTTAACAGGCGATGTAAAATATCATCAAATGCTTGAATTTGCCGAAAATGATATGCCTGTTATCAGTGCAGGTCATTATGAAACGGAATCTTTACCGTTTAAAATGTTTATGGAAAAAACAAAACAAATTTTTACAGATGTTGAATTTTTTTGGGGCAATCAGGAAAACCCTGTTTTATCTTTGTAATTATGGCTCTTGACGGAATATTTTTGTATCATTTAAAAAATGAAATATCTTCTTTTGCGCTTGGCTCAAGGGTAGAGAAAATACACCAACCTTCAAAAGAGGAATTGGTGTTTTCTTTGCGTTCAAGAGAAGGTGCAAAAAAGCTGCTGCTTTCTGCCCGTGCAGACAGTGCAAGGGCGCATTTTATTCAAAATCCGCCCGAAAATCCGGCAAAGCCCCCAATGCTTTGCATGCTGTTCAGAAAACATTTAACCGGCGGTAAAATTGTAGACATCAAACAAGATTCTTTTGAAAGAATTTTAATTTTTAAAATTGAAAATACAAATGAATTGGGAGATGCCGTAACTCTTTCGCTTATTATAGAAATAATGGGTAGATACAGCAATATTATTCTTGTTAATGACAAGGGAATAATTATTGATTCCGTAAAAAGAGTTGATGAGGAAAAATCCCAAGTTCGTGCCGTTTTACCGGGTTTAAAATACGTTTCCCCTCCGAAACAAAATAAATTTAATATTTTGACAGATGATGAAAATATTATAAAATTCCAACTTGAAAACAGCAAAAAATCACCTGCAAAAGCGTTTCAGGATGTTGTTTTGGGCGTTTCGCCCATAGTTTGCAGAGAATATGAAAACGGCGTATCCTTTAATGAAATTAAAAATTTTGCAAAAAATCCGTTGCCTACAGTCGTTATTAACGAAAAGCCTATGGATTTTGCATTTATGCCTATAATTCAATACGGAAACATTGTTTCTGTTAAGAGTTTTTCATCTTTTTCACAGTGCCTTGATTATTTCTTTTACGAAAAAGTCAGGTTAGACAGAATACATCAGCGTTCTTCCGAACTTTTTAAAACGTTGCAAAATCTTCAGGAACGTGCTGTTCGTAAAGCCGTAAATCGTGAAAAAGAGTTTGAAGAATGTAAGGATAAAGAAACTTATCGCATTTTCGGCGATTTAATTATTTCAAATCAGTATTGTTTGCAAAAAGGTGCTCCGTATTATGATTTGCAAAATTATTATGACGATAACAAAACAATCAGAATTCCTGCCGATGTAGCGTTAAATCCAAATCAAAACGCACAAAAATATTATAAAGAATACAGAAAAAAACAGGTTGCCGAAACTAAACTTACAGATTTTATAAATCAGGCTAAATCAGAGGCACAGTATCTTGAAAGTGTTATTGACAGCCTTACAAGAGCGGAAACAGACAGCGAAATTTCCGCAATTAAATCAGAGCTTGCCCAAACAGGCTTTTTAAAGCGTAAAAGCTTTAAAAGCAAAAATGAAAAAGCTTTCAATGGAAATGCTTGCAGATATAAAAAAAGAAACTGTATATGATAAATTTGGAGCAACATATGCAAAGCCTAATGAGGCTATGACACACGAAAATTGGAAAAGGGCTCATGACGACGAAGAGGAATATCAACAACAGATAGAGAAAGCAATTAAAACTTTAAAGGAAAATGGTATAGATTATAATGGTAAATCCTTTAGTCTTGTTTCTTTATTGAGCAAAAAAATTGATCGTCGAACTCTTTTAAAAATATTAGGAGCCTTAGCCCTTGCCGGGGTATCTTATCAAGCCCTTGCAACCGTGTCTAAACCAATGGTTGATAAAATAGCAAGTGAGAGTGATTTTGCTAAAACTATGCAGGAAACGAATGATTTGATTAGCGATATAATTGATATGGACCCGACTTTTGAATTAAATCCAAATTTTGTAGTGGAACAAAATGAAAAAGGAAAAATAAATATTAAATCTAGTGATAAAAA
>CAKSWS010000035.1 GCA_934512155.1 uncultured Eubacterium sp. | reverse complement strand
ATTTTTTCATATCTTTTGCATAATAAGTCCCATCACCAGGGAATTTTACTAATTCAATTTTAATTTCCTCTTTATTGCCAAGTTTTTCCATAATATCGGCAGTAGGATACATTCTTGAAATAACGTCGCTTTTAGTTAAATCAAAATCACCTTCGTAATGGAATTGTCTTGTAGTATCAAGCTTTAAAGCGGCTTCTTTCATTTTTGCAAAGTTGGTTCCGTCTCCCGCTTCGTTACCCAAGCTCCACATAAATACACAAGGGTTGTTACGATCACGAAGCACCATGCGTTCCATTCTGTCAACAACAGCCTGGGTCCACATAGGATTACTGCCGGGAACACCTTTTCTTCTTACGCCGTGAGTCTCAACCTCACACTCATCCATAACATAAAAGCCATATTTATTACACATATCATAAAAATACGGATCATTAGGATAATGGGATGTTCTGATTGCATTAATATTATTTTGCTTCATAATATCAAGGTCTTGAGTGTATCTTTCCCGTGGAACAGCCCAACCGTTATCGGCATCAAAATCGTGCCTGTTAACACCCCTGACCATAAGCGGCATACCGTTAAAGTAAATTTTTTCACCTTTAATTTCTACCTGCTTAAAGCCAACATTATAAGTTTTAACAGCACAAATTTTACCGTCAAAATAAAGTGTTAAAACAAGCTGATAAAGATTCGGATGTTCTGCAGACCATTTTTTAGGATTTTTAAATTCATATTCCAAACTTAAATCTGTTTGATTAAAAGCAAGGTTTTCTTCAACAACACCTATAGAAAATTCCCTGCCGGTATCGGAAATTAGCTTTGCTTCTGCTTTTACAATACCTTTTTTGCCGTTGTAGTTTTTTACAAACAAATCAAGGTTTACAACAGCGTCTTTATAATAGTTATCAAACTGAGTTCTGAAGAAAAAGTCTCTGAGGCAAACATCGCTTTCAGCGAAAATATATACTTCCCTGTAAATACCGCAAAGCCACCACATATCCTGGTCTTCAAGATATGTACCGTCAGAATATCTGTAAACCTTTGCAGTTACAATATTTTCTTCACCGAACTTAACAAACTTTGTGATGTCAAACTCATGAGGAGTCATTGAGCCTTGGCTGTAGCCAACAAATTCACCGTTAACATACACTTCGAGTGCAGCTTTAGCAGCACCAAAATGAATAAATATTTCTCTGCCATCCCAATCCTTATTAACAGAAAATGTTCTTCTATAAAATCCTATTTCTTGCATGCTATGAACAATTTTAGGAATTTGGTGCTTACTTCTGCTTATAGCACGTGGAAATGTGCTTGCGTAATAATACGGAACAGAATAACCTTGAGTTTGCCAAACAGAAGGGACTTTAATTTCGCCCCACCCACTGTCGTCAAAATCAGTTTTTTCAAAATCGACAGGTTGGTTTTGCAACCCTCTTTGCCAATAAAACTTCCACATTCCGTTTAAAGACTGTTTATATTTACTTTCTTCACCGGACAAAGCTGCTTCTTCATTTTCATACGGCATTGCTATTACATGACCGTCTTCCTTATGAATTTTAATAATTTCCGGATTTTCCCAATTAAATTTTTCCATAAATTTACCCCAAATAAAATAATTTAAAATATATAATAATATATATTTAAATAATTGTCAATTAATAATGGACAAACTGCCGAAATGTTTGTATAATATTAATCAGCAATTAACTTTGGAGGCTCATAAATGATTGAACGAGTTAACGAACAAAACTTAAATGAATACGAAAATTTTATAAAAAAACACCCAAAAGGATTATTTCAACATTCCACTAAATGGGCAAAGGTTAAATCTGCCTGGAAATGGGAAGCAATTATGCTTAAAAACGATGACGGTGAAATAATAGGCACTGCAGATGCTCTTATCAGATTTATTCCCGTTATTAAATATTCTCTCTTTTACGTATGCCGTGGATTTGTTGCAGACGAAGACGATTTTGACACATTTGATAAATTATTTGACGGTTTGTTAAAACTTGCAAAAGAATATAAAGCATACTGCATAAAAATTGACCCTGAAATTGTTGTTGAAAACACAGCATACAAAGAACATTTAATTGAAAAAGGATTTATTGAATTAAATCCCGGTTGCATGGATTTTGAAAACGTTCAACCACGCTTTGTTTACTGTTTTGACTATAACAACCAAACAGAAGAAGAACTTATGCTTACGTTCAAATCAGATTACAGAACAAGAATAAGAAAAGCTCCCAAAAAAGGCGTTGAAGTTAAAGTGTGCGGAGTTGAAGCACTTGATGACTTTGTGGCAATTATGGCAGAAACCGGTGAAAGAGACGGATTTTCAACAAGACCAAAATGGTACTTTGAAAAAATTCTTAACTGTATGGGTGAAGACGCAAGACTTTACATGGCATACTATGAAGGCAAAGCCATTGCCGGAACCATTGCAATTAAATGGGGCGAAAATGTTATGAAATATCAATATGGTGCATCATCAAACGCCCATAGAAATGTTTACCCAAATTATGCTTTACAATGGGCAATGATGCAATGGGGCATGGAATGCAACTGTAAAGTTTATGACTTTGGCGGTATCAGCGGCGACTGTCAGAACCCGGACAACCCTCATTACGGTTTATGGAGATTTAAACACGGATTCGGCGGATACATGAAAGAATTTATAGGTGAATTTGATTATGTTATAAACAAACCGGTTTACAACTTATATAACATTGCAATGAAGGTTAAGAAAAAGATAAAATGAGTAAATATATTATTGATAAAGCAAAACTAATTGAAAATATTGAACTGCTAAAATCAAAAGCCGGTGTGCCTATAATAGGTGTTGTTAAAGGCAACGGCTACGGATTTGGTATAAAAGAATTTGCAAAAATTTTAAAAGACAACGGAATAAAAACATTTGCAGTTACAGAAGTTACGGATATTCCGGAATTAAAAAGCGTTTTAGATGATGAAAACGACATACTTGTTATGCGTTCAACCTGCATTGAAAAAGAAGCGCAAATAATAGCTGAAAACGGATGTATTGCCACAATCGGTTCAACAAAAGCCTGTGAAATTATGAACAGCGTTTCAAAAAAATTAGGCATAAAAACAAAATGCCATTTAAAAATTGACACCGGCATGGGCAGATACGGATTTATGCCAAGTGAAATTTCAAAAGCTATTGAATGCTACAAAAGCGAAAATTTAAATTTCGTCGGAATTTACACTCATTTTTCAAGTGCATTCAGAAATGAACCGCTTACAAAAGCTCAGCTTGTATTATTTAAGGACTGCATTTCTCAAATAGAAAAGGCAGGGTATTCAGTTGGCACGGCTCACTGTGCTAATTCCCCTGCTCTTTTAAACGTTGAAGATGTTTGTATGGACAATGTACGCCTTGGCTCTGCATTTACCGGTCGTGTTATTACAAAAAGAAAAACAAAGCTTAACAGAATCGGTCAACTTGAAGCTGAAGTTGTAGATATAAAAACCGTTCCTTCCGGATACAGCATTGGTTATAACGGAACATACAAAACAAAGCATGAAACAAAAATTGCCATTATTCCTATAGGTCATTACGACGGATTCGGCTTAACAAAAGAAAAAGAAATTATTGATTTTCATTATGTTCTTTCTGTGTTTAAAAAATTTTTGCAAAAAAAGCAAATGTATGTAAGAATTAACGGCAGACTGTACCATGTAATAGGCGGAATAGGTTTATCCCACACAGCGGTAGATATTACAAATTCTGATGTAAAATGCGGCGACATTGCAAGTGTTGATATTTCACCACTTATGGTAAATCCGAGAATTGAAAGAATATATAGATAACTAAAGCCTGTATTTGTTAAGCAAATACAGGCTTTTATAATACTATTTAACAATATAATCAAATGACTTAGGAGTAATTTTCATATTTCCATTTTTATCAAATGCAACATCAATAACACTTTTTGAAATTGCATCGTTATTGTAAACAACTTCAAAAATAACGGTATCTTTAATATCTGTAAAATCAAAATCAGGATTTTTGTCAATCGTTTCATATAAACTGTTTGCCATTTTCCAATTTATTTGAAAATCGGCATTACCTGTTTTTTCAAGTTCCATACATCTTCTAAAACGTTCTCCTGAAACTGAAGCGTATGACTTTTGATAATTGGTTATATAAACCAAATTTGTATAATCTATACTGTTGTCTTTTAATTGTAAATTTTCATCATACATTGCGTCTTGGGCAACAATTTCCATTTCACTGATTTCAGGATTCAAATTACTTACACGAATCTCTTTAACACTTGAATAATCACTTTCATTTAAATCAAAATCAAAAGCACCGAAAGTTGTGAAATACACCAAAGTATCATTCATTCGTTCACAAGTAAAATGCGATTGAAGATATTTAGTTGAATCATTATAATTATGAAATTCATCTTTTTTCTGTTTTATTATATTTGAAATTTCTTCTTCAGTTTTATTTTTTATGTCGGAAACACCTATTTTACAAAATGGAAAATCGCTCATTTCAAAGCCTTCAATATTTGAAGTATAAGTTTTTTTGTCATCAGCATAAGCTATCATTACAAAGCCTGAAACTACACGGGAAATTCCGGATGATATTCCGTTTTGTGATGTAACGTTATCATTATTTTTAACCGTTATATTATTAATTCCCAAACCTGCAACAACAATGGCAAATACCATTACAGATACTAAGCCTAAAATCGCAGGCTTTTTAAAAATTCTATTCTTTTTTGCGCACTGCTCTGTAACTTTTTCTTTAAGACGTGATTGAAAATATTCATCGACATTTATTAAATCAACGGCATTTTTAAATTCATTTGATTTCATTACAGTAACCCTCCAATTCTAATTTTAAAGCATCTCGTCCTCGTTTTAATCGAACTTTAACATTAGATTCCGTTATTTTTAATGTTGAAGCAATTTGTGAAACGGAATAATCGTAATAGTAGTAAAGAATAACAATAATTTTTTGTTTTGGAGGCAGATTGATTATTTTTTGTAAAATATCTATTCTGCACTCGTTGTTAATATGTTCGGGTTCACAAGCAACAATTACGTCATCAATGCATAAATTAATATTTTTAGCCTTTTTTAGCATATCTTTACATTGATTTTGTGTTACACGAATAAGCCACGCTTTTTGATGTGAGTCTGTATCGTTTGGAATTTTCAGCAATGCTTTTACAAAAACCTCTTGCAAAGCGTCCTCTGCATCATGCTTATTACCAAAATACAAAAAAGCGATTTTATAAAGCATCTCGCCATACTTTTCGTACAGCTCATCAAAGTCTATCATTGTCATCATCTCCCTTTCTTTACTACTAAAACGATTTGGAAGGTGAAAAAGTTACAACAACTATTTAAATAATTTCTTTATTTTCGGTTCAAGTTTATATTCGTATAATTTGTAATAATTTTTTAAAAGAAATTCAAACGAAGCAAACATTACATTCATTAAAACGGCAAACAAAATTATAAAGCCAAGCAAACCGATTTTTCCTTTTTCATAAAAAGGAATTCCGAAAACATAAAATGAAAGCACTTCAATTAAAGCTACTGCGGCATTAAAAAGCAAAAACTTTAAAACAATTTGAATAAATTTTGATTTAATTTTTTCAATAGAAGGTTTAATAATAGGATAATAGCCAAAAAACAATCCATAAAGCAAAACACTTTCCTTTTCGGTTACAATAATCATTGAAAGAGCAAATGTTGCAAAATAAACCGTAAACGCATATGACTTGCCGAATGTTTTGTTTATCATCAGCATCAACACACCTAATATGATAGGAACAACATAAGAAAACACATAAGTAATTCCGCCCAAAAACATTAAAACCGTTGACAATGCGGTGCAAATTCCGCAAACGGCAACTTTAATTGAATTTTTCATTTAATCACCATAGCCTTTCGGGTACAAAAAGTTTATTAAAAATCACCAAATATCTATCATATTGTGCCTAAACAGGCGTAAAAAGTAAGGTTGCAGCCGGTTCAAAATTATGCCACGGCAAATTTGAGTACAATATATTTGATTAATATGATTTTTCACGCTGTCATTTTCAAGTAGGTATTATAATACAAATTTTAAAATTATGTAAATATTATGAACAAACATTTAATTAATTGTTCAAAATTAGTTTAAGTATTTACAATTCACGACATTTTATATATAATTAACATAAATGAAAATAACAGAGGTGTTAAATTTGACTAAAAAAATTGCATTGTTTCTTGCATTAACATTATTAATAAGCGGATGTTTTGCAGCTTGCTCTTCAAAAAAGACAACTGAATATGACACTACAACCACTCAACCCAATAATCTTGAAAATTCAGGAGAACTTTTTGGATTTGAAGAAGACGAAAACGGAAACACGGTTGCAGTTGTTTACGACGAAAACGGCAACGCATATGAAGTTGACAAAGACGGTAAAAAAACCGATAAAAAAATAAGCAATCCTAAAAATGCACCGTCATCAAGCAACGTAAAAAACAACTCGGATAATAAAAATCAAGATGTTACTCCCAATGACAAACCGTCTGTTCCAAATAACACAGGAAAAGCTAAAGAAACAACAAATGCAGAGTTAACAACACTTCCCGGAGATAAAGACAAAGTACCTTCAACATCAGACAAAGGCACTCCCGTAAAATTCAGCGACAGCGATATTTCAACAGTTACTTACATGCTTGAAGTTCCTTATCTTTACACTGCAAACTATGAAAACAACGAAAAGGTACCGGTTACATTGGCAAATCATGTTGCTTGCTGGATGGTTCAAGAAAACGGTTCTACTTCTTCAACATTTGCCTCAGGCGAAATTGTGCTTGACTTATTTAAATACTTTGCACAAACGGTAGTTGGCTATAAAACGAATTGCAACTCTGACACGGCAAATACAAAAGCACCGATTACTTACAATCAAAATAACGATACATTTTCAATAACGGCAAACGCAGGAAATAAGATTGAAAAACAAACACATTCGATTTCAATTCAAGAAATAGAATATTTAGGCAACAACAATTATTACAAAGTAACCGCAACAGTTACTGCTGAAAATAACAGCGGTTGTAATAAAAAGAAAGTAGTTGCCGTAATTCAAAAAAACAAACTTGATTCAAGCCTCGGTTTTTCTGTTAAAGCATTAAAATGGTCGTAATTGAATATTAAAGTAAAAAAGAAACCCATCGCAATGCGATGGGTTTTAATTTTTATAAATTAATAAAGTTTTTCACCTTTTTCAATAGCCATAATTTGGTCTATTCTTGTTTGGTGTCTGCCGCCTTCAAATTCTGTATTAAGAAAAACATCCACCATTTCAATAGCAAGACCGGCACCTAAAACTCTGGCACCCATGCAAAGGCAATTTGCGTCATTATGCGCACGAGTATATTTTGCACTGAAGTAATCTGAACAACAACAAGCACGAATGCCCTTAACCTTATTTGCTGCCATTGAAATTCCCACACCTGTGCCACAACAAAGAATTGCAAAATCACATTCGCCTGAAACAACCTTATCACACGCTTTTTGTGCAGAAACGGCATAATCATATCTTTCAGGTGAATAGCAACCTACATCAATATAATCAACGCCTGTTTCTTCAAGATATGTTTTAATTTCCTCTTTTAACGGAAACCCTGCGTGATCACTGCCCAATACTACCATAATTATTTCTCCTTTTTCAATTTTAATTCTCTTTCAGCCTGACTGAGTCTTAAATATACCGGAACAAGACTCTCGGGGCTGATTTTTTCTTTATTTTTACTTGCGAAATAAACACCTATGGCATTTTGATAAATTTTATCATAATCTGCAAGTATAATGTTTTCAGCATTTGAATTTTCAAAACAAAGTTTTGCACCGTCCCCCGCTATAACAACTTTATCATACTTTAAAAACTCTTTGTTTAAATCTTCAAGAGAAATTGCCCGGTCATTACACAAACGAGTTACAACACCGTTTTCAACACTGAAAAAAGCATTATAAAACTGCATTCTTCTTGCATCCATAACTGCACAAACAATAACTTTTTCATTAAGAAAATTGTATGCAACAGATTCAAGAGTAGAAATTGAAACGCAAGGAGTGCTGTTTGGAAAAGCAAGGCCCTTAACCGTTGCGATTCCTATTCTTACACCTGTAAACGAACCGGGACCTGCATTAACGGCTATAGCGTCAAGCTTATCATAGCCAACACCGTCCATTACCCGTTCAATCATAGGTAACAAAGTTTCGCTGTGAGTTAAACCTTTATTTAAAAATTCGCTTTTAATAATTTCTCCGTCTTTTGCCAAACAAGCTGACGCTGTAACAGCCGAAGAATCGACAGCCAAAACATACATTAAATATATTCTTCCTTATTACAAATCTTAATTTCTCTTTGATTATCCGATAATTTATTAATTTCAACAATAATGGATGTGTCCGGTAAAGCGCCGAATACATTTTCACTCCACTCAATGCAAATATAAGCATCCGTATCAAGATAATCGAAAAAGCCTGTGGAATACAAATCATCCCACCCGTCTACACGATACATATCAAAATGATAAAGCACATTACCGTTTCCGCTGTATTCGTTGCAAATTGCAAATGTGGGAGAAGAAATATCTTGAGAAATCCCCAATCCTTTTGCAAATCCTGTTGTAAAAGCAGTTTTTCCAGCTCCTAAATCGCCTAAAAAAGCAATAACAGTACCTTTAGGTAATTTTTTTGCAAAATCCATTGCGAAATTAACAGTATCGTTATAACTTTCTGAAATAAACTTATCCATTAAAACAAACCTATCGTATTACCGTTTTCATCAATATCTATCTTATAAGCGGCAGGTGTTTTTGAAAGACCAGGCATAGTCATTATTGAACCTGTTTGACAAACTACAAAGCCGGCACCATTTGAAAGGTTTGCTGATGAAACAGTGATTCTGAAATGTTCGGGTTTACCGAGTAATGACGGATTATCAGATAAACTGTATTGAGTTTTTGCCATACAAACCGGCATTTTATTCGCACCCAAAGCAATAAACTCATCAATGCTTTTCTTTGCCTCTTTTGTGTAATCTACACCGTCTGCACCGTAAATTTCTTTGGCAATGGTTTCGATTTTTTCATAAATTGACATATCAATATCATAAAGGAATTTAAAGTTATTTTCTTTTTCACAGGCATTAACTACTTTTTCTGCCAACTCAATCGAACCGGAACCGCCCTCTGCAAAGCATTTTGTTACAGCAAAATCAGCGCCTTTATTTTTACAAAACTCTTCTATAAAATTAATTTCCTCATCTTTATCTGCATAAAAATGGTTAATTGCCACAACAACAGGCACGCCAAACTTTTTCAAATTATCAATATGTGCGCCAAGATTAACCGAGCCTTTCTTTAAAGCCTCCATATTAGGCAATGTTAAATCAGCTTTAGGAACACCGCCGTTATATTTCATTGAACGAACCGTTGAAACAAGAACAATGCAACTTGGTTTTAAATTTGCAAATCTGCATTTAATATCAAGGAATTTTTCTGCACCTAAATCAGAACCAAAACCGGCTTCCGTTACACAATAATCAGCAAGTTTTAATGCAGTTTTTGTTGCTCTTACAGAATTACAACCGTGTGCAATATTTGCAAATGGACCACCATGCATTAAAGCAGGTGTATTTTCAAGAGTTTGCACAAGATTTGGCTTAATAGCTTCTTTAAGTAAAACAGTCATTGCACCGTCTGCCTTTATATCTTTGCAATAAACCGGTTTTCCGTCATATGTATAAGCAACAAGAATATTGCCGAGCCTTCTTTTTAAATCAAACAAATCTTCTGAAAGGCACAAAATAGCCATTACTTCGGAAGCAACCGTAATTATAAAGTGGTCTTCACGAGGAATGCCGTTAAGCTTACCACCAAGTGAACAAACAATATTTCTTAAAGCACGGTCATTCATATCAAGGCAACGCTTTATTAACACTCTTCTTTGGTCAATTTGTAATTCATTACCCTGTTGAATATGATTATCAAGAATTGCACACATAAGATTATTTGCACTTGTAATTGCATGCATATCCCCTGTAAAATGAAGGTTAATATCTTCCATAGGAACGACCTGACTGTATCCACCGCCTGCTGCGCCGCCTTTAATACCGAAAACAGGACCTAATGACGGTTCTCTTAAAGCACAAATTGCTTTTTTACCGATTTTTGCCATTGCCTGACCCAAACCAATTGTAACAGTTGTTTTACCCTCACCTGCCGGTGTTGGATTAACAGCTGTAACAAGAATCAGTTTTCCATCTTTTTTGTTTTTAAGACGCTGAAATACAGAATCTGAAATTTTAGCCTTATAATTACCATAAAGTTCAAGTTCATCATCAAGAATACCGGTATTTGCAGCAATTTCACGAATATTATTCATATTTGCCTGTTGTGCAATTTCAATATCACTGAGCATTATTTAACCACCTTATTAAAAAGTATAATTATTATAACATAAAATACGGTTATTTCAACTATTAATAATTTATATCTTGAAAATGGATTAAAGTGAATATATAATATAAAAAGATTTGACAGGAGGCGATTGATTGGAAACATTAAAAAGGAAAACTACAATCGGTGATTTTTTCGGCGGACTTGATTTTGTTTCAATCATAACTGCTATGATTGCCTCCGCCTACGGGCTTACGCTTGTTTACAGTGCAACTTACTCATCGCTGAAAGACGGTGCTTTTATTACATCTGAAGTTAAGGCAATGTTTATAACGGTTATAGGCGGTATAATAATTGCACTGGCAATATCCGTGATTAACTACGAATTCATAAGTAAGTTATGGCCGTTTATAGCTGCCGGTTGCGTAGGACTGATGATTATAACATTTTTCTTCGGCACAGCTCCGTCTGCAAGACAAACAGCACGAAGCTGGCTTGATTTTGGAATTTTCACCATTCAAACATCCGAACTTTTAAAAGTAGGTTTTATAATTTCTTTTTCCTACCATCTTGATTTGGTTAAAGATAAGTTGAACAAATTAAAAACAATTATTCCTTTAGTTATTCACGGCGCAGTACCTATAGGACTTGTTATGATTACCGGTGATGCAGGTTCTGCCCTTATTTTCTTAATTATGTTCATAGGAATGTTGTTTTTTGCAAAAGTAAACATTGGGTACTTTGTTGCCGGCATATGTGCCATAGTTGTTGGATTTATTGTTGCTTGGAAATTCAACATAATAAGCGGCATTCAAAGACAGAGAATTGTTGCTTTGTTTTACCCGGACAATTATAAAGACGTTATGTACCAACAAACAAACGGAAAAATAGCACTTGGTAGCGGCGGATTATTCGGGCAAGGTTTTTTACAAGGCAAAATGACACAAAGCGGTGCTGTTCCGGAAAACAGAAACGATATGATTTTAACCGTAGCCGGTGAAGAATTTGGTTTTGTGGGTACCATGGCAGTTATATTGTTGCTTGCACTTTTAATTTTAAGAGTTACAAAAATCGGTTTAAGCGCAAGAGATAATGTTGGTTATTTAATGTGCACAGGCGTTGCCGTTATGCTTTTTGCACAAGTATTTGTTAATATAGGAATGGAGCTTTCCTTACTTCCGTGCATAGGCATTACACTTCCCTTATTCTCTGCAGGCGGTTCATCAAGCCTTAGTATTTATTTAGCAATAGGAATTGTACTTTCGGTTTACAGATACAGTAAAAACCAACAGAAATCGTTATTTTATACAGATTAAAAATATTACAAAAAGCCCGTATTATACGGGCTTTTATTTATTTTCTTTTAAGTTTTTTTATAAATGCATCTAATTTCAAAGCAAAAACCACAAGTTTTTTTGAAAGCAAGGATTTATATCTTTTTATTTCTTCGTTTGCAGAAGAAATATTTTGCCTCAATTGTTTGTTTTCATTTTCCAAAATTACTTTATTATGATTTTTTATTAGTTCATTCATAACAGCTATTTCATGATTATTTTTTGAACTTTTAGCATACGCTTCACTTTTACTTCTTATTCTTAAAACGGCATTTATATGATTATAAAAATCAATGCCTGTTTTTTCATCAAGAGCATGAATAAAATCAATTAATTCCTGTTCATCAAGATTCTTAACAACCTCACATGCACTTATATTCATAACAGAAAGTTGATGCATAAGCGCATCATAAAACGGCTTATCATCCATAAAATGCTGCTTTAAAGCAAAATCTTCAACAAGTTTAATAATTTTATAATATGAATACGTTCTTTTAATTTTGCTTGCCCCTGTCATTATAGAATCATTTCTGACACGGCGGTAATAAAGAGCGGCATTTTCATATTTTACTCTTTTAGCAAAAGAAAGACACTGAATGGTAAACAAATTATCTTCATGAAGTAAATTCTTTTCAAAAGATATGTTATTATCTACAAATAATTCACGCTTACTGATTACCATTACCGGTGAAGGTCTAAACTCGCCGTTATTTGCACAAATTGTAAAAAATTCTCTGCCAGTAACAACATTTGAATAATCATGCTTGCGTTTATAAAGATTATCAAAAAAAGAATAATCATTAGCATTAACGCCGTCATAAAATGACACGGCTGTAAAATATAACTGGTCTAAATTATCGTTTTCAACATTATAGTATAAATACTCCAATGACTTTTGATGAATATAATCATCACTGTCCACAAAAAGAATATATTTACCCTTTGCCAAGGCAATTCCGTCATTTCTTGCGGCAGACTGACCGTCATTACTTTTTGAAATAACCGTTAATCTGTTATCATGCTGCTTAATTTTTTCAATAATTTGCAATGTTGAATCAGACGAACCGTCATTAACAACAATTACTTCAATATCTTTAAAAGAATTATTTAAAACCGAACAAACACATTCTTCAATATATTTTTCAACATTATAAGCAGGAATGATTACAGATATTTTCACCGTGCCGGTGCTTTCATATTGAACGGGACACTGCCAATTATCTATGTCAACAAAAGGAATAACATCTGTTTTAACAGGATTTTTATATTTTTGATATAAATCTTCTGCTGACATTGAAATAATATCAAAAAACACATCAAAATCTTTTTTCACATAAAAGTAACCTCTTGAATGTCCTATTATTCCCAAATCGTAAACATACTTATTTTTAAGTAAATCGCAAAGTTCAAAAAATTCCTTTTTATCTGCAACAGAATTAAAGATATAAAGAGTGGTGCTTAAAGCTCGGTTAACAAAACTTTTTTCAAATTTGGTATAAATTTTTCTGTTTTGAAGTTCTTTTTTCAGTCCGTAAAGTGCAGTATAAAAATCAAGAGATAAAGACGATGATGAACCTTGTAAACTACTTTTATTTTGAGTTCTGTATTTTACAAACGGTTTATTGACACATGTAATTTTTTTAGCAGAAGCCAGGGACAAATAGGTAAAAAGCAAGTCATTTGTGCGCTGTGTTTTCTGAAACCTAATGTTTTCGGATTTAATAAAGGATGTTTTAAAAAGCTTATTCCAAGGGCAAGGAGATGTAAAATTAAAAACATTATCACTTATATCATTAGAAGAAAAAACATCGCTTTCAGGCAAATCATTTGCTTTTAAACTGTAAGAATAATCAATATTTTCACCGTTTTCGTTATTAAATTTAACTGCTGAACAAACGCAAATATCGGCATCATATACTTTTGCTTTATTATACATTTCACAAAGCATATTTTCGTCAAATAAATCATCACAATCAAGAAAAGCCACATATTCGCCTGTTGCTTTTTCAAAACCGTTATTGCGTGCAATACCGGCAAAAAGATTTTGCTGAGTTAGAACAGTAATTCTGCTATCACTTTCTGCAAAAGAGTTAATTATACTTAAAGAAGAATCGGAAGAACCGTCATCAACAATTATAATTTCAATATCTTTCAGTGATTGATTAATAATGCTGTTTAAGCAATCGGTTAAATACTTTTCACCGTTATATACGGGAACTATTACAGATACTTTTGACATAAACCATATCTCCTATGATTAATATACCTTTATTATACACAATTAGTAAAAGTACTGCAACTAAATAGCAAAAATGCCTTTAAATAAATAATTACAAAAGCCACTATTTAATTGACAAAACAGTTAAAATATGCAACAATAATTATAATATTTTTATTACTAAGGAGTAAATAAACAATGAAAAAACGAATAATAAGCTTAATGCTTAGTATTATACTTTGCTTTAGCGTTTTACCTGCCGGTTCGTTAATGACCGCTTATGCATCCAGCTTTGAACAAGAGCTTGCGAACCAAGGTTTTACAGACGTTTATATAGCAAAACTGACAGAGCTTCACAATAAATACCCTAACTGGAAATTTGAAGCATTGCAAACGGGTCTTTCATTATCACAAGCAGTTGCAAATGAAAGAACTCCCCATTCGCAACAGGTAATTCAAATGACAAGCAGTAATGCAAGCAGGAATTTCTATTGCAAATGTTCAAGATGTTACAAAAACGGAAATTATGTTATTCAAGAGGGCTCTTCTTGGGTATCGGCATCGGAAAGTGCTGTTGAATATTACTTAAACCCTATTAACTTTCTTGATGAAACATATATTTATCAATTTGAATCAACTGCATATAATTCTGCACAAACAGAAGCCGGAGTTGAAACAATAATTAAAAACACTTGGATGTATAACTCATATATTGAGTATTACGATACTAATGGTAATTATGTTACATATTCACCTAAAACAAAATACAGTCAAGCAATTATGAAAGCTGCTAAAGACAGCGGACTTTCTGCTTACTACTTAGCATCAAAAATCGTGCAGGAAGTAGGAGGAGCAAAACCGACTGCCGGAGGTGCAAGCGGCAAAAACTCTTCTTACCCGGGAATTTACAATTATTATAATATTGGTGCAAACACCGGTGCAACAGACGGACTTAAATGGGCTTCTGCAAGCGTCAGCGGTTTTTCAACCAATACAACCAATGTTCGTTTAAGAAGCGAACCAAACACAAGCAGTAAAATTCTTGCAACACTTCCAAAAGGAACAAATGCAACATATATTTCATCAACTGCAAAACAAGCTGACGGATATGTTTGGTACAATGTAAAAGTTACATACAACGGAAGCACACTTACAGGATATATTCGCTCCGACCTTATCGGTGATTCCTACAACAGACCTTGGACAAACCCTTACCTTTCTATTTACAACGGTGCAAAGTGGATAGCTAAAAACTTTACAAGCACGCAATGCAACGGATACTTACAAAAATTCAATGTTAACCCGGCTTCATCTAACAGATATGAACATGAATATATGGCAAATGTTCAGGCTGCGGCATCCGAAGCAGGAATTACATATAAGGCATACAAAAACGCAAACCTTATTTCTGCTCCAAAGACATTTATTATTCCTATATATTCGGGTTTAGGCGAAGCACAAATAGGAAATATTGATAATGTTACAATTACAAATATTTCAGGATTCAGTGCAACAGTAAACTGGAATACGGCAACAAGCGCCACAGGCTATGTGGTAGAAACACTGTCAAGTCCGACAGGAAATTGGGAAAAGGCAGTAACAACATCAAGCAGAAGTTACACATTAACAAATTTACAGTTAGCGCATAACTATTCGGTAAGAATT